>JBBTZM010000101.1:0-3350 GCA_038061335.1 Patescibacteria group bacterium | reverse complement strand
CTACCGCGCTCATGCTCCAGAGGAGAAGGAGAAAGGCGTTTGTCCCAGAGCCGCTTATGGCAAGAAAGAGAACAGCCGGAATATTCACGAGCGCGGTCCCCACTCCCGGAATAATAGCCGCAAAAATCGCCACGCTCCCCCAAAGCGCGGGGTTGGGTACGCCAAAAATCAAAAACCCCAGGCCGGTCATTATTCCCTGAATAACGCCCACGACGAGCGAACCGCGCACGATTGAGGTCACGGTTCCTTTCACTTTTTCAAAAATTTTTTCATCTTCACTCTTTTTCAAAGGAGAAAATTCCATAATCTTCTCACGGAACTTCGCCCCATCTTTCAAAAGATAATACAGGGTAAAGAGCGTAAGAATCACATAAAGAATAATTTCCGCGGTTTTGGAAAAGAGAGGGCCTATATTCTCCACGACTTTCAAAAATATACCTTTGATATACGTATGCACTTGGGCCGCCTGAACCTGCGATTCAATGCCCGGGATATATTTTGAAACAAGGGCGATTCCCTCTTCCGCGAAACGCGTCGCGTTCCCGTTTGTCGTCATAAAGGAATACACGCCCGCGGATTCTTCCGCGATTTTTTTCGTAACAAGAAAGAGCGGCACGAACACAACGCAAACCACAAGGAGTAGCGTGAGCGCCGCCCCAAGCGCGCGGAAACGGACGAATCGGAGCAAGAGCCCGTACAAGGGATAAAACACCACGGCAAAAACTCCACCAAGAAGCACGGAGGCGAGGTATGGACGGAGAAACACATAGCCCACGAAAAGAGTGAGCCCGAGAAGGAGAAGAAAAATGTTCGCGTGCGTGGATTTGGACATACACGAAGACCTACAACCTAAGATTCAAGACCCAGAAATTTTGTAAGCGCGTCTTCATCGAAGCCGACGACTACCTTGCCATGCACGTCGATGACCGGCACCCCCATCTGGCCGGACTTTTGAATCATGGCGTCGCGCGCCGCGTCGTCTTTCGTTACGTCCTTCTCTTCATATTGAACGTTATGCTCGGCAAAAAACGCCTTTGCCATTTTGCAATACACGCAGGAAGGAGTTGTGTAAATTATTATCATACCCCCATCTTACCATTCTACAAAAACTTGTAAACCCTTTTTTCAATAGTATATAATACGGCATGGATTCAAAAAACTTCTCCCTTGGTCTTACCTTTGACGACGTACTTCTCGAACCGCGTAAATCGTGCGTGGTTCGGAACGAGGCCGACACCCGAACCCTCCTTAATCGCCGACGGCGGCATCAAGTTCTCCGGCGACATCGTAAAGGCGCTTGCCGCGGGAGCGTCGTCCGTTATGCTCGGTTCCCTACTCGCGGGTACGGAAGAAGCCCCCGGTGAAATTTTTGAATCAAACGGCGAGAAGTACAAATCATACCGAGGTATGGGAAGTTTGGCCGTAATGAAAGGCAATACTTCTTCCGACCGCTATTTCCAAAAGAATGAGAAGGAGTTCGTGCCCGAGGGAGTCGAGGGCGCCATGAAATACAAGGGCCCGCTACAGGATGTCGTTTTCCAGCTCGTGGGGGCCTTACAAGCGGCATGGGGTATATTGGCGCGAAGACGATTTTTGATATGTATCGTCAGGCGCCAGGCCTTGGGCGCGGAATTTATGTGGAAAAACCGCGGTAAACTTTCAGCAAAAGTCCACGCCTTACCAAAAAAACTCGACGAAATGATTGCCTCCTTAAAACTCAAGGCCGAGGGCATCACAATCGACACACTCACAAAAGAGCAAAAAACCTACCTCTCCTCCTGGGAGGAAGGAACTTAAATGCCTGAAACATTTACGACAAAATCCGACAAAGAAGTACTCATCCGCCCCATTGAAAACACGGAAAGCGACATACAGGCCGCCCTGGACTTCATAAACGCGCTCATTGAAGAAGACACTATGATAGCGCGCTCGGGAAATCCCGTAACGCTGGAAGAGCAAAAAGAATGGGTTCAAAAAACGACCGAGGGAGTTAGAAAAAAAGATAAAATATTTTTTGCCGCGTTTTTCGACGGACGCATGGTTGGAAACACGCAAATAACCCGCCAAGGAGGCAGGGCAAGACACGTGGGAACATTTGGCATTTCGATTGCGAAGGACTTCCGCGGAGAAGGACTGGGCAAGGAACTCATGCGACGCGTTCTGGAAAAAGCGCCAAGCATCGATATCTCCCACATAGAACTCCATGTGTACGAAGGGAACGAGCCGGCAATACAACTCTATACCTCCATGGGCTTCAAAGAAGTGGGCCGCCTCCCGGAAGCGGTCCAATACAAAGGCAACCTTATCACAAACATCATTATGTGGAAAAAGATTTACTAAAGTTACATGACGGCCGTCATGTAACTTTAGTAAAAATAAAATGAACTTCTTGATAATTGCATAAAACAATACTACTCCCCGAACACAATATCCGCGATATCGCGGCGGAATTCGTTCATTGATAAAGAATCGGGCTTGCGTTTCGGGTATGTATAGTTCGACAAAATCACAAGCCCAATGCCGCGGTCCGGAGCGCACATGACCGAACATCCAGTGAACCCTGTTTTCCCGAATGTACGCTCTCCGCACTGGTCCCCCATCCACCTCCTATTGCAAAGCTCCCACCCAAGGCCATGGCACGCTCCGATGCCAAATAAATGATTCTGATACATACGCGCGACCATCTCCTCGGAAAAATATCGCCTGCCCCCGTACTCCCCTCCCCGAATAAGCATTTCCAAAATTACGAGCAAGTCGGACGCCGTTGAGAAAAGCCCGGCAGAACCGACCGAAAAATTTACGTAATCAGGTAACGTACATTGTTGCAACTTCCAAGCGCTCTCATCATGTACTTCTCCTTGAAGCTCCTTGCCCCGCCATTCGCATATTTCTGTAGGCACAATTTCTTCTTTTGAAAAATGATTCAGGGGATAGAAGCTCGTGCGGTTCATGGAAAGCGGATTAAAGAAGACCTTACTCGCGAAACTTTCCAATGTCTCTTTTGAGGCCCGCTCCACGAGAAGTCCCAAAAGAATGCTTGCCGCGTTTGTGTACGAAAAATATTCTCCCGGCACGTAGCGCAGCGGAGCAAAAAATACCGCCCGAAGAATCTCTTCCGGGGTTCTGTCGCGCAAAGAGGAGAGACGAAGCTCTTCCCCGTATCCTACGGTATGGGTCAAAAGATGGCGCACCCGAAGCTCTTCGCGCGAAGCATTGTGAAGTTCCGGAAGAAACTCTATGACCGGAGTATCCGTTTCGAGTTTGCCGCGTTCAATAAGATACAGAGCCGTAAGCGCGGTTGGAATTGCCTTTGTGACGGACGCGATGTCAAAAATGGAATCCTCGCGAAC
>JBBTZM010000100.1:0-12595 GCA_038061335.1 Patescibacteria group bacterium | reverse complement strand
GGCGAATACAAACATTCAATAGATACTAAGGGGCGGCTCGCCGTGCCCGCGAAGTTTCGCGAAGCCATGACGCGTGGCGCGATTATTACCCGTGGCCTGGACCACTGCCTTTTCGTGTTCACCAAAATTGAATGGGAAAAGCTCGCGGAAAAACTTATCGCGCTTCCCATTGCCCAGGCGAATTCCCGGGCATTTGCCCGTCTTATGCTTGCGGGGGCAACGGACGTGGAACTCGACTCCCAGGGCCGCGTGCTCATTCCCGAGTATCTTCGGCAGTATGCCGGACTTTCGAAACAGGCGGTAGTGACCGGCCTCTATAACAGAATCGAGGTATGGGACAAAGAAGAATGGGAGAAATACAAAGCAAAGACCGAATCCGCTTCGGATGAAATAGCGGAGAAATTGGGAGAATTGGGGATATGAGCCACATCCCCGTTCTTTTGAATGAAGCAATAGAGATGTTACATCCAAAGCCAGGCGATTTCATGATAGACGGCACTATTGGCGAGGGAGGGCACGCGAAGGAAATAATAAAACACATTGAGCCCAACGGCATATTTTTGGGAATTGACTGGGACAAGAATCAAACGAAAAAAGCAAAACAAAACATATCGGGAGTTTCGACAAAGGTCGTTATCGCGGAAGGAAATTATAGAGACATACCGGACATACAAAAAAGATATGGTTTGCCGATGGCGGACGGACTTCTTCTTGACCTTGGATTTTCTTCCGCGCACCTTCGGTCGGGCAGGGGGTTTAGTTTTCAGAAAGACGAGCCGCTCGACATGAGATATAACGAAAAAAGCGGAGGGGAAACGGCGAGGGAAGCGCTACAGAACCTGAAGGAGGGCGAAATCGCGGATATCCTCTCAACATACGGAGAAGAGAAAAGGGCGCGGGAAATAGCGAGAAGAATAGTCGAGGCGAGAAAAAAGAAACGGCTCGAGACGACCATGGACCTTGTTCGGCTCATTGGGGAAAAACGGACAGGGAAAATACATCCCGCGACAAGAACGTTTCAGGCGCTCCGAATGTACGTAAACAAAGAATTGGAGAATCTGGAGGAGGTTTTGAAGAGTTTGCCGCTTGTCCTTACGCATGGTGGGCGCGCGGCAATCATCACCTTCCATTCATTGGAAGATAGAATGGTAAAGCAGGCATTTCGAGTATACGAGGATAAAGGTATCGGGAAACGAATACATAAAAAAGTAATAAAGCCCTCGCGGGAAGAGGTTCTGCAAAACCCCAGAAGCCGTTCCGCCAAGTTGCGAGGATTCCTTTTAACTAATAACTGATAACTAATAACTGATAACTAATAACTAACACATGACGATAACAAAACCACGACAACGAATACCGCACGTGAAATTCCTTTTCTTTCTTGGAGCGCTTGTGCTTTTCGGCGGAGGGGCCTACGTATTTGAATACAATACTCTGGTCGCGGAGCGAGACGCGGCGCGAACCCTGAAGGAGGGATTGGTAACGGAGAAATTGAACGAAGCGGATTTGAAGCACGTAGTATTTGAAACAACGGCTCCCAAGAATCTTCAGGAAGTGGCGGAGCGCCACGCGCTTTTTATTGAGCAAAAGCCCGGGTACATCACTATTGAAAAATCGGAACATAACGTCGTAGGATTGGCCAATTAACGCAAGCGTATGCACCGGCTCAGGTTATTTTTTCTTCTCGGCGTGTTTTTTATTCTTTTTGGAACTCTTGGAGCGCAGCTCTATCATCTGCAGGTTACAAAAGAGGAATATTATGTGGAAAAAGTGGAGGCCCTGGAAGAACGGAATGCCGAGTCCTTGAGCCGCCGGGGGGAGATATTTATTACGGACAGAAACGGAAACAAGATTCCGGTTGCGCTCAATAAAAATTTCCCTATGCTGTACGCCGTGCCGCGGGAAATAGAGAATCCCGAAGAGACCGCGGAGAAGCTCGCGCCCATAATCGGCTGGGAAAAGGAGGAACTTCAAGAGGCGATCGGGAACTCTTCCTCTCTTTTTCGCCTCCTTCTCGAGCGGGCGGAGGAGAGCGTGATACAGGAGGTGGAAAAAGCGGGCGTGAAGGGTATTAAAAAAGGCACGCGCCAGGCGCGGGTGTACCCATTTCGCGCGCTTGCCGCGCACGTTTTGGGATTTGTCGGGATAAACGAAAAATATGATGTGCCACGCGGTCTGTATGGCATAGAGAAGAAAGAGGAAAAAAATCTTTGGCGCGCAGAGGGCGTGGAGCTCACGCTCGACCGGAACATCCAGGCGCGTTCCGAAGAGATACTTTCCGGCCTCATGGAAACATTCAACGCCAAGGGCGGAACGATTATTGTGGCGGAACCCTCGAGCGGGAAAATCCTTGCCATGGCAAGCGAGCCGACATTCGAGCCGAATTTGTACGGAAAATTTCCGGTGGAGAATTTTATCAATCCGGCCACGCAGAGCGTGTATGAGCCCGGGAGCGTGATGAAGCCATTAACCATGGTTGCGGGGATAGACACCGGAGTAATTACGCCGGAAACAACGTATTATGATTCCGGGTCCGTGACCCTAAACGAAGAAACCATACGCAACTGGGACCTGAAGGCGCATGGGAAAATGAGCATGAAGAACGTGATTGAAGAATCCATAAACACCGGAGCCGTGTTCGCGGCCCAAAAAACCGGAAAGAAAAATTTCGTGGAATATCTAAAAAAATTCGGATTCGGAAAAACAACCGGCATTGACTTGCCGGACGAGGTCGCGGGAACCATTTCAAACGTGGAAAGAAAGAATTCACAAGATATTGATATCGCGACCGCTTCCTTTGGGCAGGGGATTTCGCTTACGCCCATAGAACTCATAAGCGCGTTTGGGAGCATCGCGAACGGGGGGCGACTTATGAGGCCGTATGTGAATGCCGCCTCGAGTCCTCACGCGGTGAGAGAAGTGATGAAAAAAGAAACCGCGGTAGCGGTGACTGCTATGATGGAGTCAGCGGTTAATAAGGCCGCGGTGGCTTCGCTTCCCAAGCACCGCATCGCGGGCAAAACCGGAACCGCGGAAATCGCGGACTTGCAGAGGGGCGGGTATCGAGAGGCGTTTAATCACACCTATGTTGGCTTCGGGCCTGTGTCGAATCCGCGATTCGTCGCTCTTTTGAAATTGGAAGAGCCGGAGGCAATACTTGCCGGCGCGACCGTTGTCCCCGCCTTCCGGGAACTGGCAAGTTTTATTATAAGTTATTACAATATACCGCCGGATAAAAACATAGAATAATTAGAAATTGATATGAAATCCAACGCCCTTTCAATGTTACAAAACCTTCTCAAGTTTTTAGCAAGGTTGACTCTCAAAAAATACAACCCCGGGATAATCGGCATTACCGGAAACGTGGGCAAGACCTCTACAAAAGAAGCGATTCGCGTGGTCCTTGAACGGGAGCGGAGGGTGCGGAGCGCGTCAAAAAATTTCAATAACGAACTCGGCCTTCCTCTTACGATTCTTGGGGATTGGGAAAAAATCGGAGGAATGTTTTTTTGGATACGGGTAATTCTCACTTCAGTATGGCGCCTTCTATGGAAGAGTCGCTCCTACCCCGAACTTTTGATTTTGGAATACGGTATTGACCGTCCCGGAGACATGAGGCGGCTCCTCGAAATTGCCCGTCCGCACATCGGAGTCGTTACGCCCATCGGGGAGATTCCGGTGCATGTGGAATTTTTCGCGGGACGGGAAGGTCTTATTCGAGAGAAGACGCGCATGGTGAAGGAGCTGCCCGCCACGGGATTCGCCGTGCTAAACGCGGATAACGAGGCCTCGAGAAATATGAGGGGGGAGACGCGGGCGCACGTCGTTACCTACGGCTGGAACGAGTCCGCGGATGTCCGCATACGCGCTCTCGAGACACGCATGGAGGCCTTGCCGCCGTGTATTACCTGCAAGCTTGAATATAACGGAAGTTTCGTGCCTGTGCGCATTGAGGAGTCCGTGGGGAGGGTGCACGCGTACGCGGCCGCGGCAGGCGCCGCGGTTGGCGCGGCCTTTGGCGTGAACCTCGTAAAAATTTCCGAGAATCTTTCGTATTACAAAAGTCCTGCCGGGCGCCTGAAATTTATCGAGGGAATGGAGGGGAGCCGTATTATTGACGATACGTACAACTCGTCTCCACTTGCTCTTCACGAAGCGCTCAATACTCTGCACGGCATAAAGGCGCGGCGGAAAATCGCGGTATTGGGGGATATGCTGGAGCTTGGAAAATTTTCCATTGAGGCGCACGAAGACGCGGGCCGGAGAGTAGCCGAAGAGGTGAAATTTTTGATTACCGTGGGGGCGTTGGCGAAATTTATGGCCGAGGCCGCGCGGGGCGCCGGGCTTTCGGAAAAAAATATCGTGGTCGCGAAAACGCTTGGAGAGGCGACGGAGGCGCTGAAAAAAATACTCAGGGCAGGGGACTTGGTACTTATAAAGGGTTCGCAGGGGGTGCGGATGGAAAAGATTGTAGAGGCGGTGATGCGGGAGCCGGAGAAGGCGGCGAAGCTTCTTACGCGCCAAGAGGAGCGCTGGCTTGAAAAACCCGGGTTGTATGACTAGGGTTCTAGGGTTGCGCGCTCCTACGGGGAATCTCACTGCTCGTCCCGCCATGGCGGGACTGCGTTTGGAAACCCCTCGGTTTCCACCTTCCGCCACGGGAAAACAGGTGTTTTCCCGACCCTTTTCCAGTTCGATTCCCCGTAGGGAATATTCTGAAATTATGCGCTCCTACGGGGAATCGAACCCCGGTTTCCGCCGTGAGAGGGCAGCGTCCTAGGCCACTAGACGATAGGAGCATAAAAGCATTTATTTTTGAAATCATAGCAAAAAAGGAGATTTTTGCAATGTCCTCAAACCATCCACATATGTGGATGGTTTGAGGACATACAATGTTTGGTCGCTATGCGTTTTTTAGGCGTTGTCTAGACAAGAAAAATGAGGGGCATATAATGACCTCATGAAAACAATACCTCTTGGAATGGTCATTATCCTCCTTGGTATCGCGTTTATAGGAGGGGTGTTTGTGGGGTACCGCCTGCCGGAGCGGGGGGAGCCCTTTATTGCTTCTCTTATGGGTATCGGAAAGGAGAAAAAAGAAGAAGCGGCAACCAGTACAAAAATAGCGAGTGGAGATTTTCTCCCGCCTGGAGAATCGGCAAAGGTAATTGCAGTTCTTGATGGCGACACGTTTGTGATCGAGGGAGGAGAGCAGGTGCGCTATATCGGCATTGACGCGCCGGAGAAGAGTGCCCCGGAAGAAAAGGTCTGTTTCGCGGACAAGGCCACGGAATTAAATAATGAGTTGATAGAAGGAAAGACGGTTCGCCTTATTCGCGACACGAATGACCGCGACCCGTTGAACCGGCTTTTGCGATACGTGTACGTGGAAGATAAGAGTGGCAAGGGGATTATGGTAAACGAAAAACTTGTTTTGGAAGGAGCGGCCAAAGCAACTCCCTATCCGCCGGACACCAAGTTTGAGGAAAAATTCAAAAAAGCGGAAACCGAAGCAAAAGATGGGGAACGCGGCCTTTGGGGCTCGTGTAAATAAAAAAAACCGCCGACCAAGAAATCGGCGGCATTACTGGAGGCTCGTATATTGCTTTTTTTATTATATCAAACCGTGAATTCTTGTCCAGTCCACCACATTCCACCAGGCCTCGATGTACTCGGCCCGGCGGTTTTCGTATTTGAGATAGTACGCGTGTTCCCATACATCAATTCCCAAAAGGGGAATAAGCCCTTCGGAAATAGGATTGTCCTGATTCGCGGTTGAAACGACTTTCAGCAGCCCCGAAGAATCCGCGATGAGCCACGCCCAGCCGCTTCCGAAGCGGTTTAATGCGGCATTTCCGAACTCTTCCTTGAATTTCTCAAATAAACCAAACGTGGTCTGGATTTTTTGCGCTAATTCACCTGATGGCGCGCCTCCTCCGCCTTTTGCCGGCGGCGCGAGCCAGTTCCAAAAAAGCGAATGGTTGTAGTGTCCGCCCCCATGATTCCGTATTGCTGTTCGGATATCTTCCGGCACGTGAGATAAGTTCTTCAAAAGTTCCTCCACTGACTTTTCCCGCAAATCGGGATATTTTTCGAGTGTCGCGTTTAGCTTGTCCACGTACGCCTTATGATGCTTCGCGTGATGAATTTCCATGGTCCGCGCGTCAATAAAGGGCTCGAGGGCGTCGTAGGCGTACGGAAGTTGGGGGAGAGTATGTTTCATATTTTGATTATACCATCTCTTTGAATATTTGGGATATCGGACCCCGCCTTGGCGAGGTCCGATATCCAGAAATTACCGTGTTGACGCAGAGCAAAAAGTCGCCTAAAATACAGGCATTATTTTGAAAGACATCCGGTATGTTATCCATTTCTCTGGTTGCCGAAGAACTATTCACCCTGGGCGGAATGCCCGTTACAAACTCACTCCTTACCGGGTGGGTTGGCATCATCGTCCTCATTCTCCTTGTGGCAGTCGCCATGAGTAAAATGTCGCTTGTGCCGCGCGGACTTCAACTTATTTTTGAGGCAATCTACGCCTTTTTTTTGAACCTCTGCGAGAACGTCTTGGGCGATAAAAAAAGCGCGGAAAAAGCCGTGCCTTTTATTACCACAATTTTCCTTTTTGTTTTTATCTCAAACATTGTTACCGTTTTTCCCGGGGTGGGGACCATTGGTATTAAGAAGGCAGAAGAACACATTGCCGAAGCCGCCGAACCAACAGACCAACAAACCAATAAACCAATAAACCAAGAAACTCACCTGACCCCTCTTTTCCGTCCCGCTTCCGCGGACCTGAACATGACCCTTGCCATGGCCCTTGTTTCTGTTATTATCACACAGATAGTCGGCTTCAAAACCTTGGGGGTCGGGTATCTCAAAAAATTTTTCAACTTCTCGAACCCAATCAATTTTTTTGTCGGCATTTTGGAGCTCATTTCGGAATTCGCGAAGATTATCTCGTTTTCCTTCCGGTTATTCGGCAACGTATTTGCCGGAGAGGTGCTTTTGGCCGTAATCCTCATGCTCGTGCCATACTTCGTGCCCCTGCCGTTTTACGGTCTGGAAATGTTCGTTGCGGTTATCCAGGCGTTTGTATTCGCGATGCTGACCCTTGTCTTCATAAAACTCGCCATGACGAGTCATGGAGACGAACACGCGGCAGCGCATTAAGGTCGGGTAATAACATCAACGAATATCGAATTAGTACGAATAAACGAATCAAAAAAACCAATTTGATTATTCGTATATTCGTAAAGAATTCGTTATTCGCTGATATCGCACATGGAAGAATCACGTTTACTCGCAATGGCGGTTGCCGTGGGGTTCGGAGCAATCGGTCCCGGAATCGGCATCGGAATTTTGGTCGGAAAAGCACTTGAGGCAATCGGGCGGAACCCCGAGGCAACCTCGAAGATTCAGACGAATATGATTTTGGGTATCGCCTTTACCGAGGCAATCATGATTTTCGCGCTCGTCGTCGCGCTCATTATCCGGTTCGTGTAGGAGCTACGAATGTAGGAATAGCATACGAATGTACGAATTTGTATATTCGTAAAAGATTCGTAAATTCGTAGCAGAATGAAGCATGGAACAATTACTACAAAGTTTTGGAATAGATGGGAGAATTCTTCTCTGGCAGGTCATCAATTTCGGAGTACTCTTCGGCATTTTGTGGTACCTGCTCTACAAGCCCATTAAGAAGGTTATGCGGGAGCGCGAGGACAAGGTGCGCGAATCCCTGGAACGCGCGGACAAACTCGAGGCGAAATCAAAAGAACTGGAAGAAGAATTCAGGGGCAAGATGGCAACGCAAAGAAAAGAGATCGAGGAGATGCACAAGCGGGCGCTCGCGGAGCAAAAACGCCTGCGTGATGAATTGAAAGAGAAGGCAGAAGAAGAGGCGACAAGGATTCTCGCGGAAGCAAAGGAGGCGGCAAAAAAAGAACGCACGGAGATTATGAAAGAAACCGAAGAAGATATAAAGCGACTCGCCGTTCTTTTGGCGGAGAAGATATTGGAAAAAGAATTGGACTCGAAAAAGGAGGAAGAAATGCTGAAAAAGGCGATGCAGGAATTTAAGAAAAGTTTATAAGTTGATAAGTTTAGAAGTTGATAAGTTTGTAAGTTTATAAGTTTATAAAACAGAACTTATAAACTAAAGCGAAGCGTAACGTATAAACTAGCATGCCGGCAAACACCCATCCACTCATTCAGGCCCTGCAGGAATTGACCGGAGACAATTCTCCGCTCGCTTTGGAGCATCTTGTGATTGGCGCGCGCCACATCACAAAAGAACGGGAGCGTGAACTTAGCGCCGCGTCATTAAAAGAAAAAAAAGAACTTCTTTCCGAATGGTTTCATGACTATCTGACAAAAGAGGTAAAAAACACCCTGGCGCTCCTTGCGGAAGAACATGCGCTGGATGCGGCTCGAAACGAAAGGGCTGAAGAAGAAACGGAAGAGATACGCTTCACAACCGCAAAAAAATTGAGCGAAGAAACAAAATCTTGGATACGCAAAGAAATGGGAGAAGGAAGAGTGGGGACGCCAATCGTGTTTCGCGAGGACCCCGCGCTTTTCGGGGGAATAAAGATCAAGGCGGGAGACAAAGAGGTCGAATATTCCATGCGCCAACGATTAGCGCGTATATAGAGAAAATCTCTAATCTCTAAATCCTAATCTCTAAACAAATTCAAAACCCAAATATCAAAAACGTTTTTGAATTTTGACATTTGAGATTGTTTAGAGATTAGAAATTAGGATTTAGAGTTTTAAGAGAATGAGTATTTCAAAAGAAGTCATCGAAAAATTAAAAAAGCAGATTTTAGAACTGCCCGAGGCGGGGGAAACCCGCGTGGTGGGAGAAGTGCGAGAGGTAAAGGACGGCATCGCGCTTCTCGGCGGCTTACAAGGGGCTTTGATGGGCGAAATGGTACGCTTCACCGAAAGCGGGGTGGAAGGCGTTGCCCTAAACCTCACGAGGGACTACGTGGGAATTATTATTTTGGGTGACTGGGAAAAAGTAAAAGAAGGCGACACGGCAGAGTCCACGGGCAAGGTGCTCCAAGTCCCCGTGGGCAGGGAGCTTGTGGGCCGCGTGGTTGACCCCCTGGGAAACCCGATTGACGGCAGAGGTGATTTGAAAACCAAAGAATATTCGCTTGTGGAAAAAATCGCGCCGGGAGTCATTACGCGCGAGCGCGTGCACGAGCCGGTGCAGACCGGAATCAAGGCGATTGACGCCATGATCCCCATTGGCCGGGGCCAGCGCGAACTCATCATCGGCGATCGCGGAACAGGAAAAACATCCATTGCTATAGACACGATTATTAATCAAAAGGGAGAGGATATAATTTGCGTCTACGTGGCGATTGGGCAAAAGGAATCAAAGGTGGCGAAGATTGTTGCCCGGCTTCGCGAACTTGGCGCAATGGAGTACACCATTGTGGTCCTTGCCGGCGCATCGGATTCCGCCGCGCTCTCGTACCTTGCGCCATATACCGGCTGCGCCATCGCCGAATACTTTAGAGATAAGGGCGAAGACGCGCTTGTGGTCTACGACGACCTGTCGAAGCACGCCGTTGCCTACCGCCAGATTTCATTACTTCTTCGCCGTCCTCCGGGGCGCGAGGCATACCCGGGAGACGTGTTTTATCTCCATTCGCGACTTTTGGAACGCGCCGCGAAACTAAACAAGGAGCATGGCGGCGGGTCTTTGACCGCGCTTCCTATTATAGAAACCCAGGCCGGAGATATTTCCGCCTACATTCCGACAAACGTCATATCCATTACGGACGGACAAATCTATCTCGAGTCGGACCTCTTTTATTCGGGCGTGCGGCCCGCCTTAAACGTTGGACTCTCCGTTTCCCGCGTGGGCTCGGACGCGCAGACCAAGGCAATGAAAGCCGTCGCGAAAAAGCTCCGCCTCGAACTCGCCCAGTTCCGCGAACTCGCGGCCTTTGCCCAGTTTGGCTCGGACCTGGACAAGGAAACCAAAGAACGCATCGAGCGGGGCCGCCGCCTTACGGAAATTTTGAAACAGAAAAATTACGCCCCCGTGCCCCTGGCCCACCAGGTAATCGCGCTCTATGCCGCAAGTTCCGGAGCGCTGGATGATGTTCCGGTGGAGCGCGTCTCGGCCTTTGAAGAAAGTTTCCGTCTGTTCCTTGATACCGAAGCAAGGACGCTCGTGGAAGAAATGAATTCCAAAAAAGAATTTACCGAAGAAATGCAGAAAAAGGTAAGGGAATTGGCGGAAGAATTTAAGAAAAGTTTATAAGTTGATAAGTTTAGAAGTTGATAAGTTTATAAGTTTGTAAGTTTATAAAACAGAACTTATAAACTAAAGCGAAGCGTAACATATAAACTAGCATGCCGGCAAACACCCGTGAAATAAAACGAAGAATCAAATCCGTAAAAAACATCGGGCAGATTACCCGCGCCATGCAGCTTGTCGCGGCCTCAAAGATGAAGCGCGCGGAAAAACGCTCAAAGGATTCAAACGCGTACGCAAAGGGAGCGCTTGAAATCCTCCAGAACGTAACGCAAGGGCTTCTGGGCATGGGCGAGGGACACGCGCTTTTTGAAAAGAAAGCAACCGGGCGCGTGGCCGTGCTTTTTATAAGTACGGACCGAGGCTTTTGCGGGGGTCTCAATATCCTCCTCTGGAGCAGGATGTTTGCGAAAATAAAGGAATGGAAGGGGGAGGGAAAGGAAATTGACGTTATAAGCGTCGGCAAAAAGGGCTGCGCGCTTGCGAAAAAATCCGGATTGAAAATAGTCGCGGATTTCACGGGCATTGGGGAGCGCGTGTCCGTGGACGAAGTTCGCCCCATCGCGAAAGTGGTGATGGAAGAGTTTGAAAAAGGGATGTACGAGGAGGTGTGGATCGCCTATAGTCAATTTGTAAACATCCTTCTCCAGAAGCCCGTTACGCGCGAACTTCTGCCCGTGGAGGAAAAAGTGTTTGAAGAAATTGTGGGGGCCGAGGCGAACGGTAAAAAGAGGGAAAAGGCGACGTATATATTCGAACCGGGCGCGGAGCAGGTGTTGAAATCGCTCATTCCGTATCTGGTACAGATTGAAATTTATAAGGCATTTTTGGAAGCCCAGGCCTCGGAACATTCCGCCCGCATGGTTGCCATGAAAAACGCCACGGATAAGTCCGGGGAGTTGATGGGGGACCTGCAGTTGGCATACAATCAGGCAAGGCAGGCGGGAATTACGAGAGAAATCGCGGAAATTTCCTCGGGAGCGGCAGCGACAGCGTAGATCTGAAATCACAAATCACAAGCACCAAATCACAAACAATACCAAATGACCGAAATACAAAATATAAAAACGTTTTTGAATTTTGAAAATTTGAATTTCGAATTTGTTTGTAATTTGGGATTTGTAATTTGGAACTTTTAAGAAAAAAATAAAAGACATGAAACAAATACAAAGCATAGTGAAAGAAAAAGGTGGGGGCATCATCACCCAAGTTATGGGTCCGGTCGTTGACGTTTCTTTTCCCGATGGAGCGGTGCCCGCGGTATATACCAAACTCGTTGTGAAAAACAATGAGGGCAAGGTGGTGGCGCTCGAAGTGGAACAGCACATTTCAAATTCCGAAATCCGGGCGGTTGCCATGACTTCCACCGACGGCCTTTCTCGGGGGAGCGAAGTAACAAATACCGGAGGCCCGATTAGCGTTCCGGTGGGGGAAAAGGTTTTGGGTAGGATTTTTAACGTGCTTGGCGAGGCGGTGGACGGCAAGCCGAATCCAAAGGATGCTCCCCTGTGGTCAATTCATCGCAAGGCGCCGGAATTTAAGCATCAGGCGACCAAGGCGGAAATTTTTGAAACCGGTATTAAGGTTATTGACCTTATCGCGCCCTTTATCAAAGGGGGCAAGGTCGGGCTTTTCGGCGGCGCGGGAGTCGGGAAGACCGTGCTCATTCAGGAACTCATCAGAAACATCGCCGCCGAACACGGAGGATATTCCATTTTTTGCGGAGTGGGTGAGCGCACGCGCGAAGGCAACGACCTCTACCACGAAATGAAGGATTCCGGCGTTATTGATAAAACCGCCATGGTCTTCGGCCAGATGAACGAGCCGCCGGGCGCGCGCCTTCGCGTTGCCTTGGCAGGCCTCACCATGGCCGAATATTTCCGCGACGAAGAAGGCCGCGATATGCTGGTCTTTATAGACAACATCTTTCGCTTCACCCAGGCCGGCTCCGAGGTCTCCGCGCTCCTCGGCCGGATTCCATCGGCTGTGGGCTACCAGCCAACGCTCGCGACGGAAATGGGAGAACTGCAGGAACGTATTACCTCGACACATAAGGCCTCGATTACCTCGGTGCAGGCGGTCTATGTGCCCGCGGACGACCTGACGGACCCCGCGCCCGCCACGACATTTTCTCACCTCGACTCAACCGTGGTGCTTTCGCGCGGGCTGACGGAACTTGGCATCTACCCGGCCGTTGATCCCCTGGATTCCACCTCCACCGTGCTTCAGCCGGACATTGTGGGGGATGAGCACTACCGCGTTGCGCGCGAAGTGCATAGAATAATCCAGAGATACAAGGACTTGCAGGACGTAATT
>JBBTZM010000099.1:5855-10729 GCA_038061335.1 Patescibacteria group bacterium | reverse complement strand
GTCGCTTAAAAAATATACTCACGTACCCATGGCGTTTGCTTTTTCCGTCCGGGAAATTCGTGGTCATTGTGGGCCCGGACGGAGTGGGGAAGTCAACAACCGCGGAACTCGCGGCGCAAATCCTTGAGGCATTTCATGCGCCGGTATGGCACAAGCATTTGGGATTTCGTCCCAAAATTCTTCCGGCAACAAATACGAGCGGCAGGGAGTCGCGGGTGCCCGGGTTTTTGCGTTTTTTGTACCACACCTTGGACCACGTCCTTGGCTTTTGGTTTGTCATCCGCCCGAAGCTCGTGCAGGGGAAGATTGTTTTGGGAGAACGATATTATTATTCCTATCTTGTGGACCCAAGGCCGAAGGAACGGTACGGGGTTCCCTCGTGGTGCGTTCGACTCGCTTTTTGGTTTATACCGAAACCGGATATGGTACTCCTTCTTTCGAATACTCCGGAGGCGATACATGAAAGAAGGCAGGAACATTCGGTAGAAGAAATCGCGCGTCAGCTTGCGGAGTATAGAAGGGTCGGAATGAAGGCAAGGGCGTTTTTGGAGATGCGGACAGACAAGGCGCCGTTTGAGGCGGCGGAGGAGGTGGTGCGTCAGATTGCGCCGAAAAAATATACATTGGCGATTGTTGCCTCCCACCCCATTCAGTATCAGTCGCCTCTGTGGCGGGAAATCGCGAAATGTCCGGAGATTGACGTCGTGGTCTACTACTCTGTGAATTGGGGTGTTTCAAAACCTCAATTTCACAAGGATTTTTTCGGTAAGGCCTATACGTGGGACATCCCTCTTTTGGAGGGTTACAAATTCAAATTTTTACGAAACTACTCGTGGAAGCCGGGGCCGTATTTGGGGGGCTTTATAAACCCGGGAATTTTTTGGAAATTGTGGAGGCGCAAATATGACGCCGTCCTCGTGATGGGCTGGATGGACGTAACGTTTTGGTTCGCCTTCCTTGCCGCGAAGATAAAAAATATGCCCGTCTTGTTGCGGGTGGTAAATTCGAGCAATTATGATAAAAACGTAAAACGCTCCAAAATTCTCCTTGCGCTGAAAAATATATACCTGAAGATATTATTCCACGGATTCGTGAAAGGGTTTCTCGCGATAGGCACATGGAATAGAAACATGTATCTGGAATACGGCGTGCCAAAGGAGCGGCTCTTTTATTTTCCGTACGCGGTCTGGAACGAATTTTTTATGAGTGAAACAAAAAAGCATGAAGAGAACCGAGATGAGATAAAAAAAGAATTGGAGATTGCTCCGAAGACAAAAGTCATTACTTTCGCGGCGCGGTTCGTGGAAGTGAAACACCCGGAGCACGTGATTCGGGCATACGAAAAAATACAGGATATCGCGGACTCCGCGCTCTTTATGGTGGGAGACGGGCCTATGAGAAAAGAGCTCGAGGAGGAAGTAAAAAGAAAAAATATAAAAAACGTAAAATTTTTTGGTTTCAAAAATCAGACCGAACTTGTGCGGCTCTATGCGATTACGGACATATTTATACGGACAGACGGGTTCATCAAGGGGGATTGGGGCGCGACGGTAAACGAAGCCATGGCTTCGGGTTTGCCCGTCATTGCGCCGGACACGATTGGGGCCGGAGCGGACCTTGTGCGCGAGGGCGAAAATGGATTCGTGTATCCGTTTGGAGACATAGACGCGCTCGCGGAGCGCGTACGCACACTGCTTCTTGACGAACGTTTGGTAGAATCCATGAAAAAGAAATCGTTTGAAATTATATCAAACTGGAGTTATAAGGAAGACGTGGAGGGGCTTCAAAAGGCACTGGAATACCTACGGAAAAATTTTTAAGAACTTGAATTTTTGTGGAAAAAGCGATATCGTAGGGCCTATGCGGGAGGTCAAGTTTGTTATTATAGGAGCAGGAAAAATCGGTACCCGACACGCCGCTAAGCTGAAAGATGTGGAAGGCGCTCGTTTCGTTGGTGTTTATGACATCGCGCCAGAGCGGAAGGAAAAACTCGCGAAGGAACACGGCGCACGGGCGTATGGAACCTTGGATGAGCTCCTTCAAGATACGGAAGTGGACGTGGTAAACATCTGCACCCCTTCCGGCCTCCATCCCGAGCACGCGATTAGGGCGCTTCAAGCCGGGCGTCACGTCCTTTCGGAAAAACCCATGGCGTTCCGGGAGGCGGATGCCAGACGCATGATTGAGGCGGCAAAACAAAGCGGCCGCATGCTTTTTGTGGTAAAGCAGAACAGATACAATCCTCCGGTCAAGCTTGTGGAGAAATTGTTGCGCGAGGGCGTGCTTGGCAAGCCCATACAATGCGTGGTAAACATGTTTTGGAACAGAAACGAGGAGTATTATACAAGCGACGCGTGGAGAGGAACGAAACATCTTGACGGTGGCACGCTCTACACCCAGGCAAGCCATTTTGTCGACCTTATGATCGCCCTCATGGGGAAGCCGAAGTGGGTTTTTGCCGCCATGGGAACGTATAAACAAAATATTGAAACCGAAGACACGGGAATTATTATGACGGAATTTGAAAGCGGAGCGCTGGGAGTCGTTAATTATACGACGTGCGCTACGAATAAAAATTTCGAGGGCTCGATTACGTTTATAGGTACGAAAGGAACAATAAAAATCGGAGGCGAATATTTGAATACGATTGATTATTTCGAGGTGGAGGGAATGGATTCGTATGAGCTCGAAGGCGCGGACGCGGGCGCGAACGACTACGGTTCCTACAGGGGCTCCATGTCAAACCATGATAAGGTTTTTCAAGATGTGGTCGCGAAAGTGAGAAATCCGGAAATAAACGGACTTTTAGTGTCTGGCGAAGGGGCGGTAGGGGGCGTACGGTTTATGGAAAAAGCGTTCGAGTCGGCAAAAAAAGGAGAAAAAGTTTTTTTGTAGCATGACATATCGAGTTCCATTTTTAGGTCTGCGCGAGCAGTATCTTTCCATAAAAGATGAAATTGACACGGCTATCAAGGCCGTTATTCAGGATTCCGCGTTTATCAAGGGGAAATACGTGGAAGAGTTTGAAAAAAATTTTGCGAACTACATCGGGGTAAAACACTGCGTCGGGGTGGGGAATGGGACGGACGCGCTTTGGATTGCCTTGAAGTGCCTAGGTATACAAGAAGGGGACGAGGTCATAGTCCCGGCAAACACCTTTATCGCGACCTCGGAGGCGGTAACGCTCGCGGGCGGCAGACCTGTGTTTGTGGACTGCGACGAGACGTATAATATAAACCCGACAAAAATTGAAGAAGCAATAACATCAAGGACAAAGGCAGTTATTCCGGTCCATCTTCATGGGCTTCCGGCGGACATGGACGAGATAGAAAAAATTGCGAAGAAGCATAATCTTATTGTTCTCGAAGACGCGGCCCAAGCGCACGGCGCGGAATATAAAGGAAAAAAAGTGGGAACATTCGGTCATGCCGCGAGCTTTAGCTTTTATCCGGGGAAAAATTTAGGCGCATACGGCGACGCTGGAGCAGTACTCACGAATGATGACGCGCTCGCGGAGCGGATTCGAATGTTCGGGAACCACGGGAGGGAAGATAAGTACCTCCACGCGTTTGAAGGAACGAACAGCCGGCTTGACGGGTTGCAGGCCGCGATTTTGAGCGCGAAGCTTCGCCATTTGGACGATTGGCTCGAAAAAAGAAGAGTCGTGGCAAAAATTTATGACGAGGGTGTGAAAGATGTCGTAAAAATTCCAAGTGTTCCTTCGGGCCGAACGCACGCGTACCATCTTTACGTCATACAGGTCTCGGAGCGGGATAAGGTACGAGAGTCACTAAAAGAAAAAGGTATAGAAGCGGGAATACACTATCCGGTATCACTGCCGCAACAAGCGGCGTACAGGCGCATGGGGCACAAACCGGAAGATTTCCCGGTTGCGCACGCATTATCCGGTACAATTTTGAGCATTCCGATGTACGAGAATTTGAAAAAAGAAGATGCGGAATACGTGATAAAAACATTGCGCGAAATATGCGGATAAATACGTTGGGTCTCATTACCTACAGCCACCCCCACCTGAAAACAGAGCAGGCGCTATTGCGGCTGCAAAAAAAAGGAATGAAATTAAAAATATACGCCCTGCCGTTTGCGGCGCGTGAACCGCGCAAAACGCTTTTTTCTCACCGGCCGGATCAGAGGAAAAGCGTCCACCCAAGCATAATCGCAAAGGCAGAGGGAATACCCTATATGGAATGCGAAACCGACAGGGAAATAGACGGAACGTGCGAAGCGTACCTTGTGCTGGCCGGCAAGATACTCTCCCCGGAATGTGTGAAAGGGAAAAAAATTCTGAATTGCCACCCGGGCATTATCCCGGCCGTGCGGGGACTGGATGCCTTTAAGTGGGCGGTTTGGGGGAAACATCCTCTCGGAGTAACCCTTCATTACATTGACGAAACAATAGACGGAGGGGAAATCATTGCGATTGTGCCAACGCCCGTATACTCCACAGACACGCCGGAAGTCCTTGCGCGCAGGCACTATGAAAACGAACTCTCGGTTCAGTGCGACTTTGAATACTTTTTGGAGCATCCGGTGAATGAGTATAAGGATATTGAAGCGGGCGAAGCCCGCCGTAGGATGGGAAATAAAACCGAAATGGAAATGATGGAAGGGTTTCAGGAATATATACGTCTGCATGGAAAACATTAAGTTCGTAATCGTAAGCGGCGACTTTCCGAAATCCGGAATCGCCCTGCCCTTGGGAAACCGCAGGGTGCGGGCCGCGGCGCTTCGGGCGCTCGCGCTCTATAAGGGAAAAAATTTTTGGAGCAGGGCAAAGATACGTCTTTTGCGGCTTTTTAATTTTCGAATTGTGTGGACGGCGCTTTTTCGAAAAACATTTGAAATCGCTCCCG
>JBBTZM010000099.1:0-5755 GCA_038061335.1 Patescibacteria group bacterium | reverse complement strand
AATTTTCGAATTGTGTGGACGGCGCTTTTTCGAAAAACATTTGAAATCGCTCCCGACTTGGACTTGGGGCGCGTCCTCTCCTTCGTAAAAAGTCAATTGTCAGATGTCAAATGTCAGACGTCAGATATTGCCTGCTCCATCTACGTCGGCTCCCGAAAATATAATCTGCCTTTGTTTGACGCGGAAAGCGGCAAGCCCCTGGGCCACGCGCGGGCGTATTTTCCGGAACACGCGGAGTATGGAAAAAATGAAGTCAGGATATTGGAAGAATTAGAGTGTACCCAACTGGAAAATTTTTCGTTTCCCAAAGTTCTCGGGAAGTGGCAGGCCGGGGGATTTTTTATTGTCGCGCTTTCCGCGCTCCCCAAGGGAACGAAAAGAATGAAAGGGATAGAACGAAGCCATCTGGAGTTTTTGAAGTGTCTTTCGGAAAAAACCGGAACACGGCTCAAATTTGAGGACTCGAATTTTTACGCGGAATTTCAAAAAGAAGTGGAGCAGTTCGGCTCCGCGATGCCTGAGGCGCGAGACCTTATAGAGTATTTTTGGAATACGTCCCGAAAAAATTTGGAGGTTAAGGAATTTCTTTTTTCTCTCACAAAGCGAGAGTTTCCATTTTTCGAAATGTTCAAACCAAATATCGTATTGGATTGGGAGCACGCCCGTTTCGGGTGGCCAGCCATTTTTGACGCGTATAGTTTGGTTTTGAGCGACGCGCCAGGCAGGAGAGGGGACTACACGGAACTCTACGCAAAAAATATCATCTCGCTTTTTTTCGAAAAGAATAAAAAGCATTTCGGATTTTTGAAAGACGCGCTTCGTATCTTTGGAGCGACAAAGGAAGGCGCGTATTCGTGGTTTTTTCTCTTCCTCCTTGACCAACTTTTCATCCATTGGGACGCGGGGCATATTCGTTCGGCCGAGCGGGTACTCGCCTTTTTTCGGTACGCCTCCGAACATGAAGGGGAATTAAAGACAAGGTGGCTCGCGAATTGAAGAACCCCGAAAAGGCGGGTACAATAGACACCATGAAGTTTTTACAAAAATGGAGCCGTACGGCGCGGGTGCGCCTCGAGACCCTCTCGAGATTATTCGCGTTTTTGTGGCTGAACAAGCTCTGGTGGATGATTCCTCTCATTTTCGTACTCGTTATATTTGGCCTTGTGCTTCTCTTTGCCCAGAGCTCTCCCTTGGGGCCTTTCATCTACACTCTTTTTTGAATTTTTTATGAAACACGTTCGCGCATGGCGGCGACTTTTTACACGGGGAGCGGAGGCGTTTGGTAACGTCGTTTCTTTTCTCCTCCTTTTTATTTTTTACTATACGTTTTTCGCGCTTGTCGCGATTCCGTTTCGCTTTGCCTCAAAGGAATTAAAAAACATTTCGCGAAATTCAACATGGAATGAGAAAAAGAAGCAGATGAAGATTCCGGACGATTTTGCGCGCGAATAAACGACCATGAAGATACTCGGCCTTTCTTTTTTTTATCACGATTCCGCGGCCGCGCTTCTCGTGGACGGAGCGCCTGTCGCGCTTGCGGAGGAGGAGCGTTTTTCGAGGAAGAAAAACGATTCCGAATTTCCCGAACGCGCGACTGGGTTCGTGCTTCGGGAGGGGGGCATAGAGGCCCGCGAACTTGACCTCGTGGTCTTTTACGAAAAGCCCTTTTTGAAGCTCGAGCGGATTATGAAGACGAATATGGCCGCGTTTCCCTTCGGCCCCCGCGCGTTTATCGAATCCACCAAGAATCTTTTTTTGAAAAAAATTTGGATACGGGATTGCATCGCGAGCCGTCTCGACGTACACCCGAATAAAATTATTTTTTCCGAACACCATCTTTCGCACGCGGCCGCGTCTTTTTTCTCCTCGCCATTTGAACGCTCGGCCATCCTTACCATTGACGGCGTAGGGGAATGGGCGGTAACGGCCATAGGCAGGGGAAGGGGGAATGAGATTGAAATGGTGAAAGAAATCCGCTTTCCGCATTCTTTGGGCCTCCTCTACTCCGCGTTCACCGCCTTTCTAGGGTTTGAGGTAAACGAAGGGGAATACAAGGTGATGGGTATGGCTCCCTACGGAACGCCAAGATACGTGAATGAGGTAAAAAAATGCATCAGGTTTTTTGAGGACGGCTCATACGCCCTGAATCTCGAGTACTTTGATTTTTTGCGCTCGACGACGCGCACCTACTCCAAAAAATTTACGGAACTTTTTGGAGAGCCAAGGAACCCAAAGTCAAAATTCTTTACCAGGAATACGGGCTGGCCCGCGTATTTCGGAGAAAAGCCGGAAGGCGATGCCTATAATCGCATGGCGGAGGCCGAAGAGCGATATGCGGATATTGCGGCCTCGCTTCAATCGGTTCATGAGGAGGCGGTTATTCGGCTCGCGAATCACGCGCAGGAACTCACGGGGATGGAGACGCTCTGCCTTGGGGGAGGGGTGGCATTAAACTCGGTCGCGAACTGGAAAATTCTTCAAAAAACGGCATTCAGGGAATTGTATATCCAGCCCGCCGCCGGAGACGCGGGGGGCGCTTTGGGGGCCGCGCTTGCGGCGCACTACGCGCACGAGAAGGAAGAAAAGAGACGGTTCGTCATGAGGCACGCCTATTACGGGAAAGCGTTTTCGAGTGAAGATATAAAAATATGGCTTGATGAAAAGGGGATACAATATGAGTTTGTGGAACATGAGGACTCGCTCGTGACACGGGTGGCGGAAGAGCTTCAGAATGGGCAAGTAATCGGTTGGTTTCACGGCCGGTTTGAATGGGGCCCGCGAGCTCTCGGGAGCCGCTCGATTATCGCGGACCCGAGGAGAGAAGAGATGAAAGACGTGGTAAATACCAAAATAAAATTTCGGGAGCCCTATCGGCCGTTTGCCCCTTCGGTGCTCGCGGAATACGCGGAGGAGTATTTTGAAATGCCTGGCGCTATGGGGCAGTATCCCGCGAGGTTTATGCTGTACGTGGTCCCTGTGCGAGAAGAAAAAAAGAAGGTGGTGCCCGCAATAACTCACGTGGACGGCACCGCGCGCCCGCAGTTGGTGTTTCAGGAAGATTCGCCGAGATACTACAAACTTATCCAAGCGTTTCAAGAGAAAACGGGCGTGCCGCTCATACTGAACACCTCGTTTAACGTAAAAGGAGAGCCCATTGTGGCAACTCCGGAAGACGCGTGGAATACATTTATGAAAAGTGATATGGACCTGCTTGTGCTTGAACACTTTATTATCCGAAAAAAGAAGCGCCTATGAAATCCTTTATCGCAGAAGTATGCGGACATAGTTTTTTAGGCAGGCGTATCGGCAAGGGATCCGTAGTGCTTGACCTCGGAGCGAACAAGGGGGAGTTCGCGGAGTATATGGCGCGCGAGTATTCCGCAACGGTCTATTCCGTAGAGCCGGTGCCGGAATTGTTTCACGAACTAAAAGAGTGGCCCGGCGGTAAAAAGTTTAATTATTGCATAGGGAGTGAGACCGGCGAGGTAACGCTTTCTTTTCCAAAGAATCGTTGCGCGACTACATACGCTTCGGCGGAAGACGCGCCTTCGATACGAGCGCGTTCAATCAGCATAAATGATTTTTTTCGGCGCCATGTATCGGGAGAAGTCGCGCTTCTCAAGATGGACATAGAGGGAGCGGAGCTTGGGGTATTGGAAACAATTGCTCCCGAACATCTTCAAAAAATAGAGCAGCTCACGGTTGAATTTCACGACTTTTTGTATCCGGAGACGCGGGGTATGGTGCGGGAAATCAAAAAAAAGCTCACGGAGAGAGGGTTCCGCGCGCTTACATTTTCATTCAGGACAAATGGGGACGTGCTTTTCGTTCAAAAAAACAGGCTGGGCCTTTTGGGATACTGGTATATAAAATATTTTTTGAGGTACGCGCGTGGAGCGCGGCGGGCCGCGCGAAAATTTTTTACGAAATGAGTTTTTTTATATTCAGGTGCCGGAGAACCGGCTCTTTGAAGAGGACAAGAAGGATGAAATAGAGAGCCGCGCCAAGGATGGTGGTTGCGAGGATATGGAGGCCGAGGGTTTTCATGAGAAAGACGGCGCCTGCCATGCCAAGTGTCGCGAGAACAATTCGTGGAAGGCGGCGAAAAAGCACGAACGGGGCGATATGCTCGAGTACGTACCACATGGAGCCGTAGGCGAGAAGTTGAGCGGTGAGTGTCGCGATTGCGGCTCCCACGATGCCATAGAGCGGAATGAAGACAACGTTTAAGAGCGCGTTTCCAATGGCTCCAAGAAAGAGGGCGCCGGCATAGCGTTCCTGCTTTCCATGGGCGAATATGGCGTTTACAAGGAGCGCGGCCGGGAAATTGGTGAGTAGCGTGAAAAGGAGCACCGTAAAGGCGGGCGTGGCTTCGAGATAGCCCGGGCCAAAAACAAATTGAATTATATCGGATGAGAGCACGAGTCCGCCGGCAAGAAGCGGGAGGGAGAGGAGAAAGGTGAGAAGGAGGGCCGCCTCGAATACCCGCCGAAACTGCTCGGGATTTTTGCCGGCGAGGCGCGCGAATGGAGGGAATAAACTCACGCTCAAAATGACCGGAAGAAAATAAAAGAGCTGGACCGGGCGAAGAGCCGCGGTGTAGAGTCCGACCGCCTCGGCGTCCAGAAACCAGCCGAGCATGATGGTGTCGGTATTTGTCATGACGATTCCCAAGACCCCGACAAAAGCAAAGGGCCAGGCCTCTTTCAGTATGGTGAGCACAAGGGTTCGTTCAAAAAATTTCCAAAAATTCCGAAGATATTCCCGAAAATACCAGAGAGCGGAAATCGTGCCAAGGGCGGTGCCAAGGGCATATCCAAGGAGGAGAACAGCCGGAGTTTTTTGGGAAAGAACCGCGAAGAGTCCGAACGCGGTAATCGAGATATTGGTAATGGCGTGAAGCGCCGCCTCAATCTGCATTTTTTCTTTAACTCTCGCGAGAGTGAGCACAAAGTCGCGGAGGCCGTCGAGGGCGATAATGAGGGCGGCAAGGGGTATAAGGGGGAGCGCCTCGGGGATATTCGTGATAAAAGGAGTGATTCCTATGATGAGGATGAAACTCGCGAGAGTGAAGATGAGTTTCAGGACGAGTGTGGTTGAAAAATACGTTTGGAGAGAAGACGGGGCTTTTGACGCCTCGCGAGTAAGGATGCCCCCCAACCCGATATCGGAAAATACGGAAAAGAATCCCGCGATGCCCAAGGCATAGGAAAAGATGCCATATCCATGAGTCCCCAAAAGGCGCGCCGCGTAGATGACAAGAACGGCCTTCACAAGGCGGCTTGTCGTAATTCCCACGCCCTGCCAGATGGTATTTTTCGCGACCGTCTGGCGAAGCGAGGTATTTTCGAAAAGAAAGGCGCGGAGTTTTTCGATTCTCGGCATGGGTATCATTGTATGCGGAAATTCCTTGAATATGCAATAATTTGAATTATGCGTATCATTGTTTCTGTGCCTGGGCGTTTCCATGGGTTTGAGCTTGCCCGCGAACTTCAGAATAGGGGGCATCTTACCAAACTCGTTACGTCTTACCCCAAGAGCGAGGCGGAAAAATATGGAGTGCCGAAGGAGAAAATTTGTTCAATCCTCCTAAAAGAAATTCTCCAGCGCGGATGGAAAAAATTGCCGTTTATAAAAAATTGGTATAATCCGTATCCGGTTATGGAGTTCTATGACCGCCTTGCCGCCGGGTATCTTTCGGAGGGCGACCTTTGCATCGCCTTTTCCGGCGCGGGGCTCCATACCATGCGAAAGG
>JBBTZM010000098.1:0-4790 GCA_038061335.1 Patescibacteria group bacterium | reverse complement strand
TTGAAGCGGACCGCGGAACTCATAAAAGAAGCGTGGGAAGGCGCGGGGGTGGATTCCGTGAATCTTACCGTCCTTTCTTCGGAAGATATTCTGGAGAACGTCATAAAGCCCTCAAACTATGAAATACTTCTTTTTGGAACGGTCACGGACGTGCCGGAAGACATATATCCTTTCTGGCATTCTTCGGAGCGGTTTTACCCGGGTCTAAATCTTGCTCTCTACAAAAATACCCGGGCCGATTCGCTTCTTGAGCGGCTTCGAAAAACGGAGAGCCCCGAGGAGCGGGAGGCGCTCGCGGAGGAGCTCGACGCGCTTATTCAAAACGACGCGCCGGCCATATTCCTCTACACCCTCCCCTACGCCCATATTCATATCAAAAAATTGGATGGGCTCGAGGCCGGAGAAGAGCCGCTCTCCTCCCCTTCCGCCCGTTTCAAAAATGTCGCGAAGTGGCATACGAAGCAAGCTCGGGTAATAAAAGAAAAAGAGGAGGCAACGAGCACGGCGCCGTAAAACTATATCGCCGCGGTGGCGGAACTGGCAGACGCGCTAGTTTCAGGGACTAGTGGCCTTCGGGTCGTGGGAGTTCAAATCTCCCCCGCGGCACACCAAAATTAATTAAAGGTCATTCGTACATTCGTACGAGATTCGTAATTCGTATATCACCTTATGAGAACTATCGAACGAAAAAAATCGGCAATGAGAAGGCCCGCGAAGCGGGAAAACGTCGGAGTGTATCGCGCGGCGCGCGAACCAATGAGCGAAAAGAAGCGCGATGAAAACGCGCTCCGTTTTGCCGCCTTGGGCGGACTCGAGGAAATCGGCAGGAACATGATGTTTCTGGAATACAAGGACGAAATAATAGTCGTTGACATGGGCCTTCAGTTTCCGGAGGAAGAGACCCCGGGCATTGATTACATCATTCCCGATATCTCGTATCTGGAGAAAAAACGGCAAAACATAAAAGGCATCGTGATAACCCACGCTCACCTGGACCATATTGGCGCGGCTCCTTACCTTATCGAGCGTCTGGGAAACCCCTTGATTTACACGACCGAGCTCACAAAAGAAATTATGAAAAAGCGGCAGGATGAATTTTTGAATTCTCCCCGCCTCAACTTCAAAATCGTGAAGTCCGGAGAAAAGGCCTCTATAGGGGAATACTTTGTCGCGGAATTTTTTGACGTCCAGCACAACATTCCAGACACCATCGGCCTTGTTATTGAAACACCGGTGGGGAACATCGTACACCCGGGGGAATACAAGCTCGACCGGATGAAAAGCGGCAAATCAAAAACCCTGGAAACCTTCAAAAGAATCGGCGAGAAAAATATCCTCGCCATTCTTCAGGACTCGACCGGAGCCACCAAGCCCGGACACTCGATACCGGAGGAGACCGTTGTCGAAAACATTGAGGAAATTTTCAAGGCCGCGCCCGGGAGAATTATCGTCGGCACCTTTGCTTCTCTCCTTGACCGTCTCTATGAAATCATCAAGGTCGCGGAGAAAATGGGGAAAGTCGTCATGACCTCCGGCTTTTCCATGAAAACCAATATCCAGATCGCGCAGAACTTGGGATATATGAAAATCGGGCGCGGCGTCATGGTGAATCTGGAAGATATGGGGCAGTATGATGATAAAAAACTCGTGATTCTTTGCACCGGAGCCCAGGGCGAGCCGGACGCCTCCCTCATGCGCATTGGAAACGGCGAACACCGCCACATTAAGACGAAACCCGGCGACACCTTCATCTTCTCCTCTTCCGTAATTCCCGGAAACGAACGGAGCGTGCAGACCTTGAAAGACAACCTCGCGCGCCAGGGAGCTATAATACACACCTCGGAATCTATGGATATCCACTCTTCGGGCCACGCTCCGCAGGAAGAAATAAAAGAAGTGGTTCGCGTCCTAAAGCCGAAATATTTCGTGCCGATTCACGGCTACTACTTCATGCGCGCGACAAACGCCGGCCTCGCGCTCCAGGCGGGGATTAAAAAAGAACACACGATTATCGTGGATAATGGAGATATTATTGAGTTCACGAAGAACGAGGCAAAGGTAACCGGTGAACGGGTACCTGCTTCGTATGTATTTGTGGACGGCTTGGGAGTC
Source organism: Patescibacteria group bacterium (assembly GCA_038061335.1). Classification (GTDB taxonomy): domain Bacteria; phylum Patescibacteriota; class Minisyncoccia; order UBA6257; family GWB1-50-10; genus JAUYPG01. Next base: position 2,678 of record JBBTZM010000098.1, on the reverse strand, counting down.
GGCGATATTGGCGAGGTCGTGCTCCGCGACCGAAGGACTCTCGCCGAAGAAGGCATGATTGTTGTTATCGCGTCCATAAACAGGAAGACCGGAAAAGTGATTAAAAATCCGGACATTATCTCGCGCGGCTTTATCTACTTGAAAGAAAACAAGGAAATGCTGGATGAGGTGCGGCGCCGTGTCCGCGCCATTATCAGTCGAATTCCCCACTACCAGGACGTGGATGCCGACTACATAAAAAGCATCATGAAAGACCAAATCGCCGAATTTCTGTATAATAAGACGAACCGCAGGCCGATGGTTTTGCCGGTAATAATTGAAATATAAAATGAAGCCCGTCCTTGTCTCAGGAATACAACCTTCAGGTTCTCTCCACATCGGAAATTTCTTGGGAGCCCTCAAAAATTTCGTTGAGCTCCAAAACTCCGGCAAATACGACTGCTTCTTTGTCATTGTCGACCTCCACTCCCTGACCGAATACAAATCAAAAAAAGAACTGGAGAAAAACACCGAGGAACTCATGGCCTCGTTTCTCGCGGCAGGCCTCTCCCCCAAAAAATCCACTCTCCTTGTTCAATCGCAAATTCCGGCGCACGCCAACCTCGCCTGGATACTGAATACCATTACTCCCATGGGAGAGCTGGAACGCATGACCCAGTACAAGGACAAAGTATCGCGCGGCATACCAACCACGGCTGGCCTTTTTGACTACCCGGTGCTTATGGCCGCGGACATCTTAATATACAAATCCGCGATTGTGCCTGTGGGAGACGACCAAGATCAGCACCTCGAACTCACCCGCACCCTCGCCCGCTCATTTAATGGCAAATTCGGAAAAACATTCCTTGAACCAAAAGTGGTGCACACCAAAACTCCGCGCGTCATGTCCCTGGACGACCCCACAAAAAAAATGTCCAAGTCCTCCCCCGCCGGCTGCCTCTTTTTAACCGACACGCCCGATATCATACGCAAAAAAATCTCCCGCGCCGTAACTGATTCGGAAACGACAATCGCCTACGCCCCCGACTCCCGCCCCGGAATCTCAAATCTTATTACGATATATGCTGAGTTTATCGAAGCGACACCAAATGATGTCGTCAAAAAATACCAGAATAAGGGCTACGCCGAGTTCAAAAAAGACCTTGCCGAACTAATAATCAAAAAACTCGAACCCTTCCAAAAAAACATGAAAAAACTATCCCCTGAGCGGAGTCGAAGGGTTACCGAAATCTTCAAAAAAGGTAGCGTGATTGCAAACAAAATCGCCGAAAAAACCCTCGCCGAAGTAAAACAAAAAATCGGCCTTCAATAAATCTCGCCGCGGATGAGGTTCGACCTTAAACCCCGTTATGAAACGCATCCTCGTACTTGGCTCCGGTGGAGCCGGAAAATCCACCATTACGGAGGAACTCCATAAAATCCTCCGATTACCCATCATTCGCCTGGACGAGCACTACTGGCATCCCGGCTGGGTCCGGCCAGAGCATGATGAGTGGGAAAAAAAAGTACAAGAACTCATCCAAAACAACGAGTGGATTATTGACGGCAACTACCAGTCAACGCTCTATCTCCGCATACCCCGCGCGGATGCCGTAATCTTCATGGACGCCCCCCGCCTCGTCTGCCTCGCCCGCCTCATCCGCCGCCGCATCACAAAACCAAACACCATCGTAGCCCCCGGCTGCGTCGAACGCCTGGACAGGAAATTTATGTCCTACATCTGGAACTACCGTAAAACCCACCGCCCGGAAATTATGGAAATACTTGAAAAATACAAAAACGAAAAACAAATCCACATCATCCGTTCGGAGCGCGAGATGTGGAAATTTCTCAAAACTCTAAAAAACTAAAATCCGTCAATTTACAAGCGGCCGCTTGTAAATTGACGGAAATGATATTTATGCTTTTTCTTTCTGAAACTGGCTTCGAATTTTCTTGCCCTCCACCTGTAATTCACGAATAGGAAAATTAGAGTATTCTTTCAGCTCGCCTCGAATAACCGCGGTGCCGGTGCCTTTCGCTCCCGCCTCGATAATTTCAAATTGAGAGTCGAAAATAGTGTTTTCCAAAACCAACACATTCTCCTCGCCCACCCGAAAGCCGTCCAATTTGCGGGCTTCCTGAATTGCACGGCGCGCGGCGCGGACCTCCCCCTCCCTCCGTAACTCGTCGGTAAGGTCTCCAAACACCACGCTCTCGCCAAGCGAAGAATCAATAATAATGGACTTCACATTAAGTTCGTTTTGTAAAATAGGATAAAACTGAACAGGCACAATCGTAGCGGTGCTGTATGTTGGACGCGGTTCCTTCACCGGAATTTTCAATTCATTCCGCAGAGAAAGTCCTCTGCTCGCCTCATCGCGAACAATTCGCATATCCGCGAGAATTTTTTTGTCGTCAAGGGAAATCTTCTTCGCGCTTGGCCACTCCACAAGGTGCACCGACTCTCCTTCCGCATCCCCGAATAACTCAATCAGATTTTTATACAGCGTTTCTGCCAAGTGCGGCATAAACGGCGCGATAACCTTGCTCGTCGTCGAAAGCGCATCGTACAATGTCGTAAAAAATTCCGCGTCCGCGCGCCCCCTGCTCCTGCGCACATACCACGTTGAAAGGTCATCAATGTATTCTGCAATTGTCCGCGTTGCCCGCACCGTATCATACGCGTCGAGTCCCTC
>JBBTZM010000097.1:0-3092 GCA_038061335.1 Patescibacteria group bacterium | reverse complement strand
GCGGAGGATATCGCGCTTTTTACCGATATCCACGTAAAGCACGCGGAAATTATTTCAAGAATGAACATTATAGAATCAGCGCAAATGGCAATACAAAAAGGCGCGGACGCCCTTATCGTAACCGGAAAATGGACGGGAAACGCCCCCGATATCGAGGAGTTGAAAAAAGTACGGCAAGCCGTAAAAACATTTCCAATATTCATAGGAAGCGGAGTAAGCGAAAAAAACATAAAAAAGTTATTTCAATACGCGAACGGCGTAATCGTGAGCACCTCGTTAAAAGAAGGAGGATCAAAGACAGGAGAAATCAATATCAAGGGATGGGGACAAAGGATCGCAAGAACAAAAGTCGCTCGTTTGACAAGGCGCATGGAGCGCAGGCACACTTATACCTAGAATCAACCGAAAGGGGTACGGTTATGGAAATAACACAAGGGGTTCGTCCGCTTGCCGAAGAAAAAGGGACGAATCATCTGGGACAGAGTCGTCGGCAGTTGGTTGCTTCGGCGATTTTGTTTCACGAAGGCAGGGTGCTACTCATCAGGCGTTCACCAGACGAAGAACCAGCTCCAGGATCATGGGGATTGCCGAGCGGAGGTGTTGAATTCGGAGAATCATGCAAGGACGCGGCGGCAAGAGAGTGCTTTGAGGAAACAGGAATCCTTGTACGGGTTCAGAGCGTCGTCGAAGTCGAAGATTACTTCTACGACAAAGGCGACGAAAGGACCTACGTCACCGAATGCATTTTTCTCGTGCAGGCAGTCGGAGAAAGCGTCGAAGTACGCCTGAACAGAGAACACGATGCATTTGAGTTTGTGGACGCGGAGTGTCTTGGTGCGTTTGAGACCCTCGTTGAACCCAGGAAGCGGGCAATCAGAAAAGCGCAAGCCCGCATTAAAAGTTGATAGTTCTCACTTCAAACCACGCGGGCAGAGACAGTGTCCTGCCCGCCACAATCAAAACAAAAGCATCCCAATCCAATCCAAATACATGAATTTTTTACAACTTAGAATTATAAAACATAAAAATTATGAGACAAACAAATACGATTTTGGACAACATTCTTCATGACAAGGCATTAGAGGTTGAAGAAACAAAAAAAATACAGCCCCTGTCTTACTCAGCCGTTATTTCAAGGCGCCAAACAAAAGTGAGAGATTTTCTAGGGGCGATTAGAAAACCCGGGGAACTTTGCATCATAGCAGAAATAAAAAAAGCATCGCCATCATCAGGCCTCATTCGGCCGGACTTTGACCACATGAAAATCGCCGTGGAATATGAGGCCTCCGGATTAGTCAACGCCATTTCCATCCTGACGGAAAGTAAGTATTTTCAGGGTAAGTTAGATTTTATAAAAGAAATTAAAGGAGTCACCACTATTCCTCTCTTCCGAAAGGACTTCATATTCGATGAATACCAAATTTACGAGTCATATCTTGCCGAGGCAGACGCTCTTCTGCTTATCGCAGCCGCACTGGAGAATGAGCAACTCAAGCATTTATTAGACGTAACTCATTCTTTAAGATTAAACGCGCTGGTGGAAACTCACTCACGCGCAGAAATAGGGCAGGCAATAGAAGCCGGAGCAAAAATTATCGGGATTAATGCCAGAAATCTCAAGACATTCGAAATGCATAAGGATTTGTTTTCACAATTAGTGCGGTATGTACCAAAAGATTGCGTGAAAGTCGCTGAATCGGGACTGGAGAACGCGGAGGACGTTAAAAAAGTATATGATGCGGGAGCGGATGCTATCCTCGTCGGGACGTCAATCATGAAAGCGCAAAATATAAAAGAGAAAATCCGAGAATTATTAAGCGGCGTATGAAAGAACAAATCGCCACAAAAGAATCCATGTATGTAGAGAAGATGCATGGGTTTGAAGAAGTATCAAAAGAATTGAGCGATCGCTATGGCTGTGATTTTTTATATGGTGATATCGAGACGCTGACAGGCGAAGGGATCCCAAAAGAAACAGAAATTGTGGGAATAGTGAAGGGGCCGCGGACAAAACTTGACGCACAAATACTTGAGCGCATCGCGAATATCGCTCCAAATCCAGTTATCGGGTACATTGGTCGTCATCCGGAGAAAATTTTAGGTGAGGATGTTGAATATAGGAAGAAGAAGGCAGATGGAGAGGAAATACTTCTGGTCCGCGTCGGAAACAAAGAAATTTTTCTCGTATCCATGGATAGCTCGCCCCTTTCCGAAGCGGTAGCGGCGTATGTTTTGAACGTAGTAGACGCGATTCGGCGGGGCAGGAAGGAAGACATTGAATACCTGACTATTGAGGGAGGAAATAATTTTGAGAAGCGAAACGGACACTCATTTGCTATGGAGCCGACAGACTTTGACTTCGGCGACGTGATGCTGGGGGTGGTTGGGATGGGGGATGTCGGATCGAAAGTTGCGGATGTGTTTCGACGAAACGGCGCAAGTGTTTTATATACAGACATCAGTGGGAGACCAAAACATCTGGACCAAAGCATCAAACGAGCCCCAGGAAGTGAAGCGATACTGCAAAGACCATCGGGCGCAAAGGGAACATACGTTGTCTCCCTGAATTTGCCAGGGGGCACACTGGTTTCGCTTGCGGACGCGGAAGGTATTGATATATTGGTGAACACCGGATCCGGTTCAAATATCAATGAAGAAGAATTAATGCGGGCAATAAATGAGGGAAGGATTAAACACGCGATTTTGGATGTGTTTAAGCATGAGACAGGAGGTTTTTCAAATGACAAAATGAGCAAACACATAGCGGACGATCGATTAACCCTTACTCCGCACATTGCCTATAACCACCCCGAGGCGATTCACAAAACCCTGCAAACCGCGGTTGATAACATTATGCGCGTTCGTAATAAGTCCGAGGACTAAACACCGAACCCCATGAAAAAACAATCTTTATCAAAACACAAAAAAGGATATTTCGGTCCGTACGGGGGCCAGTTTATTCCGGAAACGCTCATGGGCGCCTTGGAAGAACTTGAAGAGGCGTACGCCCGTATTCCAAAGACACCTGCCTTCAAAAAGGAACTTGAAGAACTCTTGAAGGATTACGTCGGCAGGCCCACGCCATTGTATTT
>JBBTZM010000096.1:7491-10787 GCA_038061335.1 Patescibacteria group bacterium | reverse complement strand
GATATCAGCGTGTATTTCAAAAGCAACGTGCCCGAGGATTCGATTCTTTCGGTAAAACGCTCGCTCGAAAGTTTGGAAGAGGTGCGCGAGGCCGTGTATGTGTCCAGGGAAGACGCGCTTACGGAGTTCAAGGAGCGGCACAAGGAGGATGAGACGATTGTGCAGACCCTGGAGGAGCTCGACGAAAATCCGTTGCTTGGTTCTCTGAATGTCAAGGCAAAGGAACTTGAACAGTACGAAACCATTGCCTCTTATCTTGAGACCCCGTCCCTGAAAGACATTATAGAAAAAGTGACTTTCGCGCAGAACGAGCTTGTGATTCGGCGGCTCTCTTCGCTTGTCGCGACTTTGAACAGGAGCATTGTGCTCCTCACGATATTTCTTGCTTTTCTTGCTATTATGGTAACTTTTAATACGATTCGTCTCGCGATTTTCGCGAACAGCGAAGAAATCGGCATTATGCGGCTTGTGGGCGCCTCAAACAGCTTCATTAAAGGACCTTTTCTTGTGGAAGGAGTGATTTATGGCATCATCTCCGCGGTTATAAGTTTTATCCTTTTTATTCCCGTTATTCTCATCATCTCTCCGCACCTTGGTCGCTTTGTGCACGAACTTGACCTCGCCACATACCTTGGGAAAAACTGGGGAACGCTTCTTTTGTATCAGCTTCTTTTCGCGCTTATCCTCGCGACGCTTTCTTCCGCGTTCGCGATTCGGAGATACTTGCGCAAATAGAGGGTTTACTTCCCCGGAATGAATTTTTTGAAGACGTCGGCGAGTTTTTCCACCACACCTACTTTTATATCCTCTTCGTTTTTCACGGGGTGTTTTGAGATGATGGCGCGCGGGGGAGTGTGGAGGCCTTTCACCGAATCAATGATAAAGTCCAAAAATTTCTTCTGCTCCTCCGGATGGTCGGCGCGCACATATTCCTTTAGAATCGCTCGGTACGCTTCAAGAGAGCGGGCCACTACGGATTTGAACGAGTATTCTTCGAGATACTCCCGCTCTCGGTTGTGCTGGGCGTGGAAAAAGACCGCGGAATAGATGAGGGGAAGGCCGAGGGCAAGCTCAATCCAAAGAACCGTGGTGAACCCTATTTCCGAGGTGAGCCCAAGCGCGAAGAGCGTAAGAAAGAGAAGGAGGAAGATGGTCAGGAAAAATAAATTGCGCCACACATTTTTAGAGCGCTCAATTTCAATCTTCCGTTTTTCAAACACCTGCGCGGGCGTTTCCTCCGGGACGCCCTTCATAATCTTTGGCATGAATAAATTATAGCACAATTGTTAGTTGTGCACTTTGCAGAGCGAGGCAGATGTGATTGGAGTATAATAAAAGTGTAATGTTTTCTCTGTTTATTAGAGTATTCTTTTTTTGGGCGATATTTATTTCTTTGCCTCTTTTTGCGTTTGCCCAAACGTCGTCCACTGCCCTCGACCTCCAGGCCCTGGTGCAACAGCTCGAAGCACAGGTAAAGGCGCTTCAGGCGCAGGTTATGAGTTTGCAAGAGGAGCTTCTTCTTGCAGCGAAACAACCCGCGGAGAATCTTCACCGGGGTTCGACAGGGGACGAGGTAAGGAAACTGCAGGAATTTTTGAAGCAGTTTCCGGATATTTACCCCGAGGGGCTTGTGACAGGATACTTTGGCCCACTCACCGAGGCCGCTGTAGGGCGGTTTCAGGAAAAGAAACTTGTATCTATACCTACGACTTTACCAATGACGTTTACGAGCACAACCCCGCCTATTCTTTCCACAACAACGAGTATCGTGCCAACTTCGACTCTTGTCGCGACTACAACACAGCCAGCTTCTACGAGCACAGAGTCAGTTGTCACGCCGGCGCCGGCGCCCGCTCCGGCGCCTACTCCGGCATCGCCTCCTCCTCCTGCGACAGAGGCGCCTCCATCAACCACTGCCGCCCCTACGACCTCTTCAAGTACTACTACGGCCACGCCCTCAATTGGGACGGTCAATGCAGCGGGAGTATGTCTGGTACGCAACAGCGATGAAGAATATACCGGATGGCTTCCTACGAACGTTATTCCTGAACCTCTCGCCCCTTCGCCTGATCTCGGCGTTGGCTATGCGAAGCTCACAAAACCCGGAGTTAATACTGTTCTGGGATTGCAGGGCGCCTGCACTTTCGGTGATTACAACGCGCTTCTTACAAGTTATTGCGCATCAAATTCTGGTCCGGCCAAACTAGGGGTGGAAACGTACGATAGTCAAGGCAAAACAATAAGTGGGGGAGGGTTCTCGTGGTTTAAGGTCTCTGGTAGTCCGCCAGTAGCATGCGGCACTACAATCACAACAAATCCGGATACAACTCCACCGATCATTTCAAACATTCAAGTTGCCGATATCACGACAAGCGCCGCCACTGTGAGTTGGAGTACCAATGAGCCCGCGAACACATGGCTAAGATCCGGAACTAGTACCGCTTATAGCCGTGGAGATGTATATTCGTTGCGGGTAGTTCGGCATCAAGTCAAGCTAAGCGGACTTTTGTCGGGTACTACATACCATTATGAGGCGAGGTCTGGAGACCCAAGCGGTAATTATGCGATAAGCAACGACTTTACGTTTACAACAGTACCTGAAGCAACCACCGCTTCGTCAACATCTTTTTATAATCCTCGCGAAAATCTTGCTTCTCTTTTAGAATCGCTCACCTCCTTACTTCAAGGCCTTCAGGAATTTTATCGTTAGGCGTATGTATGCTATAATTTTTATATGGTAAAGAAGTTTCAATCAACTATCATCATTGGTTTCTTTTTGATCGTGCCTTTAGTTAGCGTGGGGCAGACCACTCCACAGGTTTCTTTGCAAGCGCTTATAGAGCAACTTCAGGAGCAAATAAAGGTGCTACAGGAGCAGGTGACATCGCTTCAGACACAACTCACAACCACTAAAGAAGAGGTTAAAACAACGAGAGAAGAAGTGGCTGAAGTGAAAGCGGAACTTAAAATCACTCGCTCGCTTCAACGAGGAGCGATCGGGGATGAGGTACGAGAGCTCCAAGAATTCTTGAAAAAGTTTCCCGATATTTATCCGAGCGGACTCGTGACCGGTTATTTTGGTCCGCAAACCGAGGTGGCTGTCAAGAAACTGCAAGAAAAACAAGGTATTGAGGCAATCGGTATTGTCGGCCCTAAGACCCTCACAAGATTGAACGCGCTATTCGCGGAAGGCGCTGGCGCTTCAGGCGTTATTCCTCCCGGACTTCTTACCGCTCCCGGGATTCAAAAGAAGCTAACGCCACTCATGCCACCGCAGGCAACTTCAACCACAACCG
>JBBTZM010000096.1:0-7391 GCA_038061335.1 Patescibacteria group bacterium | reverse complement strand
GTAACCACAACCACCACACCAACTATTTCTACAACTACAACGTCATCAGCCACTACTACAACTTATATTCCGCCCGCAACAACGTTAGGCGTGACACAAGCAACAACTCCATCGACACAAACGACTTCGCAAACATCAGCCGCAACCTCTACAACCATCTCATCGACATCTACGGTAAGTTCGACCACCGCATCAACTTCAACTACAGCAACGTCTACAGCAGACATCACATTGCCTTCCGTTCCTACTAATCTCGTTGCATATATTGCATCGACATATATAGATCTTTCGTGGCCTAACTCCACTGATAACGTTGGAGTAACTGGATACAAAGTATATCGAGGCGGCACGCAAATAGGAACGGTGGTGCCATCATCAACGACGGCTACAACCGCTTCCTATTCAGATACAAACCTTCAATCTTCCACCGCTTATACATATACGGTATCTGCTTATGACGCGGCAGGAAATAATAGTGCACAATCGGCAAGCGTGGCCGCAACAACGCTTGCTCCACCACAAGTTACTGTTACATTAATAGTAACTTATCCTAATGGGGGAGAAACATTTGGTTATCAAAATACCAGTTTTTCTTACAACTCAAACGGTGTTAGTAGGGTTGGATATAAACTTCTTAAAGGGGGTTCGCAAACAGTTTATGAAACCACTGCTCCAACTGCAGCTGGGACGTCGTTACCTTTTTCGCCGTTTCCTAATTCTACCTGGTCTGCATATCAATCAGGGAATGATTACAAAATAAGAGTTTATGATTGGGATAATCCAGGAACCTACGATGAGAGTGACAGCTATTTCAGTGTGGATGTTACGCCTCCTGTTATTTCCGCGCTCTCGGTCTCCTCAATTACTTCAAATTCAGCCGTCATTACTTGGACGACTGATGAACCGACGTACTCAGCAGGCGCGAACTATGGAAGCACATCTAACGATTGGGCGATTACCCCGAGAACATACACTCATGTTACTTCGCACTCGGCTACTCTTACTGGTTTAAATAGCGGCACGCTTTACAAATATAGGGTTACGTCGGTCGATGAAAAAGGCAATTCAACTCAAACGCCGCTTTACCCCGCATACAATACCTTTACAACTCAAAGCGGGTCGTCTTTTAGAAATGATACCGAACAGCTTGCCGATCTTTTGATATCGCTTTCTTCCCTTCTTCAAAGTCTACAGCAATCGTTAAGATAGATTATGACGCTTTCCGGTCCCTCGATACTCGCTGACTCGTGCTGTCGGGCCAGGATTCGAACCTGGATGACGAGGGCCAGAACCTCGCATGCTACCGTTGCATCACCCGACAATATATGCATATTAGTCGTATTCTCGGAATTTTATCAAGTCTTTTGCTGAGAAGACCTCATGCTTTTTAGAAATTTGAACCTTATCCTTACTGCAATGAGGATGAAATCCCAGACGTTGCCATGCTTTGTAAACTTCATCGAGCAGGCTCTCGTTTCTATTTGCGAATAGGAATTTATAAGTATAGGTAGGTTTGTGGACACAAAAACTACCTTCTGCTTCGTAGAGCCCCCGGAGCCATGAAAGGAGATATTTTTTGTTCTTCCAAATCCATGGTGCCGCACATATCTTTTTATTTTTTCTGCTCCCACATGGTATACCAAGACGACTGCTTATCTTTTTTTGATAGATGCGGATTGTCACACACCTCGACTCTCTTTTGTATACCCAAGGATCTTTCCCAAAGACCCCGCGTATAGTTTCTGTCACCATCTGTATCAAAGGAGGTTTATCGGTTCCTAAAACAATAGATAGTGCTTCGCACCGAGGCATTTTTTGGATATGTCCATCTCCTAGTACAAGGCCTATAAGAAAAGCAAGTTGGGGATTTTTTCTTAATGGCGGGTAAGCAACGGGAATAATACCTCTCCTTTTTGCGTCCTCTCTCCATTGTGCGAAATTATCAATTTTTCTTTTATGAAATGTTTTTGAAATTTTTGCGAGACCAGGATGAGAGTCTTTAGTGTGCCCTGTATTCCAGGGAGGAGGACGTTTCTCCAGATACACGACTCAGCACACATACGAACGTCCACTAAGAACCATGCTCTACAAGGAGTGTAGGTTTTTTTCCGCACCGCACTCTCTAATCGTGGCGGGACCGCTAGACCCGCTTCGCCTCGCCTCGACTCGCCTTCGGCTTGCCGAGGCGAGGCGGGCGAGCTGGCAATTTGCATTGAATTCACATTTGCAACTATAATAAACCTCATGCAAAAACGCAACGTAAAAACCATCGTCATTGTCATCATCGTGGTCATTGTGTTAGTCGTTCTCTTCGCCCTCCCGAAATACCTGGACCCGAATAGAGAGCTCGTTTCGAGCTGGAGGAAAGCGGGAGTCGCTTGTCTTACAAATGGGCACACGAATCTGGCTAAGCATTTTCATCCGTTTCTTTCCGTACAAATTGACGGCAAACTCGAAGCCATCCCCGCAACGGTCGGCGTTATTCCGACCTGCATGGCCGAAATCCATATGCACGACGAAAGCGGAAAAATTCACGTCGAGTCATTTAATGGGGAAAAGGTGTTCACTCTCTCCCAATTTTTCGTTGTTTGGGGGAAAACCATCGAGCGGGAAGGATATGACCTGAAGGCGACATTGGACGGAAAGCCGCTCGAAAACCCAGAGGAACTTATCTTGAAAGACGAGCAGAAGATTGTGTTGGAATACGTGGCTTCTGCCCCTCAACCTGCACCTCGTTCAGAATAAGTTTTTCCCCTCGCGTCTCCGCTTCCAAAAGCTTCACTCTTTTATTTTTCGGTAGGTCTAAAATTTGGTTATTTTCTGTTCGTGTCCAGACCCCGGGCTCCGGGTTTAGGGCGCGGATTATCCGGTCAATGTGCCTTGTTTTTTCAATATCGCCACCCAAGGCGGCGGCTAAATCCTTGTAAGGTACAAACGCATCCTCGGTCGTAAACTTTTTTGTACATGTCGCTTTCTCATGCTCCTGCGGCACCGGCGTTATTTTTCCATGAACATATTTCGGTAGAACTTCAATCAGTATATCGGCCCCCAGATGAGCAAGTTTTTCGCTTAAACTCGCGTATGTTTCATTGGAAATTGGAAATTGGAAATTGGAAATTTTAAGTATTGGCCCGTGATCTATTTCCTCATCCAAAAGCATAATACTCACCCCGGTTGTTGTATCACCATTCAATAGGGTGGTCTGTATGGGAGTAGGTCCCCGGTATTTCGGCAAAAGGGAGGGGTGGACATTCAAAACACCCAAGCGTGGAATCTCCAAAATTTCTTTTGGAATAATTTTTCCGTACGCAACAACGAGAAAGAAATCCCAATCCTGGTATACTATATCTGTCGTGGGCCCGGGATGGTCCGGGACCTGGATTGTCACCAAGGTCTCCGGGGTTCGATTCCCCGCGGGTCCACGACCCTTTTGGTTATCCACAGGCATTGACTTTTCTATTTGATTTGCTATACTATTTTTAAGTGACAATCCAGGTCTTATCGGATCATCCTTTGATCTTGCCAGAACTCCGCCTTCGGCGGGGTTTTTGGTTTTTAGCGTCTCTGGTTGCAAAACTGAAATCCCATGTCGCTCGGCAACTTCTTTTACTGGTGGGGAAATTAAAACTTGTTTCCGCCCCACCGGTTTATCCGGATTCGTAACTACAAGCGCGGGGGGCATGCCGGCTTCAATAAGTTTTTCTAAAATGATGGCGGCGAACTCGGGAGTGCCGAAGAAAATATAGCGCATAAATTTCTAATATCTAATTACTAATTTCTAATCAATGTCCAATGTCGCAATACCCAATGTCTAAAATTTCTATTTATGAGGTCGTTTGGGATTTAATTAGTCATTAGTAATTAGAAATTAGGATTTAGATATTAGTTCATCGGGCACAACCCGATGAATCCCCGTGGCTTTATCTATAAACAATACTCCGTCCAAATGGTCGAGTTCATGCTGGAACACGCGCGCAAGGAGCCCCACTGCCTTCAGCTTGATCTTCTTGCCAAAAGGGTTTAGGCCCTCGAGCGTAATTTTCGCGGGGCGCGTCATCTCGCCAAAGACGCCGGGAATGGAGAGACATCCTTCCTGAAGAGTGGAAACCTCTTTGGAAATTTTGGTAAGGACTGGATTTAATATCGCGTAAAATTTCGAGCGTCCTTTGGAGTCCGGCACCTGCGCCACAAAGAGCCGTTTTGAGACGCCAACCTGATTCGCGGAAAGCCCGACCCCGGGGGCCGCGAGCATGACGCGCCGCATCTCGCGGACAAGCTCCCGAAGTTCTTTCATGTTTTCTTTCGCGAAATCCAAAGGAGACACCGGAGTACGGAGATATGCCTCATCTTTTTTATTTTTTATTGTCAGTATTCGCATAAAAAACTTTCATGAAATACGCTCCTTTATTCTTCACCCCTTGTCGCTCTGCCACGTCCTTTGCCAGGGAAAGGAGCGCCTGCGGATTATGCTCTTTGGCAAGTTTGATGTAAAGCGCCTTGTGCTTCATGTCTCCCAAAATTTTGGCAACATCAAGACCGGTCTGCTGAAAGGGCTGATACACATGACTCTCCTTTTGCCGTTCTCTCAGGGTTGCGAGATAGTCCTCGCGGGACGCTTTTCTCATGCCTCCATTGTATATTGTATGCCGCGCAAAATGAATTGCTTCGCAATTCATCGCCCGGCTCACGCAAAATCGCGTATCTCGTCCTTGCGGCCGAGCCACGCGACAAAACCCCTACCAAATGGTAGGGGTTTTGTTTTGCGTGGTTGCGGGAAATAAAAACGTATGTTCTAATGAAACCCATGGAAAACAAAAAAACTCATTCTTGGAAAGTCATAAGCGCCATTATTGTGGGCGGCGCTCTTTTTATAAGCGGTCTTATCGTGGGGAAAAGTTCCGCGCCGAGTTTTGTCGAAGAGGAGGTGAAGTGGGGGCCGGAAGGGCCATTCGGAGCGAGTACGACTCTTATCTGGGACGCGCTGAAACTTGCGGAAGAAAAATACGTTCACATTGATGAGGTAAAAAAAGACGACTTTCTCTATGGCGCGATTGAGGGGGTGATTGCCGCGCTCGGGGACCCTCACTCGACATTTTTTCGTCCCGAGGACGCGAAGAAATTCGACGAGGATATTCGGGGAAATTTTGGCGGCATTGGCGCGGAGATTGGGAAGCGAGACGGCGTTCTCGTTATCGTCGCGCCTTTGAAGGGGAATCCTGCCGAGGCCGCGGGTCTTAAGGCCGGGGATACAATTTTGAAAGTGGACGAAACACTCACCGAGGGCCTCACGGTGGAAGAGGCGGTAAAGCTCATTCGCGGGAGTATTGGGACTACAGTAAAACTTCTCCTTACGCGCGAGAGCTGGGACAGGCCGCGGGACTTTGAAATTACGAGGGCGAACATCATCCTCCCGACTTTGGATTGGGAGATGCTTCGCGCTCCCGGGGAGGAGGAGGAGAATGTGGCGTACTTCGCGCTCCATTCTTTTAACGGAAACGCGTCCGAGGCATTTCAGGGCGCGGTGTTCGAGGCGCTTTTGAAGGGTACCAAGGGAGTGATATTGGATATGCGGAATAATTCCGGAGGGTTTCTTGATGTGGCGATTGATATTGCCGGGCACTTTTTGAATCGCGGGGAGATGGTAACCGGAGAGCGTTTTCGCGGGGGAAGAGTGGAAAAACTCATTGCCCGCGGGAATGGCGCGCTTCGGAATCTGCCGGTTGTCGTACTTGTAAACGGGGGTTCTGCCTCGGCTTCGGAAATTTTGGCGGGCGCGCTTCGCGACCATATGGGCGCGATTCTTGTGGGAGAAAAGACATTCGGTAAGGGCTCGGTCCAAGAGCTTCAGACCCTAAAAGACGGCTCGACTTTGAAAATCTCAACCGCGGAGTGGATTACGCCGAAAGGCCACTCCATAGATAAAAAGGGATTGACTCCGGATGTGGAGGTGAAATCCTTAGAGCCAAAAACGGATGAAAAGCCAAAGGATGTTCAAAAAGAAAAAGCGCTCCAAGTCATAGCGTCCAAGCTTGGCAGAAAAGCGGATTCGCCGATTATTATAGAAGTGATTGATGTCCGGGCAACGGGGACAGAAGGGGCGGAGTGAACTTCTAAATTACTAATTGCTCTAATTTCTAATCAAGCACCAAGCCCCAATGCAAAAAATTTGGTCATTTGGTCATTGGAATTTGATTAGGTCAATTAGAAATTAGGAATTAGAAATTTTATGAAAATAATCTTCCTTAAAGACCTAAAAAGAGCGGGAAACAAGGGGGAAGTGAAGGAAGTGAAAGACGGCTATGCCCGGAATTTTTTGTTCGTGAAGGGGCTCGCCGAAGCCGCAACCCCCGAGAAAATAGCGTGTGCGGAAAAGGAGCGCACAGAGAGAGAGGAGAGGAGGCGGGAAGAAATGGAGGAGCGGCAAAGAGAGGCCGAAGCGCTGAAGGGCGTGGAACTCCGTTTTTACCTCAAAACCGATGGGAAAGGCAATGCGTACGCCGGAGTGCACGCCCAAGATATAGAGAAAAAACTGGAAGAAATGGGATTCAAAAACACGCGCATAGAATTAAAGCGTCCACTAAAAGAAATGGGCGAACACACATTGGAGAATGGGGTAAAAATATCTATTCTACCCCAACAAACTTAACCCGGCGCTTCGAGCCGTCAAAGTGCGTTTTTTGTTTGGTAACAAATTTTACCACTCCGTCTTTCGCGGCATAGAGCGTATCATCCTTGCCGCGCCGCACGTGTGCTCCGGCATGGAATTTCGTCCCGCGCTGGCGGATGATAATCTGTCCGGCGCTGACTTTCTGCCCGCCGAAGAGCTTCACTCCAAGCCGCTTTGAGGCGGAGTCGCGTCCTAGTTTTGTTGAGCCCTTGGCTTTTGTATGCGCCATGATTGTTGAAATATTCGAGCCCACGAATGTGGCGAAGAATATTTCACCACAATCATGAGCGTCCTGAGGGAATGTATACATTCCCGAAGGACCCCCTGAATAAATTACAAAAAGATACTATAATAAGAACAACATGAAGTCAACTATTGTTATTGTGGGAGCCGCGCTCCTCCTCATTCTCGCTTTTCAGGCCGGATATGTGTTGGGCCGTCATGAACTTTCTCCCATTATCATTGAAAAGCACCATAGCGAGTGACTTTCTTTTTTTTTCGTACAGATTTGATATAATAAATAGGAAATGAATCCCCGACAAAAAACAATTATTGGCATATCAATAGCGGTCGTGGTGCTTTTGGCGCTTGTGGGAGCAATCGCAAGAAAAGAGAAGGGCGCCACACACCAAGACGTTGGGAGAGAAGAGGACGGGGCGCTCGAAGGCAAGGAGATATTTTTTACCCCCGATGTTCCGGAGTATGTGGAGCTTTCAAAGCCAGT
>JBBTZM010000095.1:0-6716 GCA_038061335.1 Patescibacteria group bacterium | reverse complement strand
TTTGGAGCGACTCCTTCGCGTCTTTCGAAAATTCTTCGGAATAGTTTGCCGGGGAGCGGTAGTGATGGGAAAGGACGAGGAAGCGAAACGCATCCGGATTGTCGCGCCTCAAAAATTCTTTTATGCTAATAAAATTTCCAAAACTTTTCGACATTTTTTTGTCATTGATGCGGAGCAGGCCCGCGTGCATCCAAATTTTTACGAACGGAGTTTTGCCGGAAGCGGCTTCCTGCTGGGCAATCTCCGCTTCATGGTGAGGAAACTTCAAATCAAGCCCGCCGCCGTGGATGTCATACTGCGGGCCAAAGAAGCGCTCGGTAATTGCCGTGTCTTCAATGTGCCAGCCGGGCCTTCCCCAACCAAACGGACTTTTCCATGCGGGTTCGCCGTTTATGATTGCAGATTGCAGATTGCAGATTGCAGGTTCGGTTTTCACGAATTTCCATACACAGAAATCGCCTTTGTTTCTTTTTTTGTCCGCCTCATCAATACGCGATACTCCGTCCTCGGCAGCCGCCACGGAGCGGCGAGCGAGTTTGCCGTAATCCTTAAATTTTTTAATATCAAAATAAATACCTTGCCCTTCGATGGTGTAGGCGTAGCCCTTTTTTAGAAGTGTTCGCGCCTGGCGCACAATTTGGGGGATGAAGTCCGAAGCCCGGGCAAAGGTATTGATTTGCGTTACGCCGAGCGCCTTCAGGTCTTCGCGATAGCTCTTCTCGAATTTTTTGGCGAGGGTAAGCGGATGTGTGCGTTCTTCCCTCGCGCGCGCGATAATTTTGTCGTCAACGTCCGTAATGTTTTGGAGATAGCGGATGCGGTATCCCCGCGAGCGGAGGTAGCGAACAATACTATCAAAGGCAACCTGGGTGCGGGCATGCCCGAGATGCGAATCGCCATACACCGTAGGGCCGCAGACGAAAAGTTTGAGCGATTTTTTTGTTTTCTTCAGGAGCTTTTTTTCTCCGGAGAGGGTGTCGTAGATGAGCATTGATTTTTAGTTCTTTGGTTTATTAGTTCTTTAGTTTTTTGGTTCTTGGGGCCTTTTTCAACTCAAGCTCTTTGGCCATGTTGTATATTTTGAGGTTTTCGAGTCCGGTCGCCATGTTGTGTCGGAAGTGAGTCGTTTAACCAACAAACTAATAAACCAATGAACTAACAAACCAACAAACCAAACACCTACTCGCTCCAATTTAATACGATATCCGTAATAACCGGGGACTCGGTCTGGGTGAGGTTTGATTTCAGGCGCACCTTGTATCGCAAATAGCGGAAGTTCAAGGTTTGGTTCGGGTCTATGCAAATCGCCCTATTCGGTCCCGCGGCGGGGGATGAGATGCCAACGCTTGGACATTCGGCGCCGTAATGCGTTTCATTCGTGCCATCCGGCCCCACAAACCCCCATGTTCCTGTAGTGCAATCCGGCGGATTGGTGGCGCCGTTCGGGCAATTCGAAACCGCGACCTGGAAATCCACCGAACCACCCCCGCCCGGCTGAGTGCCCTGCCAGATGATACTGTTTAATACCACCCCTCCCAATGCCTCGGTGTCAAACACGGACGACTCCAGGAAGCCAAGGGTGCTTGTGGAGCGCCAGTCGGTTTCTACCCCGTAGCCCGGGCCGTTAAAACTAATCCATCCTTCCACGTCGTTCCACGCGTATCCGGAAAAGTCACCTGAGTCCCCGTCAACTTCCACACGATAGTTGGAATCGAGGCAGTTGTTGTAGCTCGGGTCGCCTCCGTGGAAAGAACTTTGGTCGCAATTAAAACTAATCCATCCAATGGAGTCGTTCCACGCATAGCCATAGAGGATTCCAAATCCGTTTCCGTAGGTGCAGGTACCGTCTGTGTTGTGCGGTCCGGGTCCGTTACAGATTCCGTAGTTTGAAGCGCCGCAGATATTTCCGTTTCGCGTGGTGGCGCAGTCGAGAGAGATGTCGCCTATGCTCGAATTCGCGTATCCCGTAAGATACGTTCCTCTCACATGAGCGGTGTGAGCGGTATGGAAATTCCACCAGCCGCTAAGGTCGCTCCATGCCACCTGCCGGGTGGCGTCCGAGGAAATGTTCGTTCCAGGATTTTGGTCGGCGGACGCGCCGAATTGGCCAAAGCGGTCCGTAATAATCCCCATGGCAAGAATGAGTATCCCAATCCCCCAGAGTCCGGTTTTCCAATGCCGTATATGTGTTTTCATTCCTTTATTATACGACATTTTTAAAATAAATAGGGGGGTAGCATGGCCACCCCCTTCGAGTCCGGGGACAAAAGTTGTCATGCGTTATCCCTTCCCTAGGGTTAGCCCCCGACCAATTTCATACTACTCGAAGGAGAAGATGTTTTCAAAGATTTCTCTTGTGTCGGTTTGTGATTCCATATTTTCCATAATTCCCGTAATCGCGGGCTGCGCGGACTGGTAGTCCTTTGAGTTTGGGGCGGGAAGCGCCTTTGTTGCCACAAGTCCGATAAGGTAGCCCTTGTAAAAAATCGGGGAGCCGGAACGGCCGCCATACGCGTCCGGCGGAACTTCCACGAGTATTGTCATGGGCACATCTTTTAGGGTTGTATCTCCGGCGTATATGTCTTTTACCACTCCGTCCTTTGTTAAAAGGCGAAATTCGTCGAATGAGCCGGAGCCGGTCTGCTGGAAGGCGTATCCGGGCATGACAATCCTGCTTCCGGTGATAATATCCACCCACTCTTCCGGGCTTGGCAGAAGTATGGAAGCCGGAGGAAGGCGTGGGTTCTCATGCGCGAAATATTTACTTTCGTTTTTCCCGAACACTTCCAAAATAGCGTAATCAAGGTCCCTGTCCTCGATTGACGAGAGTTCTTTGGTCGCGGGCAAATAGGCGAGGCGAGCCTTGAAATCATGCTGGAGACCGGAAACGATTTGAAGGTCGTAGTAGGGGTACGGGTACACTTCTTCGGGAAGTATTGTTCGCTCCGCGGTAAAAATGCGTACCTCGCATTCCTTGAGTTTCATGTTCGGCTCGGTTCCTTCTCCTCCGGGGAGTTTGCTCGTCCACAGAAGGTCAACCACATGCCTGTTTGTGAGTATATACGTCCCCTTTTGGTACGTTCCTTCCCGAATGATGACTCCTGAACCGCGATATCTTGTCTTGGAACCGTCCACTGTATTTTCGAAATAACAGGTGAGCCCCACCACGGAACGCAGGTCTATCGGTCGGGCTTCAATAGATTTTGGAACCTCATGCGCGGTCAGAGCTTTTTCTGGCTCTCGTTTTGGCGTGGGCGCTTGCTCGGGAGATTTTGGATTTGGCTGTACCGGTTCGGGGGCGGGCGGAAGCGGGGGCGGAGTTCTCGCGGCGGCTGGAGAACTCGCTCGTGTGTTTGGAGCCGGCCGTGCCGGGGGCGGGTTCACGGGAGGAACCACCGGTTTTGTCGGACCCTGAAAAAGAGTGGCGAGCGATATGAAAAGCCCGGTGATGAGCGAGAGAATTTTCTCAAACATATATACGTGTTACTTTGCTTCGCAGGAGCAGGACTCTTCTGTTTCCGTATTTCCTCCGGTTACGCTTTTGTATATTTTCGTGGTTACCTTGTTGACCACCCCGCCTTCATTATTTATTTCCTCTATCTCTTCGATTATTTTTTTAGTCTCATCCAGCTTTTGGATAAGGTCTTCGGGGGCTTGTTCCTCCTCCGTTTTTTCCGTGCTTGAGGCGTTTTTCCCCGCGCCTTCGCGGGCGGTTTTTGCGGCAGAAGTTTTCGCGAGGCCAGCTTTAATGCTTTCGATATTTTTGTCTAGTTGCTCGAGAAGTTTTTGTCTTCGTTCGGCCGGAGTGAACACCACGGGCCGTACCTTTTCCTTTACGGATTCGGGCACGATATTCGATAAGGCCCCTTGAAGCTTGGAGGCGGTGTTTTTCTTTACATTGTCCGGGATAAGATAGGTTGCCCCGACGACAAGGCCAATAATGAAGAGAAGTTTTAAGATACCTTTCAGCATAGTATGCTTATACTACTCTGTTTTGAACTATGGTAGCAATACTTCATAACATACGCAGCGCCCATAATGTCGGCTCTATATTTCGTACCGCGGACGCGGCAGGAATAGAAAAACTTTACCTTTGCGGCATCACGCCCACGCCTTTGGATAGGTTCGGCCGGCCGCGCAAGGATGTGGCAAAAGTCGCGCTCGGGGCGGAGAAAAGCGTGCCTTGGGAACATTGCGTTTCAACCGCGCGACTTCTCACTCGTTTGAAAAAAGAAGGATACGCGATTTTCGCGGTGGAGCAATCTTCGGGGTCAGTGCCGTATGGTGAAAAGGAAGCCCTTCGACCGGTCGTTCAGACTCGAAGAGCTCAGGGCAAAAACCAAAACGTTGTTTTGGTTTTTGGAGACGAAGTGCGGGGCCTTTCTCCCTCAATTCTAAAACGGGCGGACAGGATTTTGGAAATCCCGATGTTCGGCAAAAAGGAATCCTTGAATGTGTCGGTCGCGTTCGGGATTGTGGCGTACCGTTTGCGGGAAATTAGTCACTCAACAATTCCATGGAATTGTTGAGTGACTATGCGGAGTCTGCAAGCGCGACGCGGGGCAGGTTTTTGGTTGAGAAATTGGTGGGGATGGGGGTATGATGGGGGGAAGGGGGGTTGAGGATGTGGGGTCAATAGCGCAAGTTTATTCAATGAGCAAACGTATCTTGTTTTGGATTGTGGTTTTGGGCGGGGTGGCTTGGCTTTCCGCTTATTTTTATATTTTATTTTTTGGACAAGAGAAGAGGCCGGAGATTTTTGATGATGAAGTTGTTGTACGTATTGGAAAACATGAGTTTGTTGCCGAGGTGAGGGATACGCCGGAGGAGCGGGCCGAGGGGCTTTCGGGGAGAGAGGCGTTGGAGGAGGGGTGGGGGATGCTGTTTCTTTTTTCGGAACCCGAAGTACAGAGTTTTTGGATGAAGGATATGAAATTTCCCATTGATATCATTTGGATTCGCGAGGGACAAGTGGTTGGGGTGGAGTGGGACGCGCCCGCGCCTTTGCCTACTATGCCGCTTTCTCTGCTTCCTTTATATACATCACCCGGCCCGGTGGATATGGTTTTTGAAGTTTCCGCTGGAACGGCGGAGAGTTTGAAGATTAAAACTGGGGATAAGTTTCTTTTGCGCTAGAAGATATCTGATACAATGGGTGCATGGCAAACATTGCAATAAACGGGTTCGGACGCATTGGAAGATTGTTTTTGCGTCAGGCGATCTCGCGTAAGGATTTTACGATTACTGCCGTGAATGATTTGGGTACGCCGCAGAGCTTGGCGTATCTTTTGGAGTATGATTCCGTGTACGGACGTTTTCCCGAAGAAATTGCGGCAACTGACGATAATATCCGCGTGGGGAAAAAGACGATTCAGTTTATTCGCGAGCCGGACCCCCTGAAGCTCCCATGGAAACGGCTGGGAATAGATATTGTTTTGGAAGCAACCGGTATTTTCGAATCATATGAAAAAGCAAAGGTGCATCTTTTGGCCGGAGCGAAGCGCGTCATCATCACGGCCCCGGCAAAAGACCAGGACGGACCGGATGGGAAGACCGTGCTCGTGGGCATCAATGAGGGGGATATAAACGGCGCGGTGATGACTTCAAACGGCTCGTGCACCACGAATGCCTCGGCGCCTTTGATGCAGATTTTGTCAGAGAATCCGGGTATCCGGAAGGCGATATTAAACACCATTCACGCGTATACCGCGACACAGAGCATGGTGGACAGCACCGTGAAGGGCAGCGACTTGCGACGGGGAAGGGCGGGGGCGCACAGCATAATTCCCTCGACCACGGGCGCCGCAATAGCCGTCAGCCGCGTGCTTCCCGAACTTCAGGGCAAGTTTGACGGCATCGCAATGCGGGTGCCGGTTATCGCGGGTTCAATCGCGGACATTACGTTTGTTTCAAAGCAAAAGACCACGGTGGAGGAGGTAAACGATGTTTTGCGGAAAGCCGCCAGGGAGCCGCGCTGGCAGGGAATATTTTCCGTTACCGAGGAGCCTATTGTCTCTTCGGATATTGTGGGGCAGATGTACGGCGCGATCGCGGACCTTTCCTTTACCAAGGTTGTTGATGGAAATCTGGTTAAGGTGCTTTCGTGGTATGACAACGAGGCCGGGTACGTTGCGACCTTGGTAAAGCATATAGAAAAAGTTGCCGCCTTGCTGTGAGGTATTGGATTTTTATTTTTTTATTATCCCTCGCGTCCTTTGGGCTGTCGGGGGTTTTGTATTTTGCAAAGACCAATACGAATGACGCGAATGACATCGCGAACAACACGAATGCGTTTACGTTGCTTTTTGTCGGAGACATTATGCTTTCGCGGAGCGTGGGAGCCGTGATGCGAAAAGAAAATGATTTTGCGCACCCCTTTCGTTTGGTTGCGGACACGCTTCGCAAGGCGGATATTGCTTTCGGGAATTTGGAGGGGCCCATTTCCGTTCGCGGAGAGAAGCAGGGTTCCATATACTCGTTCCGCGCGGATCCGCGGGTAGCGGAGGGGCTCACACTCGCCGGTTTTGATGTTCTATCTCTTGCGAATAACCATAGTATGGACTGGGGGAGAGATGCGCTTCAGGATACGAGAACAACTTTGGAAGACAATGATATTAAGCCCGTGGGGGCGGGGATGGATGAAAGGCAAGCGAATGAGCCGGTTTTTTTCTGCGCAAGCGAAACGACGGGAAGTCCGACTTCCCAAAGGAAGTCGG
>JBBTZM010000094.1:0-1501 GCA_038061335.1 Patescibacteria group bacterium | reverse complement strand
CCCCCCCCCGGGGGGGGGCCTAACCTCGATACCTGCGCCTTGCGGGTCGCGTTTTTGGCGTACACAAATTTGTATCCCGAGGGATTAGTTGCCGGAGAAGGGAGGCCCGGAGTGAGCGACGCGCGCTTGGAAAATGTTTTGGAGCGTATCGCGGAGGCGCGAGGCCGGGCGGATGTTGTCGTTGTTTCTTACCACTGGGGAGACGAGTACCAGACGACATCGAACTCTTCACAACAAAAAATTGCCCGCTCTCTTATTGACGCGGGCACGGATTTGGTTATCGGCCATCATTCTCATGTGGTTCAGGAGGTTGAAAAATATAAAGACGGGTGGATTGCGTATAGTTTGGGGAACTTTGTGTTTGACCAGGATTTTTCAGAAGAAACCATGCGGGGTCTTATGCTCCGGGCGTTTGTCCGGGGCAGAAAGATTTCGCGAGTGGAGCAGGTGCCGATTCGGATTTCGAAGACATTTCAGCCGTATGTGGTAGAATAGATATTACATAATTACTAATTACTAAGTACTAATTACTAATTAAGCACCAAACACCAATGTCTAATGTCGAAATTTGACATTTTGTCATTGGGAATTGATTAGAAATTAGAAATTAGAAATTAGATATTTTCTTTGGTTATTTATATTGCGGCGGATCATCGGGGATTCGCGTTAAAAGAAGAAATTAAAACTTTTATCCAAGGGCTGGGGTATTCGGTGTATGACCTTGGGAATACCACGCTTGACCCGGCGGATGATTATCCTGATTTTGCGTCCGCGGTAGCGGGCAAGGTGAGTAATGATTATGAGAATGCGCGGGGGATTGTGATCTGCGGGTCCGGCGTCGGAGTGGACGTTGTTGCAAACAAGTTTCCGCGGGTGCGGTCGTCTCTTGTTATGACTCCCGACCAGGCGTTTGACGCGCGGAATGACGATGACGCAAATATCCTCGCGCTTCCCGCGGACTATGTGCGCGTGGATGACGTGAAGCGGATACTGACCACCTGGCTTGGGACGCCGTTCGCGAATGAGGAGAGGCACCGAAGGCGGAGGGATAAGATTTCGAAAATTGAGATAGAGATACAGGAAAAATCTCAATGAGATTTTTCAATTTCTAATTTCTAATATCCAATTTCTAATAAATGTCCGAATGTCTAATTTTCGGACATTTGGTTATTTGGAATTTATTGGATATTGGAAATTGGATATTGGATATTTATGCAAGTGATACCCGCCATAAATTGCGATACGGAAGAATGCGTGAAGAAGCATTTGGAGATGCTAAAGGATATCCCCGCCGAGTGGGTGCATGTTGACGTTTCGGACGGGAAGTTTACGCCGGTGAGGACGTGGAACGAGCCGGAACTTTTAGAGACCGAGTCTCTAAAAGTTGAAGTGCATTTGATGGTTCAAGAGCCGGAGGAATATATCGAGCGATGGGTGAGGGCCGGGGCGAAGCGAGTGATTCTGCATATTGAAACCATAGTCGGGAGATACCACCCCCCCA
>JBBTZM010000093.1:0-13711 GCA_038061335.1 Patescibacteria group bacterium | reverse complement strand
AAGGTTCGGGATTAAACACTTTTAATAAGCACGCCCTCGAACAAATAGCCAACTTTTATGCTGAATACGAAAAATTTATTTCCGATGAGGCGGCTAGAATTAAAACTTTCGAATACGATGGCGACGAGAGTAGCAGACGTTACACAAGAGCGAAAATAGTTGATATGATATTTTTTATCGAAGGATTAAAAATGGCAAAAAATGAAAAGAATGCTAAAAAAACTAAAAACAATAAATGAAACTTTGCTTGCGTGTGTTGTGCTTTTAATCGTAGCCCTCGCTTTTATTTTCTATACTTCTAGAATCAACAATGATCTAGGATTCAAGTGTCCAAGCGATTTTGAGCCATATCAAAAAGATGAATATATAGAGTCCGCAGCCCAATGGATAAGTAAATATACAAAAAAATATCCCGAAGCAGGCACCGAGGAAATACTGGAGGCGCGAAATAGATTAATGAGAAAAAATAAATGCGAAAAATCACCCCTTACCGCAGACGACTTAATCGCAATGGCAGATTCGGATGAATTTATAGAAGGCATAGAAGAAGGAATAAAATACGCTGAATCCCAGAGACCCCCCGGGATCACGGAAGAAGATCCGAGCGACGAGGAGATCTATAATAATCCATATATTAAACATATTCGCGCGGCTTTAGACGGCTATCTAAATGGCACAAATAACGGAGTAGAAGAATATGATGCCTTGAATAATGACATTGAAGGCCTTAATTGCGGCCTTAATAGTTTTGATGAGTCCTATTACAAGAGCAAATTCATTATTCTCCATGCGGAAAATAGTGCTTACGGCGGAGTTTCGGCTCATATAGTTTTTATAAATAAGCCCGATACCATATTTTGGACCTGGACTTATCAATACGACAGCGGAGAATATACTCTTAGAGCTTTTTGTAAAGACGGCCCCCCGGAAGATAGGGAAAAAGAATTTAAAAATTTTATCGATGGCATTATCAAAGAATCGAGATTCTCACTATAACTTTATTATCCTTTAAAGTTATCGAGGTTGAACCTCGATAGAAAAAACTATGCCCCAAACCCTCACCCTCCCCCGTTTTGACGATATGCACTGCCACTTGCGGCTCCCGCCCATGCTCTCGGAGACGAAAGGTAGATAATTCCGCCCCATCTGGTATCATATAGGCATATGGTCCTTAACCGAAAAAAATACCAAAATGCCATTCTGTACCTATGCCAAAAGTTACAAGGCGAGGTGCGCGGCAAGAAAAAACTGGCGAAACTCCTCTATTTCGCGGATTTTGATTTATACGAAAAATACCAACGATCAATAACCGGCGACACATACAAAGCATATCCCAAAGGCCCCCTCCCAAGCGCCCTTGGTGAAATCATCAACGAACTTTCCGCGGACGGAAAATTAAAAGTAAATGCAGTCAAAGAGTGGGGCCAAGAATATGCTCCGACCGAAGTGTACACGTGCCTTGCCGAACCCGATCTTTCCGTCTTTGACGAAGAGGAGAAGAAAATGCTCGAGCGCGTGGCTAAGCGCTATGGCGGCCTAAACGGAGAACAATTAGCCGACCTATCGCACGCGGAAGCGCCATACACCGCCGCGGAACCTTACGGAGACATACCCTACGAATTTTCCTATTACCGAGGCACCGACTTTAGCGATCTATGATTGAATTTCGATATCATGATGGCTTTGAAAAAGAAGTCGCCGCACTGGAAAGGCGGCGATTGCGGCATATACGGGAAAGCTTAAGCGGATTCCAAAAATTGTGCGAATTCCATTTTCATCCCACAAATCCGCAAACACGCATTCATCCGGGAAAAATCCACCGTGTTACCCAAAACGACGTTTGGACAATGTGGAAAACCGAACTACCCGTCATAAAATCAAACTTGCGTCCAAATCAATACCCGCGGATGTGGTTCGCGATAAGGGGAAACACCATCATATTTCTTTGTATATCTTCTCATATTGACAACTATACCGACGAAGACATGAATCGTCTCGCCCTGTCGCGAGTATCGGATTTCTTTTAATATGCCAAAATTCATAACCCTCCCCCGGGCAATACTAAGTGCGGAGGACGTAGTGTGGTACAAAGACGAAATTGAAAAAGTCCTAAAATTATCGAGGTTGAACCTCGATAACGCGTTTCAGCCGCTCATGACAATCGAAATTCGGGACAGCGCCACTCCCGAAATGGTAGAAACCGCAAAAAGGGCGGGCGCGATTGCCGGAAAGGTATATCCCCTGGGGGTTACCACAAATTCCAACGAAGGTTTGCGAAATTTTGAACGCCCGGACATACTTGGAGTCAACGTTTTAATGCAACGGGGTGATATACTCACTTCGGCGTCTCTCCGGCCGTGAACGGGAGGAAATCAGTAGGGGTCTTGCGTCTGGTAATAGGATTTATCTACAAAAAACACTAATGCTTGCGACAACTTGTTAAAATTACCCAAACCATACTTAACAAGTGATACGTGTAATACCTTTATTCGTATTTTTGCGTTGCTTTGCGGTACGCGCAATAATCGCAACTCTTTGATGCTTCGGGGAGTTCATCTCCCATGAGGCAAATGTGCGCTTTTTTTATCAAATCCTCCACCCAGGAGTCGCTACCTGTGTACGGGATTACCTGCACGTCAAATTCCAATTTGCCGTCAAAGGCCTTCTTGTCTTTTCTTCCGTTCGCGTACACAAAGTATCCGGTGTCGGATACGGGGAATCCGTTTTGCCGCAAAAGCCACTGGTATATCTCCATCTGCCGTTTGTATCCCTGCCGGTATTCGACGTCAAGCGTAATTTCGCTTTCGGTTGAGGTTGCCTTGTAGTCCACCACAATCAGTTCTTTTTTTGGGTTAATCCAGACGTCATCAACTGCGCCGGTTATCACAAGGTTTGTGGGGCGGTGAAGGAACTGCACACCTTTGAAATTTTCCCTCCATTCGTCCATCTGGTCTCCGGCGTATGGTACCGCGTCTATGCCATATTCCTCCATAAGCGGATGTTTTGAGCCAGCGGCGCGGTGAATGTCAAATTCTTTTTTCAAAAGCGTATCCACCGCGGAGTTCAGGGTAAAGGGAAAGCCCGGCGGGCGGTCCGTGCCAAGGCGGCGGTCCATATAAAAACAGCGCGGACACTGCATAAAAAACTCAAGCCGCGAACGGCTCAAGCGAAAGGGCTCTTTTGACCTGGGGTCAAAGATATTTCTTGAACGATTTGGATTATATGCCCAGTCCATACATTAACATCCTCACATCCTTAAGGATGTAAGGATGTGGTAATAATTTTTCGTTCAAAACATTTCTCTCCGACCTCATGCGTCCAGTCAGAATTCTCGATGTAATATTGCGGTTGGGGCTTTTCAAAATCCACGGGAACGGGTGCCATTCTTTCGGGATATGGATACGCCCCCTTCCCTCTTGTTTCTTTTTCAAACATGGCACAGAGCGCGAACGTATTTTCCGCGCGGACTTCATATCCGTATTCTTCTTTTGTCTTGGGGTCTTTCCTGGGGTCGAACTCCTCATCTTTTGCCTCAATGGGGAGCGCGGCTATAGTTTCGGGAAGAGTATTTTCTTTTTTCCAGTATTCTAAAACATAGTTCTGTACATTCTGCAAATCCTGTGTTCTTCGCTCATCAAGACGGTACATCTGCTCCTCTTTCGGCGAATCAACAACCAATACTCCTGCCACAATGAGCGCAAGGACAATAATAATAACCTTCCACACAAAAATTTTCTTCGCGTTCCAACCAAATATTTTCCATTCCCTATCCCTCATGCCCTGCAAGTAATACCAAAAAACCGCAAACGCAACCGCGAGCACGGAGAGGAATTTCAAAATAAAACGCGGGGTGAGTTCTCCTTCCAGAAACTCAAAGATAAGGCGGACAAGGTCGCCGATGATAATAAGCGCGGTTATAAAGAGTGTGAGGTACACGAGCCACTTCCTTACCTTCAGTTCCTTTTTTTCCGGCTCTTTTTTATACACGCTCTCCAAAAACTTGCCGGTGCCGAGGAGCACGGGAAACATAATGACAAGAAACGCTATCCCCCACCGTATCGCGCCGTTGGTCGCAAAGTAGCGGTAAAGGTCCTGGCTCGGGTCGGGAAAGGCGATGTTAATGAGTTGCCACAAAATCGAAAGTAAGGCGATTGCGCTTCCGTAGAGCGTAACGATGTGGAGCAGGTGAAGAAAAAAGTCGCGGGGAGTTGTGGTTGGTTTTGGTTCCATAATTTAGGCGAGGCGTTCGAGGGCGATTGCTTCCGCGGCTTGCCGCAGGATTTGTCCTGTCGCTTTCGAGCGTTCGAGCATGGCGTTCACGCTTTTTTCGATTTTCTCCCGCACCAATTCAAACATCTTTTTCTCGTCATAGCCCATGTGTTCGGCATACGAGGAGATAACGCCTCCGGCGTTTGCCACAAAGTCCGGGATAATGAGCACTCCCCGTGTATGGAGCGGCTCCACGAGGTCCGGCACGATGGAAATGTTCGCGCCTTCCACGATTATTTTCGCCTTTACGTTCTCGACATTTGAATAGTTAATAACGTCGGGCAAGGCCGCGGGAATTAAGACGTCCACGTCAAGTTCGAATATTTTCTTGCCTTCTATTTTTTCTCCCTTGTCATGCGCGGTTACCGTCCCTTTGGTTTCTTTTGTTTTGGAAAGTTCGGCGTGTTTCAATCCCTGCGGGTCATATACTCCGCCTCTTGAATCAGATACGGCCACAATCTTCGCACCCATCTCCTCCAAAAATTTATGCGCGAATACGCCTACGTTTCCGTACCCCTCGATTGCAATGGTCGCGCCTTGCACCGGAATCCCCTTAAACTCCAGTGCCATTTTTGCCGAGTGCGCCACACCGAATCCGGTTGAGCCCAGCTCGTGCGGCAAACCCCCCAAGTCCTTTGGCTTTCCGGTAATTGCCTTGGGGTCGCCGTGACCCTCCACAAACCACCTCATCTCCTCCTCTGCCATATTTATATCCGGCGCGGAGATATAATACTTCGGAGCGTACATACGGAGTTGTTCCCCAAACCATACTACGATTTCACGCTTTGCTTCTTTTGAAATCGTTTTCGGGTCAACCATGATGCCGGACTTTGCCCCCCCAAACGGCAAGTCGGCCATAGCGCATTTCAAGGTCATAGCCCGCGCGAGGCGGCTGACCTCCTCCACGCCTACCGTGCCTGTCATGCGGATACCGCCCTTGCCCGGGCCACGCCCTATATTATCAATCACCGTTACCGCCCAAACGTCATGCTTGGGATTGTACATTTGTATGACGTATGATGGGCCAAGTGTATCTCCTTTCATAATTTTTATAATTTTAATAAATTCAGACCTATTGTTTCATCAAACTCGCGACCGATCTCGGCGTCCAGAACTTCGACTACCGCCTCGAACGCGCCGCTCACTATAGCAGATTTGCAGTGCCCGGAATAGGCGACAAAATCCCTATTTCCCAGCGCAATATGGCAATGGAGATAGGGCTTCCCGTCTTTTCTCGAGATGTTTCCCGAAAACGAAGTTATCTCATAATTTTCCTCCTCAAACACCTTGCTCGAGTATTCCTTTTTGTCGGCGTCATACCACAGGAGTTCCACTCTGTTCGTCGCCCCAATTGCCTGAATGGAACCGGCTTTGATGTTTTCTTTTTCGCACAACCGAATGAGTTCCTCTATTGCTTCTTCCCCCTTTTCCACGCGCGCAATGTATGTGCTCTGAATTTTTTTGTACTGCATATTATTACGTAACCTGATTACGTAAATAATTTATGTAATCAGGTTACGCATGCTTTATTGAATTGATTTCCCCGTCATATACTCATACAGCGGTGTCCACATAAGCCCGAGCGAAAACGCGTAGAGAAGTTCTTTTACGGGAAAAGGATACGCGACTGCCGTAAGATTTTTCAGATTCCACGCGATTTCTCCGAACGCCATGTGATACATTGCGATACCGCCCACGTAAATGGTGAGGAACGCAAACGCTCCGGCAATCGAGGCCCAAAAAAGGTCAAGACGTTGAATAAGTATGGTAAGCCAACCCAAGATGCTTGCGAAAATCAAATTCCAAAGCGGATGCCACGAGAAGAAAAGGCCGCTTGCAATGTAGGAGGCAAAGAACACGGCAAGAGAGAAGGAATGATGCCGTTTTTCCGCGTTTCGAATCCGATGGGGAGAAAAGGCCTCATACGCGGTCGCGGCAAGGCCTCCGGCCACGAACATAAAAAAAATATCTTCAAGACCCATCATCCCGGTCTTTTCCGCAAGATTAAAAAGCGTTCCATGAGGCGCCCAGTAGCTCGTGATGCGGTTCCAAGAAAATCCCATCCCAAGTTCGGAAAGAAAGACGAGCGCGAAAGTGACCGGCACCACGAGCATAATATACATCCCCCCTCCTACAAGGAGCGGCTTTTGCAAATCCTTTCGGGTGAGAAAGATGATTGCCCAAAGAGCGAAAAAAACAAGTGATGTGGTGAGATATGAAGAAGACATTTTGCTAGAGATTACGATCTCGTAAGAATCATGGATTGAATATGGGCGGCTTCGTCTCGCACCACCTCGCCGTCATAGTCCCCGCTGTGCGCAGTTTCGTTTCCGTATATCGGCCGCTTCTGGTCAAGATGAATATTAAATACGTATTCGTCTCCCTCTTCTTTAATATAGGCGTGGAAGCGCGGATAGTCCCCGCCCAAAGAACGAACGGCGTTCAACTCTCCTTTTTCCGTATATCCCAGGGGCTTGTACCCCATGCGCCGCATGGCGCTCTGCAGATTTATTGTACCTGATTTTTTGATCCGTATCACCATCCCTTGTTACCTCCCTTATTCGTGCGAATAAGGGATATAATGCTATAGGAGCGAAATTGCCCGCGAGACCACCGCGTGCTCCACTTTGGAAATTCGATAAAACACCCGGGTGCTTTTTTGTTCTTTTTCCAGAATCTCGGCCGATGAAAGCAGGGCGAGGTGCCGCGAAGTTGATTTGAAAGACAATGCAATGACCTCCGCGATTTCCTGCACCGACCCTTCCCCTTTCTTTTTTAAAAATTTTACTATCGCAAGCCGCCGCTTATTCGCGAGCGCTTTCAGCACTTTCTCAAATTCTTTTGCTTCGCTTGCCCTCAACCACTCCTGAATTTCTTTTTTCTCTTTCACCTTCAATTCCATACCTTCTATCTATTATACCCCTTATTCGTACGAATTAGGGATGTAATAGTTTTGTAAACCTTACTAGACACCCTACTTCAAAGAAATAATTTGGAAACCTTGCCCTTGCATCTCTTCCTTACTCCAAAAAGGAATTTTCTCCGGACGGAACTTGTATATAAATCCAACTTTCTTTTCAATCGTGCGACCCGAGTATTTTTTTATTTTCGGGTCCCACTCTTCGAGGATTAGGGTATCGCCTTCGCTTGCATCGAAATCATCCAACCGCAGTTCAAATGTTTTTCTTCCGCTTTCTATCGCGTCAAAATATTCCGGCCAGATTTTCTTTTTTATGACCGCCATCTTGATATTGTACCATATTCACTTTCCTCCTCGACAACCTTGAAAACGGGCGTATAATATCTTTCAATTATGCCCCACACATGTACCATATGTGCTGTCCACTGCATGGACTTCCGCATCCAAAAAACAATCGAAAACCTGCTTTCGTCTCTTGGGGTTTCATTCGGTGACTTTGACCGAGTGTCCATTGCCGGAGGCGCGTCCTTAAAAAATGACACTTTCCCCACACTCGCACTTTCCTTAAAACTCCATTCTCCTTCTTTATTCATATTAACCGCACATGAGGACTGCGGAGCCGGGACCACACTTTCAGATTTGAAGAAGGCACTCTCCGAAGCAAAAAGAGAATTTCCCGAAAAGGAAGTTCGCGGATTCTGGATAAAGCTTGATGGGACGTGGGACAAGGTATAGTATGATAGCGGAAGGAGTATTGACATGTTTGACTATTCCGTCTTGGGCTGGATTAGCCTCATTCTCGTGGTGGCTGGCCTTCTTGCTTTTATCGTGCTAAAGGCGGGGCGGAGAAAAGTCCCCCGTCTTTGATCGCTACGGCGTCGGGTAACCGACGCCGTTTCCATTACACTTTCTCCCACGGGAGGCCGGGTTTGCCGAAATGGCCGT
The DNA here is from genome assembly GCA_038061335.1 of Patescibacteria group bacterium. Lineage (GTDB taxonomy): Bacteria > Patescibacteriota > Minisyncoccia > UBA6257 > GWB1-50-10 > JAUYPG01. The sequence continues at coordinate 5,577 of JBBTZM010000093.1, read as the reverse complement.
AGGCCGCGGTTTGTCTGTAGATCGGCCTCAGCAGACCAAGACGCTCAATGATTGCCTTGGGCCGGAAGTCAAAACGTTTTTTAATTTCTTCAGTCATACTCTCCCCTTCTTCGTTTATTGCCTCAACCATTAGGGGCTCGGAGTGGCCGATGGCGTAGGCCACAGACACCAAACATTTTTTCGCGAGCCCCTCTTTCACCAATTGCTTCGCGGCGTATCGGCACATATAGGCCGCGGAGCGGTCCACTTTTGTGGGGTCTTTTCCTGAAAACGCTCCTCCGCCGTGCGGAATAAGTCCGCCGTAGGAATCCACCATAATTTTCCTTCCGGTAAGCCCCGCGTCCGCCTCAAACCCTCCCTGCACGAACTTGCCTGTGGGATTTACGAAAATTTCCACCCCTTCCAAATCCCCTATCACGGGCTTGATAAGTTTTTCAATGAGTTCTTTTTTAATCTTCTCCTGCGAAACATTTTCTTTGTGCTGGCAACTTACAAGCACGGTGCGTACTTTATTATTTTCAACCGTAACCTGCGCCTTACCATCCGGCATGAGCCAGGGAAGCGCGCCGCTCTTGCGGAGTTCTTCCAATCCTTTGGTTAGTTTATGAACAAGCACAATGCCCTTTGGCAGACACTCTTCGGTTTCGTCCGTGGCATAGCCGTACATAATACCCTGGTCTCCGGCCCCGCCCGTATCCACGCCCATGGCGATATCCGGCGACTGGGTTACGATTTGGGTTATAACCTTCAAATTATCCTCATACCCGATCTCTTTATAGAGTTCACGGGCGATTTTTTCATAATCAAGTTTTGCCTGTGTGGTAATTTCTCCGCCCAAGACAAGAAGCCCGTGCGAGCCCATGGTCTCCGCGGCAACACGGCTTTTTGGGTCAACCGCGAGGGCGGCGTCCAAAATGGCATCTGAAATCTGATCGCAGACCTTGTCCGGATGGCCAGATGTAACCGATTCAACCGTATAGATTTTTGGGACGTGTATCATCATGGCTTCGCGAAGCTACGAATTTACGAATCTTATACGAATATACGAATTCGTACATTCGTATGTTATTGGTATATTCGTAGCTCAAAATAAAATATCTCCCGAAAAGGAAGATTCGACTTATTATCTTTCCCTTGTGGGGCCCGAAGGAGCACCTTTTCTTTCGCGTTACTGAAAGAAGGTTGCTGGCGGTTCATAGGGTCGGTTCCCTCGCCGCACTCTTGATAATTATTCAGTTATGCTTGTATTATACACAGAGTGTTTCTTGAGTCAATAACCCCTGTGGATAGAAAGGAGTGTTCCATGGGGACTTTGCGCATTGAAAAAACCTCCCGCTGGGAGGTTTGTCTGACTTTCTCGGGAGAACTATCGTTCTCCCGAGAAATCTTGGTGGGCCAATTTAAAAGTTGGTTCACCCTGGCGTGCGTACAGCACGCCATCTGCTCAACCACCGATTCCGCGGAGGCGGTCTTGAACCGCCTACCAGCGGAACTGGAATATAGGGATGGCCTTCCCGAGGTACCTCCTCGGGGACCGTTGCCCCGAGAGGCCTGGGACGAGCTCCTTCGATAAATCGCCGGAGCGCGCCACGCGCGCTCCGGCTTTGTTACGTAACCTGATTACGCTAACGTAATCAGGTTACGTAAGCATCATTTTTTTGAATTCCTCCACCATTGGAACTTCATTTGGATCAAGGCCGTAGAGTTCAGCAGTATAAAACGCGACCCAGTCCGCGATTAAAACCGAAGAAAACATTTTTTCAAACTGAGAGATTCCTTTCATTTCCACGGTATGCACCGGAAGGCCGCGCTCTTTATACAAACCTTCCAGTATGTCCATGCGCTTCGTAATGCGCGGATGGTCTTCTTTGTCGCGAAGCACAATAAACGCGAATCGTTCCGAAAGATGTTTTGAGGAATCCTGTACGTCAAACCCGGTCATTTCATTGTGGTTCATCTCCGGCACTGCGTTGCAGAACGCAGGTATTTTTCCTGTTTCGTTAAATTTAATTTTCCAGATATAGGCAAGGGGTTCGTTCCTTGCCGAGGAATACACGACCGGAACCCTGTCCCGCAATTTTTCCGCAAGTTTTTTGCCCCCTTCCTCAAACGCTTTCGGATCCAGGGCGCGCGCGAGCGCGCCTGTTTCCTCGAGCGCGCTCTCCTCGCCCATTATTTTTGCCATGGCCCGCACGCTGAACCCTAAAGCGGAGCGGGGCTGGATGCCAGCGTCGGGCATCTCGATATACGGAACGCGATACTCCTTCGCGAGTTCCAAAAGTTTTCCCCCGGTTGCCACAACCGCAAGGGGCAGATTTTTCTCTTTCGCTTTTTCAAAGCCATCCACGATTTCCTCGGTATTGCCGGAATAGGAACTTGCGATAATGAGCCGTTCCCGGAGTTCCTCATCCGAAAGCGCGAGCAGGCCATAGTCGCGATGAACAATAATGTCGAGGTACGGATTCCACACCTTCAGGAGTCCCGCGGCAAGGTGCGAGCCGCCCATGCCGCAAACCACAAACTTGCGGAACTTCTTTATTGGTTCCGCATTTTCGATTTTTGGTTGGTACGAAAACTGATCCGCGAAATTTTCTATGGCGGAGCGCATGGACATATGGCTACTTCGCAGTCAATTTTTTAATCAAAGCGTACGCCTCATCCGCGGTGTCAACGAGATGATAAATATTCATGTCCTCTTTGCTTATCGCGTTATTTTTCTTGTACACCACCTCCTCGATATATTTCAAAAGCGGAGTCCAGTATTCCCTGTTTACAATGATAATGGGAATGGGCGGAATTTTTTTCGTCTGAACGAGCGTTATCATTTCGAAAAATTCATCGAGCGTACCGAACCCGCCGGGGAAAAATACGTACACGTCCGAAGCAAAAGAGAGCATCACTTTGCGCGTAAAAAAGTAGTGAAACGCCTCCGAATCCTTCACGTACTTGTTCGTCCTCTGCTCTTTATCGAGTTCTATGTTGATGCCCACCGAGTCCCCTCCGGCTTCATACGCGCCTTTGTTTGCCGCCTCCATAATGCCCGGGCCGCCTCCTGTCATAACCGCGTACCCGTCTTTCGCAAGCTTGCCCGCGAGTTTGCTCGCTTCCTTATAAATTTCCGTGTCAAACCCGGAGCGCGCGGAACCAAAAAAGGTTACCGCTTTTTTATATTTCCGTATCAGCTCAAACCCCTGCACAAATTCCGAGAGAATCTTAAAAATCCTCCACGACTCTACTTCATGCGGACGAACATTCAGCGCCTCTTTTATCCGTTTCGGTAAAATTCCGTTTGCTCCGTTTATTTCATTTGCTCCGTTTTTTTGCATTGCCATATTTACAAGATTATTTGCTTTACCTTTTTTACAATCGCCTCTTTGGATATTTCTTCGTATTGCAAAAGTTCTTCCGGGGTTCCGCTTTTCGGACGCTTTCGCACCGCGAGTGAATAATCCGCCCCCACTGCCTCCCCTATTCCACCTTCCGGCACATGGTCTTCCACAACAATGATATGCTTTGTTTCTTGCTTGGCCTTTTTCAGGGTCTCCGCGTCAAAGGGTTTTATGCTATAGAGGTCTATGACGCGCACTTTTATCCCCTCCTTTGCGAGTTCCTCGTATGCCGCAAGCGCCTCGTGAAGCGTTATACCCGCGGCCACGATGGTTGCTTTGTCGTCCGCGCTTTCCCAAAGGACCTTGCTTCCGCCGACATGAAACTCCTCACCTTCATTATACAAGATTGGAGTATCTTTGCGAGTGGTGCGGATATACACAATCCCCCTCTGTTTCAAGGCCTCCTCTACCAAGGCCTCGGTTGAAACCGCATCCGATGGATAAAGCACCACGCTCCCCTGCGCCGTGCGAAACATGGCGATGTCCTCCAGGCCCATCTGGGAGGCGCCGTCCTCGCCGATGGAGACCCCGGCATGGGAACCCGCAAAGATAATCCGGGCATCCGAGTATCCGCACATCCGTATCTGGTCAAACGCGCGGGTAAAAAATGCGGCGAATGTGGAAACACAGGGCAATTTCCCCCTCCGTGCAAGGCCAAGGGCCGCGCCCACCATGTTTTGCTCGGCAATATACATTTCAAAAAATCGGTCAGGGTATTTTTTCTTGAAAAGTTCCGCGTATGTGGAGTTGGAGGTTTCGGCGTCCAGCACTACCATTTCAGAAAATTTTTTATGGAGCCGGATGAGGGCGTTGCCGTAGGCCCTTCGCGTTGCAGCGCGCTCTTTATAGATTATTTTTTCTCCCGCTTCCGGGGCGTAGGGCGCGGGCTCCATTTTTTCCGGCTGAAGAATCGTTCCCCGCGCGCTTGTATCCACATCTCCCAGCGCGGCTATCGCTTTTTCATACTCCTCTCCTTTTAACGCCTTGCCGTGCCAGTCCTCTCTGTTTTCCACGCCCGGGAATCCTTTTCCTTTTTGCGTTTTCGCGATAATGATACTCGGTTTTTCTTTTCCAGCCGCGGCTTCCTCGTACGCGCTTTTTATTTTTTCAATGTCGTGGCCGTCCTCGATTACGATTACATGCCAGCCAAAGGCCTCTGCTTTTTTTCTGTACGCCTCAATGTCATGCCCGTGCATGGTCTCTCCTCTCTGGCCCAGGCGGTTTACGTCGAGAATTGCCACAAGGGTATCCAGTGCATAGTGCGCGGCAAGCGCCATGGCTTCCCATACCGAACCCTCGGCCATTTCAGAGTCCCCCAAAAGCACGAATGTTTTGTACGGAAGTTTATCCAGATACTTCGCGTTTATCGCCATCCCCACTCCTATAGAAAGTCCCTGGCCGAGCGAGCCTGTGGGCGCCTCGGTATATGGAAACTCCATGGTAGGGTGGCCCTCAAGACGGCTTCCAAATTTGCGCAGGGTTTTTATTTCTTCTTCCGTTATTTTTCCTGCGGCGACGTAAAGCGCATAGAGAAGCGGAGCGGCGTGGCCTTTAGAAAATATAAGCCGAGCATTATTCGGGTTATTCGGATGTTCCAAATCCGCCCTGAAGTATCCGCCAAACATCAGGGTTGTTAAAAGTTCTACCGCCGACGAGGAGGTGGTGGGGTGGCCGGAGCCGGCCTCTTTTGTGCCCAAGAGGATATAGTAGCGGACGAGGTTTGAGAGGCCGATGAGATCGTTAGTCACGGTACCCGATTGAGTCCTTTACGCGCCCGGGGAGGGCAACCAGGGCGATTAGTATTCCCAAAAGCAGGGCTCCAATTCCAATAAGTATTTTTCCTATCCCTGCTAGTTCAATCCGCATAAGTTCCGATGGCGCGTTTTGTATGGCCGCGAGTTTCTGATTCAGTTCCGAGCCCATGGGAGCCGCATCGCGCGCTTCCTTGCTTTGCGCATAGTATTCCGCCTGAAGCGCGTGAAATGCTTCCCCTTCTTTCGCGGCTTCGTCATGCATATTCACGCCCTGAACCACGAAGAACGCGCTCCCCAAGATAGACGCCAGCATGAGGAGAATAAACAGAGGATGTATTTTTTTCTTCATGTATCTTTATTTTACACCATTTTCTTTATTGCGCAACCTCCTCTTTTAACGCGGACCACGTATACGTATTCTCCGGGTCCCAGAG
>JBBTZM010000092.1:0-1455 GCA_038061335.1 Patescibacteria group bacterium | reverse complement strand
CTTCGCCCGTTCAAGCGGCCCCCGAATCTTGTCTATCCGCGCCTTTTCCACAAAAACGCCGAGAATCTCAACTTCATTATCAAATTCTTTAATCTTTTGCCAATCCATGTAGGCGTCTTCCGCGCGTATAGGCGTCACAATCTGCAGGTTCAGCCCCACGGACTCCTCGACGTCCTTCTCGCCCACGTAGGGCGTCTTCACGCTCTGGGTATAGACCACCCCGGGCGGAAGGGAAATCACAGCTTTTATGACTTCGTTTTTTTTCTTGGGGAGAAGCGTATCGTGGAGCGTCTCGAGCGCCTTTTGAAGCAATTCTTCATTTTGCACGACTCCCTCGCGAAATACGCCCTCCGGAATCTGGGCCGAATACTTCTCCGCGCCCTTGCCGCTCCCCGCGACATAGCGAATATCGCTAAAACCAAGAGAACACCCCGCGACCTCCGGCTCCGGACTCAGGCGTTCCAAGAATCTTTTTATGAAGGCCTTTATTTTTTTCATAATTGTATTATCTCATATTCTTATTTTCGCCGACAACACATTGAAACAAAAAGGCAAAAATACCCTGAGCTTGTCGAAGGACTACCTTATAGGCACCTCTTCCAAGGACTGAAGCGCGGTCTTCCCGGAAATTTTATTCACCACAAGGTTCGCGACAAATTTTTTCTCCCTGCTTCCGGCCCGCGCCAACGACTCGATGGTATAGAGATAGGCGCCCCCTCCGGCGTCATCTGCTTTTGACACCGTAATTGTCGCGGAGTCGTTTTCTATTTCAAGCGAGTACATCTGATTGCCGAATTCTTTATTGCGCGTAATTTTTACCATGGCATCCTGAATCCCCGAATATGCCGCGGACGCCGCCCGAGTCGCGAGCCGCTCGCCCAAATTTGCAGAACTCAAAAAATACGCGGTAAAAAGTCCGGCAATCGCGATTTCCACAATAATGCCGCCGACCAACAAAATAAACGGAAGAGTAATTTGGCCTCTCTCCTTCATCCTCTAATCATACCAAATACTATTCTGTTGTGGGAGGAGTGGCCTCCGGCGCCGAGTTCTCTGCGGGCGAAGTTGGTTCCGGCGCTCCCTGGTTTTCCAGATTCGGATTTTCTTTCAAAAGTTTCGCGAGGCCGCTTTCTTTATCAATCTTTGTCATCCAGACCACTTCTTTTTTATTTATCTGCATCACGTCCTCCGGCCCCCAGAAAACATTGGTGAATTTCTGGATGCTCAAAGGATTCGTCTTATCTCCGGTCGCCTGTATAAAATATACGTGTTTCAGGCCGAAACTGGGGAAGCGAACGAGCTTACCAAAATAGAGGTCTCCGGTGCGAAGAAAGACGGCGTGATACGTCCCCCGCTCGCTTATGACCCTCCACGCCACAACCCCAAGGAGGGCGAGGCCGAGCAAGACACAGACGATGATAAGGATGATGTTTATTTTGTTTGGTTTGAACATGT
>JBBTZM010000091.1:0-2035 GCA_038061335.1 Patescibacteria group bacterium | reverse complement strand
GGGGGTTCACAGGGAAACGCGCTTGGCATCGGATGGATTAGTTTGAGTTCGCAAACCGCGGGGGCAGGCGGCGGGGCGCCGTATAGCGTTTTTATGGAAAAGAGCGGAGGAGACGTCCGCAAACTTTCCGGATACGCGTGGAGCGGCATCAAATGTAATCCTAATGAGAATCGCGGGCCGGAGGCAACGTGCGGATACGGATGGCTTTCGTTTGAAGAAAAGGATTTGGGAGGATGCCCGAGCGGAGAATGCGCGGCAAAGGTATATATGGGAGGGAGCGAAAAAGGCAAGGTTTCGGGATGGGCGAAATTTTTGACCGCGAACCCCGCGAACGGAGGGGCATGGACCGGGTGGGTGAGTTTGCGAAACGAAGAGAAGGGGTATGGGGTATGTTTTGGAGACACAAACCCCGAAGGCGAGTTTGGAAAGGAGTGCGCGGGAAATGGAAACGTGGCCGCGGACAAGGCCTTTTCCGGATGGGCGTGGGGAGACGCGGTTGGCGGCTGGGTTCAGTTTATCGGGAGCGGGGGGCTTGGCGGCCCGGGAACCACATCGCCGGATTGCCAGGTGACCGGAGTTACGATTCAGGAGCCGAATCGGAGCGCGAACCTCGGGCAAAAACTTCCCTTTGCCGCGATTCCATCCTATAACCGAGCGGGATGCGCAAGCGAGCTTGACTGGAGCATTGTGGAGAACGTCATGGACTCGTCATACGGCTCCATAGTTTTCCTTGCTCCGGCTCGGCCGAACGGAGCGGAGTACACGGCGCCGGGTTCTTTGCCAACAGGTGTTACTTTTCCTTTTATCGCAACCGTCAAAGTTCGCGTTCGGGGCACTGAACTTTTTGACACAAGAATCGTACAGGTACGGGACATTCTTCCTCAAGTTGTCGCCCAGTGTACGAACCCGCAGGAGCGAAGTATTTCAGTTTCCTGGAGCGGCGTCTCTCCAGTGGGAAACACTACGAAGATTTTTCGCGACGAGTCGCCTACGGGTTCATTCAACACTCTTTTACATAGTGTTTCGGGTATGCAGGAGCGCGGGTTGTGCGCGGACGGGGGCGGCGCATCCGGGCTATGCTCCGGAAGACAAGGAGTGGAACTGAATACGCCCTACTATTATAAAGTGGAGGTGACGTACGCGGATGGCACGGTAAAGGAGGGCGTCGCTCCAAGCCGCGCCGAGTGCCGGCTCGCGACCGTTGCTCCCACGAACGTGCAGGTATTTGCCGAGAGTGACAAGGTGCTTTGGGTAAATTGGAAAGATAATGACACCCGTAAAGGAAGGACATTTACCGTAGAGCGAGTGCGGGTGACTCCGGCAAAACCGGAATATCCCGCGGCTACGAGTTTCAAGCGCGCCGAGGCCGTAAGCGACTCGGAAATAAAACTGCAGTGGGACAATACCACAAACTGGACGCCTTATGGACACGCAATCGCGCGGGTGAAGGAGCCGAACGCCATAACCCTTGAAAGTTTCGCAAAGGAGGATGCGACGCGCGATGTGTTCAAAAAAACCGCGGACGTCGTCGTGCTTGAGAAAAACGAAGGCGCGCCTTCTTTTCTCCCCACTCCTTTTCAGGCCACTTCCAAGCGATTCACTTTTCTTGATGGCGCGCTCATCGAGGGGACTACGTATTATTATCGCGTGGGCTCCTGCTCCGAGGTGTCGCTTCGGGACATCAAGGGCATGTTGCAGTACCGCACAAAGTTCCTGGCCGGCCTTGTGGGCAAACCCGAGATTCCCTGCGGCGCGTTTTCGGAGCCGGTTTCCGCGACCACGGAATTAAAGGCGCCGGAACTTTTTTCGGTTGAGGCGATTTCGAGCTCCGAGATTCGGCTTGCCTGGAAGGATAATTCGGGGAAAGAGGATGGATATGAAGTGTATCGGGACAGCGCCGCAACTCCCACTCATATATTGAATACCCCGAACGCGGAAGCGTGGGAGGACTCGGGGCTTTCGTCGGACACTTCGTATTCGTATCGCGTGAGGGCGTACAAGAATTTGCCGGCAGGGAAGAAGGTGTATTCGGATT
>JBBTZM010000090.1:0-1953 GCA_038061335.1 Patescibacteria group bacterium | reverse complement strand
AAAAGGAATGGACAAGATGTTGGTGGATGACTTAGGCGACGTGACCATTTCTAACGACGGCGCCACCATTTTGAGCGAGATGCAAATTGATCATCCTGCTGGAAAAATGATTGTGGAAGTCGCTAAAACCCAAGACAGCGAAGTCGGAGACGGTACCACCTCTGCGGTTGTGCTCGCCGGCGGATTGCTGGGAAAAGCCGAAGCATTATTGGATGACGAAATCCACCCTTCGATTATCATCAATGGATATCGTCAAGCCGAACGCAAAGCCAAAGAAATTGCAACCGAAATTGCCGATCCCTTGACGTTTGACGACACGAAAACGTTGCGCAAAATCGCCATGACCGCCATGACGGGTAAATCCGCCGAAGCGGAATCGCGATTAGCCGATTTGGTCGTGGACGCCGTTCAAACGGTTGCGGAGAAAGACGACGCCAAATACAAAATCGAATTGGAACACATCAAAATTGAAAAGAAAACCGGTGCATCATTACACGAGTCGGAATTGATTAAAGGAATCGTGCTCGACAAAGAAATTGTGCACTCTGGAATGCCCCGATCAATTGAAAATGCAAAGATTGCATTAATCGATGCGGCGTTAGAGATCAAAGAAACCGAAACGGATGCTAAAATCGAAATTACTTCCCCGGATCAACTCCAAGCATTCTTGGATCAGGAAGAAGGAATGTTGAAGAAAATGGTGGAGAACATCCAGAAGTCGGGAGCCAACGTCCTCATCTGCCAAAAAGGAATTGACGACCTCGCGCAACATTTTCTCGCCAAAGCCGGAATCTTAGCCGTGCGCCGAGTCAAACAATCCGATTTGCAGAAACTCGCCAAAAGTACGGGCGGAAAAATTGTTTCGCGCATGCAGGACATGACGAAAGAAGACTTAGGTCACGCCAAATTGGTTTCCGAAAAGAAAATTGCCGGAGACAACATGGTCTTCGTTGAAGGATGTAAAAATCCCAAGGCCGTAACCATTTTGATCCGCGGCGGAAGCAACCACGTGATTGATGAAGCGGAACGCGCATTGAACGATGCCCTCGGGTCTGTTACATCCGCCATCAAGGATGGAAAGGTTGTCACTGGAGGCGGAAGCACCGAAATCGAAATCGCCATGCAATTGCGCGAGTTTGCCAAAAACATTGGCGGACGCGAACAGTTAGCGATCAACGCCTTTGCCGATGCATTGGAAATCATACCCAAGACCCTCGCTGAAACGGCCGGAATGGATCCCATCGATACATTAGTAGGATTACGAGCACGTCACAAGGGAAAAGAAGGAAAGTATTTGGGAGTGAATGTGTATGAGGCCAAGATTGATGACATGCGTAAATTGAACGTCATCGAACCCTTGCGCATCAAGACCCAAGCCATTACGTCTGCGTCGGAAGTCACGCAAATGATTCTCCGAATCGACGACATTATCGCCGCCACTTCCTCAGGAAAGGGCAAAGGAATGCCGGACATGGGCGGAATGGGCGACATGGATTAAACGCCCGATTTCGCACGGGCACTCCGAGGGACAACGTTGCGGGATTTGAACAATCCCGCAGTTGGCCTTCATTCTCTTTTTTTCATTTTTTTCCGAATCCGAATAACGTTTTGCGCCGCCTGCCAAGCGGGAGTAAAATTATTGGATTCTTCGTGGAGTTCAACCATTACATCTTCCTCGGAAGCAAAGGGGTGCTCTTCGAGGTAATCCAAAATGGTGCCCATTAAACGCGTGCGAGCGATTTGACGATAGGCATGGGAAAGGCGTTGCGCGGCGGGGAGGGAAATTCCAAGCTTAGCAGCCAACTCCGCGGGAGGAAATCCTTTCTTCAAAAATGGAGTGGCCCATTCCAATAGGATTGTACGGCTCCTTTTCGCATCCGCGGGGCTTTGAGGTTTTTGCCTATTCCGATTACTGACCGATCCCTGCGGCCAACGACGAGCGAGCTTTCTCAT
>JBBTZM010000089.1:0-8081 GCA_038061335.1 Patescibacteria group bacterium | reverse complement strand
GAGCCGCACCTCGGGGCCTGGTATGACCTCATTCTTGCCGATATTCCAGGCCTCATTGAGGGCGCGCACGAAGGCCGGGGCCTTGGCACAAAATTTCTGAGGCATATCGAACGGACGCGCGTCCTTTTCCACCTTATCTCCGCCGAGTCCGAAGACCCCGTAGGCGACTATGCCATAATCCGCAAAGAGCTCAAAAAATACTCCCCAGAGCTTTTGAAAAAGCGGGAGTTCGTCTTTTTCTCCAAAAGCGACGAGAGAAAAAAAGAAGAGGTCGAGCGCGCGCTGAACCTTATGCGGAAGAAAAAAATATCCGCGACTCCCCTTTCAATTCTTGATGATGAAAGCATAAAAAAATTAGAGCGTACCCTAAACGAAATCCAAAAAGAAAAGTCCGCTTAAAGTGTGTGTGCGGGACTGAAGTGAAATTCCTCGGCCTTGTGCACAATTTTTTTCAGCATCATTAAGGCCTCTAATGGATGCTCTCCGGATGCGGTTTCGTCCGAAAGCATGATGCCGGTTGCTCCGTCCCAGACCGCGTTCGCGATGTCGGATACCTCGGCGCGCGTGGGGTGCGGCGCGCGAACCATGGACATGAGCATTTGCGTTGCCACAATCGCGGGCTTGCCATGCCAGGCCGCGTGGCGGATAAGATTTTTCTGAATAAAAGGAAGTTCCTCCAGCGGAACCTCAATACCAAGGTCTCCGCGCGCAATCATAATCGCGTCTGAGGCCTGGATAATCTCGTCAATATGACGAAGCGCGACACCGGTTTCAATTTTCGCGATAATCTTTACCCCTGCCCCGGTGAGCTCGCGGGCCCGTTTCACATCCTCCGCGGTCTGCACAAAAGAAACCGCAACGTACTCCACGCCCACGCGAAGCGCGGACTGCAAATCCGCTATGTCTTTTTCCGTACACCCGGAAGTCGTAAGCTTCGTGCGCGGCACATTCACTCCCTTTCTCGAATACAGAATTCCTCCGCGAAGCACACGCGTAAAAATTTTATCATCCCGGATATTCATGACCTGAAGCTCAATTTCTCCGTTTACAAGAAACATGGGGTCGCCAATATTCAAGTCAATATGAAGGTACGGATTGTCGATAAAAATAATCTCCTTCGCGTTGTTTTCCTTGGTTGAAAAACAAACCTCCTCTCCGGCCCGGAGTTCTCTGCCCCGATCCGGCAAAACGCCGACACGGATTCTCGGGCCCTGCAGGTCAGCAAGCATGAAAAGCGGGCGTCCCAATTCTTTGGATGCGGCTTGTACGGCTTCAAGCCGTTTTGCATACTCTTCCGGCGTACAATGAGAAAAATTATTCCGAAAAATATCCGTTCCCGCGCGAGCGAGCGCGAGAATCATATCCGGCGAATCCGAACTCGGCCCCAACGTGATGATGAGTTTAGTTTTCATGGATATATATGTTACGCGACTCGGGTTCGCCGGATGAGTCGCCCAAACCAGAAGATTCCAACCATACCAAGCGCGGGGAGGGCGTATTGAAGGGCAATGGGAAGCGAACCATACCGCGAAATCTGGGCCAGAAGCATTCCCAAAAACGCGCCTGATTTTTTCTCTTCACAAAATTCGGGATTCCAGAGCCCATTCTTATCTTCTCGCGCTACCGCATCGGCAAGAGAAAATTCCGAAGCAAATTCAAACGCGCGCGCCCCGTCCGCTATTCCATATCCGTCTTCAAGCATTTTTTTGTTGATAAATGTCTTACCGCGAAACACGGAGCGGAGGAGTGTGCCGTCCGCGAGGGCATCATCTCCCTCCAAACTTACCCGAAGCTGAACTTTTTTGTGGAGGTGGGCGTCCCGAAGATACGTTTGGGAACCCTCTTCCATTTTTTCGACGCACGGCAGAGACGACGATGCGTCGTATGAAGCAGGGTTTTGAATCCCTAGAAGCTGAACCAATGCTCGGGCTTCATCGTCCTCAAATTCTACCTCAATTGTATTTCCTTTTACCACCCGGAGCACTTTCGCGGACTGGGAAGCGGATATGGATTTTTCTCTCACCAAAGACGTCGAAATAGAAGTGGACGCGGCAGTCGCCTGCGGAATGCCGTGGCAATGGCGGGTCACGCGCGGTACGCTCCAGTAGTCAAAAAAGAAGCAGCCATCTTCGGCGCGACACTCATGGCATCCGTCCGTCTGAACCGGGAGCCCCTCATGCGCGCGCACAGGAGGTGGAAAAATGTTTAGACCAAAGAATACAAAAAAGAATAACAATAAGAAGCGTATATCCATAATATACTAATTATACAATAAAAGAATAAAAAAGTAAACCCCACCCTCACTCCACTATAATCTCCACCTTCTTCGCGTTCTTCGGCACCTTGTTCACCCAAAATGGCCAAAGGGAAACATGCGCCTTATCGAGCCCGGGCAATTTGAAGATAGATTTTTTGACCTCATCAGATGTTTTTCCCAAAAGTTCTCCGGTAAGTTTGGATGAATCAACCCGCGCGGTAAAGACGACTTCTCCCTTTGCCTGAAACTCGGCCTGCTCCGCGCCCAAGTCAATTGAAACATCTTCATAGGCCAAGTTGAAATCGTGCACGTCGGATTCGGCGTTTTCCGGCAACTTTTCTTTCAGCCCCTCTTTTGCGGCGGAAACAATAATATCTTTCAAATCATCTTTTTTGAAAACGAACTGCCGAAGCTCCCCTTCCATAAACAAACTAAATGTTTTTTCCGTGGGAGAGGCGGGAGGAAGCGTTTCTTCGCGAATCACCGCGAACGCTGTTGAGCGCTCAAGCACGTCATACGAATCCGACATCAAAATCGCAACCTCGCCCTTCAACGCGTCCAAAAGCGCGGTCTTCACCTTCTCGCGCGCTTTGGTAAGGTCGTCCTCGGTAGGGGTTGGAAGAAACCCCTTCGCGCCTCCCCTCATAGGAGCCGCTGAACGAGCGTAAAAACCCTTGTAGCGTGGCGAGTCATTTTGAAACCCGGGAATCGTGAACTTCTCAACTGGCCCTATGTTATATGCCTCTCCCGCTTCATCCGCGTACACCTCGGCCCCTATGGAAGACGACTCTATTTTGCCGTCAATAACCTTCGCGCCCGGAACCGTAATAGATTCGAAGAGGCGGAAAATCTTTCCATCCGGCGTCTGGAAGCGGGTTTTCGCGACAAGCGGCTGAGGAGCGGAGCTAAAGGCGTTTATAATCGTAATTTTTCCCGTGGCCTCGCGCTCCACGTTTTCCTCTCCGTTCGCGGGAAAGCTCATCTCAAGATTTTTCGTCGCATGAATAAGCTCACCCGGGAGGAGAATGGTCTCGCCCGCGATATTCACGGCAGGGATTTTGGTGTCCGCCTTCACGGACCTGGCGAAAGAAATTGGGTACCGCGTAAGCGTTAAAGAAATTTTCGCTTTCGGAAGTATAAAAATTCCTGCCCAGCCCAAAAGGAAAACAAAAATTCCCAAACAACCGAGCTTGAGAGACAGGCCGGAAACGCGCGGAAGCGTAAATGAAGAGAGGGCGGGACGCTTCGCTTCGGGCTCTTCTTGCCGCTCGGCGCGGGAGAGAATATCATTCGCCGACTCTTCCCCCTCTTCTTTTCGGGGTGCTTGCTTTTCGGGCACGCGGGAATCCGAAGGAATAATGTCTTGAACTTGCTTCCCCCGTACCTGAAACACGGGATTGATGGCTTCGATATCGGCGACTTCGGCGAGTTCCAAAATATGGTCGTCAACCGATTCCACGGAAAGAATCTTTCCAAGTTCTCTTGCCTTTTTTCGCAAGTAGCGGAACCCCTTCACCGACTCCCCAAGGGCTGAGCCCTTGGGGATATTCAAAATCACCGTGTCTCCCGGCACCTTTTCCATCATCACAAGCGCCTCATCAATATCATCCGCTACCTCTAAAAAAATTTTTTCCGATTGTGTCTTTCTCTTCATGTGCACAATTCTACCACAAACCAACTCACAAACAAAAAGTGGATAACAATCCCTATTTCAAAATTACTCGAATTCTCCGCACGCCGGCCGAAACTGCTTCCTCTTTCTGGACCTTCACCCCCCCAATCTCCCCGGTATGCCCGACATGCGGCCCCCCGCAAAATTCCTTGCTGTACGCGTCCTCAAGCGTTCGCCCTATGTAATACACCTTAACCCTCTCCGGATATTTTTGTTTGAAAAAATGGAGAGCTCCGGTTGTTTCGGCATCTTCTTTTGAAAGTTCTTTGAAGCCCACGGGCAAGTCCTCGCGAATCTTCTTGTTTATAATCTCCTCCACCTCCCGCTTCTCCTCATCCGTAAGTTTCCGCTCGAATGAGAAATCAAATCGCGTCCGCTCCGCGGTTACGTCCGAGCCCATCTGCCGCACGGAGGAGCCGAGTACTTCCCGGAGCGCTTGCTGGAGCAAGTGCGTTGTCGTGTGAAGCCGCGTCGCTTTTTGTAACTCCTCCTCATCCCCGGCCTTCAATTCTCCGGTGTCCACGAGAAGCCCATGCCCGCCGAACTTCCGCTCCAATCCGGCGCGAGAAACTTTTTGGTGGCGCTCAAAATCTTTGACAAACGTTTTTCGGTCAATCACAACGCTTTCTTTCGCGGCAAGGTCTTCCAATATATCAATGGTAACTCCAACACTCTGATATAAATTAAACACAATGTCCGGGGGCATTACGCGCCCGCCCTGCGCTTTTATCTTGTCTGCCTCCCGTTCGAATTCTTTGCGCCCCGCTTGAAGGACCCGCAAAAATTTTTCATATTCATCCTCAAATACGTTTTTAATAACGGAAAAATTCAAATTTCGATAATCGCGAAAAACGCTGTAGTTTTGGGCAATACGTTCTAAGATGCGTTCCGGAGGAACGCCGATATTTTCTCCTTCAACAAACGCAATGACCCGCCGGAGCAGTCTGCGAAGTATGTATCCGGCGTCCTTGTTTGAAGGACGGAGGCCATCGGAAATTAAGAACGCGGCGCCTCGAAGATGGTCGGCAATGAGCCGTTGCGTGCGGAGCGGCAGCGAATTCGGAAATCCGCTCATCACAAAATCAAAAAGGTCTGTTTCAAATACATCTTGTTTCCTTTGCGCGCACATGGCGAGCCGTTCCAACCCCATTCCCGTATCAATGCCCTTCAAAGGCAGGGGCTTTAATTCTGCCTTGCCCGCGAGAAGTTCCTCGCGCGAGCCCGTGCAAAAAAATTCGTTGAACACGATATTCCAAACCTCAATATCTTGCCCCGCGCCATTTTTGCAATAAATTTCCGTGGTTGGTCCGCATGGACCCGAAGTTCCGGTAGGACCCCAGAACACATCATCCATCCCCTCTTCGCGAATATCCGAATCTAAAATACCAAGCGATTTCCAAATTTTTCTTGACTCTTCGTCTTTAGGAACGCTATCTCCACCTTGAAAAATAGTCACATACGAAATAGGGAGCCCCATCTCCTTTGTAATAAACTCATGCGCCCACCCGATTGCCTCTTTCTTGAAATACCCTCCAAAACTGAAATTCCCAAGCATCTCAAAAAACGTAAGATGCCGTTCATCTCCCACCTCATCAATATCCGAGGTACGGAAACTCTTCTGCGCCGAGGCAGTGCCCAAGGCCGGATTACCACTTGGCAAGACAAAATCCTTTTTCGCGTCGAGTTCTCCGGTGTAATACTTCTTAAATTGTTGCATGCCCGCGGTCGTAAGCAAAACCGAGGGGTCGTCCGGCACCAAAGAGGACGAGGGTACTGCCAGATGTCCCCGCTTTTCGAAAAATTCCAAAAACCGCTTTCGTATTTCAGATGACTGCATATCTTGAATTTTACACAAGAACCGCCTTGCGTGTCCATAAATCTATACGTCCCTCACGCAGGAGGTCACATAATACGCGGTCGCGTATTATGTGACCCTTGACAAACAAAAATATACATGAGAAAAATACATTAGATTGGAGGACTTACCATGTCTGAACCAGATGAACACCAAGAGCTTCCGAAGAAGTTCTTGGCAACTTGTGAGGGTTGTGGTGCTTCCTTCCCCATGGAGGCACAAAGCGAAGTCGAAGCGCTTGCGTGCGCTTCAACGGTTCATTCCATTAAAGAGGGAGAGAAAGTTAGCGGGGAAAATCGTTGTACGAGTGTCTCCATAACGATAACTCCCCGATGAGTTCCCTCTTTCGAAAAGCGGCGGCTTCGGCCCCGCTTTTTTCATTCATCGTCCGCAGAATACCCTGCCGCTTGCGGCAGGGATGAATGCGGAAAGATGAATCGGGAAGGGGGTCGGGGAAACGGGAGTTTCCCCGTGGAGGAAAGCAGCGAGCAGAGCGAGCGTCGAGAACCGAGAGGTTCTTGAAAAAATACCTCGCGGCTTGCCGCGAGGTATTTTTATTTCTTGGACAATGATTCCAAGGCAACTATGAGCGAACGAGCGCGGGAAAAAAGTGAAGAATCCGGCGCTTCATTTTTCCCCACTAAAATCAAAAGTTCCGCAATATCCTTTTCCGTCTCCTTCAGTACATGGTCCGCGCGGGAGTCGGGTTTATTGCTTTCGGAAAAACCTTTCTTCAAAACGTCAAAACGCTCGCGAAGCGCGTAGGCCTCCTCTTTCGCCAATTCCTCGGACAAAAAATAGTTGGAAATAAAAACATGGAGAGAGGAAAGGTAGAGAGAAATCTGAGAAAGAGTACTCTAGAAGAATCCCGAAGAATAGAACTCAAGAGCAAGGTCATAGCTAAACTTCGCGTCAGAAACTTTGGGACGCAGATGTGCCGGAATGTCCTCGTATCCCGAAAACACATGGAGCGTTTCTTCCAGCTTTTGAATCTCACTATCCGCGCGCTCCATGGAAAGCCGAGAGGAAACACGGGGATTCTTCAAAAATTCCTGTCGGGCAAACTGAAGCTGATTCCCCAATTCGTCGTCGCGAAACGCGGATTGCAGAACATCAAGAGTACGGAGCATGGAAAAGGCGTCTTCCCCACTTTCTTGAAAATAATTCAATATCGCGCCCGCGCGAAATTTTCCCGCAAGATATTTCCCGCGGAAGAGAGAAAGGAGCTTCTCCTCAGACAAGAGGACGCGGGCCATGACTTCAGGCGCGTGAACGTTTCGAAGAACGCGCTCGAGAAACCCGATTGCGGAAAGAGGACTCTTTTCGAGTTCCGCACTCTCGAAGGAAGCACGAAAAGAAGTGGAATCCAACACCTCCCCTAACGCGACGAATACTTCTTTTTGAAGAGTCAAAAGCATTTCCTCGGACTTTGGAAATTGCTCGCTCATTTGCCAAAGAACCCGGGTTTCGTAGAAACCGGTTTCAAGAAGTTCTAAAAATATTGCGTCCGCTTTTTGCTCTGAAACCGTCGCGTGTTTCGCGAGCGTCTTTATATCCTCACGATATGCCTCCGCTGTTTCCTGAATTTTTTTCGAAACGCCTCCGCCCTGAAAAAGCCCATACAGCTCGGCGAGCCGTTCTTCGGAACTCTGCATATACGCTCGGGCTTTCGCGATGTCCCCGAAGGAGAGGAATTCTCGAGCGTCTCTTCCCAACTCTTTCAACACGTAAAACGGGTGTCCGGGAAGAACTCTCGCGTACGGCATCCGAACGTCCGAAGATACGGCGCCTTCGGCGCCGTCCTCTCCAAGCGCCCGCGCCCCGCCAATAAAAAGTCCTAAAAAAATAAGCCCTACAAGGCCATATATGAGGATTTTCATGTGGTTGTATGGTAGCAGAAAACCAGAAAAACCACAAGAACACCCGTGGTTTAGAAATTAGAAATTAGAAATTTTAATCAGTAGCCCTCCAGCTTCCTCACCTTCTCGTTCTGTCGAATCTTTTCCAATGCCTTTGCCTCGATCTGGCGAATGCGTTCGCGCGTTACCCCGAATACCTTCCCCACCTCTTCGAGCGTGCGCGAGATGCCGTCCTCAAGCCCGAATCGCATGGCAAGAATCTTGCGCTCCCGCTCGGTCAGGTCCTCAAGTACCTCCCGAATCTGGTCCTTCAAAAGCCCAAAGCTCGCTTGCTGGTCCGGCGACAAGCTCTGCTCGTCCTTGATGAAATCGGAGAGCGTCGAATCCTCCTCATCATCTCCGATTGGGGCCTCTAGAGACACAACTTCCTGAGAAATT
>JBBTZM010000088.1:0-10458 GCA_038061335.1 Patescibacteria group bacterium | reverse complement strand
TTTGTATGCCGTGACCTCGGAGCGCCCCGAGTCGTTGGGGATTTCCTACGGGAGAAGTTTTCCAAAAATCGGCTCGTATGTCTGGATTCTCGCTCTTTTGTATCTTGTAAGCGTATTCGGACTCACGCTTTTTATTCTTCCAGGCATCTATCTTCTTGTTTCCATATCGTTTGCGCTTTTTGTCTTTTTCGACGAGGGGCTAAAGGGCGTGGGCGCCCTTCACCGAAGTTTTTTATACGTGAAGGGAAACTGGTGGGGCATATTTTTCCATATTTGTTTTATCGCGCTTTTAGGCGCCGCGTTCGGCACTTCGTTCCGCTCCTTATTTTCTCTTTTTATTTCTCCCTCATTTCTTCCTATCGCCATGAATTGTATGTTGTTCCTTTTCCTGTATCCACTCGGGTTTCTGTATCTCTTTCGTCTTTTTACGGCACTTCGTAACCGGAAGCCGTGGGTGCGTGAGGAGATTCTCCGGGACAATCTTTTTCAAGCCGCGGCCCTTCTCGGACTTGTGATTGTTCTCGTAACTCCTTTTATTACTCTTCGGGGAGTATCTCGTTTCGTCCCCAGATTGTATCCGGAGGCCCTTGATATTCGGAAGTTTTTCGCTTTGGGTTTTGGGGACGGAACAACAACCGTGCGTTCCGGTCCCCAGGGAGAAGAGCTTTTGCGGCTCCAGAGTTCTCGGGATGAGAAGCGGCTTTCAGATATGGCTACATTCGCGCTCGTGTTTGATTCCATTGCCCGAAAGCACGCCGCCTTCTGCGAGGGCTTTCAAGGCAAAGTATTCAAGTCCACCACCGGCTCCGGCGGAGGCACAAATTGGCTCCCTGTTGATTTGCGGCGCGAAGGCATCGAGGGTTCGGTCGTTACCCACACTCCCCGCGACCCGATAAACACCTCTCAGTACCACTACGCGTTCGCCTGCTCTTCGGACGGAACATACGAAATAAACATCCGCTTTGAGTATCCTGAAAATTTTTCAAAGGCGTTTACGGATGGCGGAAGTAATGATGAGGCGTATGAGGCGGGGAGCGACCTTACGCTTATTCCGTAGCTACCATGGTTTAGATATTAGAAATTAGAAATTTTAATAACATGTCCTTACATGAAGGGAAGTTAAAACATCTGGAAGAACAGGCCATGAAAATTCGGGAGCTTGTGATTGAAGAGCTTGTAGAGGCGGGCTCGGGCCACTCCGCGGGCCCCCTGGGAACCGCGGAAATTTTTACCGCGTTTTATTTTCACATTCTACATCACGACCCGAAGCGGCCGGATTGGGCGGAGAGGGACCGGCTTGTGCTTTCAAACGGACATATCTGCCCGGTGCAATATGTTGCGCTCGCGTGCGCCGGATATTTTCCGGTGGACGAACTGAAAACCCTGCGCAAATTAGGAAGCCGGCTCCAAGGGCACCCGCATCGCGGCTCCTTGCCGGGAGTTGAGACAACCTCCGGCCCTTTGGGTTCAGGGCTCGCGCAGGCGTGCGGCATGGCGCTCGCGGCCCGGCTCGACGGAAAAAAATCTCGGGTGTTTTGTATTACCTCGGACGGGGAACATGAGGAGGGAAATCATTGGGAAGCAGTCATGTTCGCAAAGAGGCACCGATTGAATAATTGTACCGTAGTTGTGGACCGGAACAACATCCAGATAGACGGGAATACCGAAGAAGTCATGCCGCTCGAACCCTTCGCGGAAAAATATAGGGCGTTTGGATGGAACGTCTTGGAAATTGACGGGCACAATATCCGCGAACTCGTGGACGCCTGCCACGAAGCCGAGGCAACGTACGAGGCGCCGAGCGTTATTATCGCGCATACGATTCCGGGCAAGGGAGTGAGTTTTATGGAAGGGAACTACCTGTGGCACGGGAAGCCGCCGACAAAGGAGGAGGCGAAGAGAGCGCTTGCGGATTTACGAACGCTCAAGGGGAAGATACGGAGTGAGCATGAGTAAGGAAGTTTATAAGTTAAAAGTTTATAAGTTCAAAGTTAAAAATTTTAAGGTTTATGATTGCGAGCAAGGCAAAATTGAATAAAAAGGCATTTGCCGATGCGCCGGATATGAAAGCGACCCGTGACGGATATGGCGAAGGACTCGTTCGTGCCGGAGAAGAAAACAAAAATGTGGTTGCGTTGTGCGCGGACCTTACGGAATCCACACGCACCGAAGGGTTTGCCAAGAAATTTCCGGAGCGGTTTTTCGAGTGCGGGGTCGCGGAGCAGGGAATGGCGACTATTGCCGCGGGGCTCGGCATTTCCGGCAAGATTCCTTTTATCGCGTCATACGCCACATTTTCTCCGGGCAGGAACTGGGAGCAGATTCGGACGACAATCGCGTACAACGATTCGAATGTAAAAATCGCGGGGCACCACGCCGGTATTTCCGTGGGGCCGGACGGGGCGACCCACCAGGCGATTGAGGATATCGCGACAATGCGGGTTATGGCAAACATGAGAGTTATCGTGCCCTGCGACGCGATTGAGGCGCGGAAGGCGACCATGCAGGCGGCAAAAATTTGGGGGCCGTGCTACCTGCGCTTTTCGCGCGAGAAAACCGCGGTTATGACGAGCGAGGAGTCGCCGTTTACTATTGGGAAGGCGGAGATATTTTTTCAGGCGCCCGGTTCGCGGGCTTTAATTATCGGGTGCGGTCCTTTGCTCCACAACGCGCTTCTCGCGGCTTTGGAATTAAAAAAAGAGGGTGTTCCGGTAAGTGTCTTGAATTGCCACACCGTAAAGCCGCTGGATGAAAAGACGATTTTGACGCTTGCAAAAAAGTGCGGGGCCGTGGTTACGGTTGAGGAGCATCAGGTTATGGGCGGGCTTGGGGGGGCGATCGCGGAACTTTTGGCAACGCATTTGCCCATACCGATGGAGTTTATCGGTATGCAGGATACGTTTGGCGAGTCCGGCCCGCCTGCAGAACTTTGGAAAAAGTATGGCATGGACGTGCCAGACATCGTGAAGGCGGTAAAGAAGGTTTTGAGGCGAAGATAGATGCATGATTCTTGTGTTTGTGGAAAAAGCGGGGTAGTATATCAATATGAGTCAGGATGTTGCAACAATTCCAAAAGAGGTTACCCGACAGGGGGAACTTGTTGTTGTGGCAAAAAAGGAGTTTGAGAAATATTTGAAATGGAAGAGCGAGATTTGGGATACGCTTCAGAAAGTCCGTCAAGGAAGGGAAGAGTATAAAAATGGAAAAACAAAAACTCTGTCATCGTCTCGTATGCTCCGTTAGGAGGGCGGATTTCCATGCAAAACGAAAAAGAGATTGTTATTTTCTACACCTCTGATTTTCAAAAGGCGTATCGGGAGTTGCCTGTAAAAATCCAGGACATAGTTGATAAGAAAGAAGCGATTTTTCGAAAAAATCCTCGTTACCCGAGTTTGCAGACACACCGACTCCATGCCCCGCTTGAGGGACTATGGAGTTTTTATGTAACTAAGAAGAAATATCGGGTTCTTTTCGAGTTTGTCGCGAACGGCGCCTTGTTTCATGATGTTGGCACTCATGATATTTACCGTTGATCGGATATAATGTCAGTAAGCGTTAGAATCAGGATGGGCAGGTAGCGGGGATGTATTTTTAGGGGTATAATGTCAGTATATGCTGGACGTAGTAACTATCGGGACAGCCACACGCGACGTGTTTATTACAGGCGAAGGGTTTACGGTCACCCGCGACCGGACCTTTCTCGAAAAACTCGGGTTTCGAGCTGAAGAAGCCGAGTGTTTTGCCTTGGGCGCGAAAATGGATATTGAACGGCCCACTATGACGCTCGGCGGAGGCGCCTTGAATACCGCTTTTGCTTTTTCCCGCCTTGGGTTTCGGGCCGGCGCTTGCTTTAAAATTGGGAAAGACGAGTTTGGAGAGGGCATTCTAATGGAAGTGAGGACAGAGAAAATTACTCCTTTCGCCTCTTTTGACACGAAGGAAGGAACCGCGTATTCGACTATCCTTTTGAATCCAAACGGAGAGCGGACCGTACTCGCGTATCGGGGTGCCTCAAGCACGCTCGCGAGAAGAGATATTCCCGTCTCAAAACTAAAAGCGAGTTGGGCGTATATCGTCTCCGGCCACCTCTCTCTGCCGCTCCTTCTCTCGATTGTCGAAGAACTGAAGCGCCAGGGCGCGCGTGTGGCGCTCGCGCCCTCCGCGTTTCATATTGCCATGGGAATGAGAAAGCTCCACCCCGTGTTCCGAAATGTGTCCGTGGTCCTTATGAACCGCGAAGAGGCCTCGCGCCTCACGGGCGAGCCGTATGAAAAAGAGAAGCAGATATTTCGGGTATTTGACGGAGCCGTGGACGGCATTGCCGTCATGACCGAAGGGCAAAAGGGCTCCCTTGTTTCGGACGGAAGATACCTCTATCGCGCCGGAGTGTTTCCCGAAAAAAAACTCATTGACCGGACCGGGGCAGGAGACGCGTTTGGAGCCGGGTTCATTGCCGGCCTTATGGGAAAAAATGATGTTTCGTACGCGCTTCGGCTGGCATCCGCGAACGCGACTTCCGTCGTCGAATCCATCGGGGCGCAAACCGGAATTCTCACAAGAAAAAAATTTGAGGACAAGAGGTGGAAGTATTTGGATTTGGACGTTGAACCCCTATGAGTCAGGCGCACGAAAAACTGGCCCGCATCTTGCGGACCGACAAGGACAATATATTGAGGATTGACCGGCGGCTTTCCGAGGTTACGGGGAAGAAAGGCGTAATTGAAGGAGTTGCCGGAGAAAACGAGAAGCGGATTGCGGAGCATCTCGGGCAGATGGGACTGCCTCGAGTCGCCTCGCCTCGAGATGTGTTTCGGTCGCTCGTCCGAAAAGTGGAGGAGGATGAGGAACGCCTGAAAACGGACTTTGGGAATCCCGACGCTTCGAAGCCGGAGGATTTAGCGCGGGTTCTGCAAAAGATTCGGAAAGTCGTGGGTCCAAAGAGGGGCATGTTCTTGAAAGAGGAGAAGGCAAAAGAATTTTTGAGCGCGGAACCGCCGAAAAAAGTAGTGGAGTA
Organism: Patescibacteria group bacterium; assembly: GCA_038061335.1. Classification (GTDB taxonomy): domain Bacteria; phylum Patescibacteriota; class Minisyncoccia; order UBA6257; family GWB1-50-10; genus JAUYPG01. The sequence goes on along the minus strand of JBBTZM010000088.1, from coordinate 5,444 downwards.
TCTTGGCTACTCCTCGGTCAAAGAAATGCTCGAAAAGGAGGATTTGTTCGAGGTCTATAGTTCTTTGCGATTCGTGGAGGATACGGATTGGATGAACGGTGTTTTTTTTAAGCAGTATGAACATCTCACTCCGAATGATTTTGAGGAACGCGATATAGAGCTCCGGGTGTTGGACCAAAAGTGGCTGAAAGCCGCGGAGCATTTTTTGGCGCACAAACTCCATAACATTTCCCACCTGAAAGAGATGGGAGTTGTGTTTGTCCTTCCCGCGACTTTCGGAATCTCGGGAGAAATCCTCCGGATGACGAGCTTGATATATCATTATCTTTCTGAGGTGCCGTATTATTCCGACATGTTCCGGAGAATCGCGGAAATGCCGATCTCGTTTGCTTCCAACCTTACCGCGCTTCTGCGCGGGGACGTGATTGACAGAAAGATACCCGAAGACGACAGGGTACTCTGGCTCGTGATCCAGCGATATCTTGCCAAAGACGACCCGAACGACTGGCGGCTTCTCACGCCGCATATTAACCCGGAGGCAATCCACTGGCTTCGGGCAGAGGAGAATTTGGGCCTTGACTTTTGGCTCCACATGGATTGGGTGGGGGACTTTTTCCGCGATGAGGACGGGAATGACATTTTACTTAGTTTTGATTTGGTAGACGTGGTCATGTCTCTCGTAAAAAAGCAGGAACATGTTAAATTTTTGTACCATCACGAGGAGGCCTTGTGGAACAAGCTCTTCATGGAGTATTTCGGGCGGGAGGGGCTCGTGAAGTTTTCGCAGGAATATTTACTACGGGGATACTTTGAGGTTTAATTTTATGTATATTCGAATCCCCACCGCAATCTCCTCGCTCATTCTCGCTCGTCCAGCGACTTGCTTCGAGGCCTCGGAATCTGCTCGGAGAAAGCGGTGGGGCTTCTCCATGGCGAAGATTTTGTATCAAATATTATATGGACGAAAAACAGATTAAAAAAATTATTCTGGAAGTGCGGGCCGGAGCCGGAGGAGACGAGGCCGGGCTTTTTGCCGGGGACCTCGTTACCATGTACCGCAGGTACGCGGAAAAGCGGGGATGGAAATTTTCCGCGCTGGACGCGAGCGAGAATGCCTCCGGAGGATACAAGACGTTCGTGGGAGAAATTTCAGGCGAGGGCGTTTATGATGAGATGCGTCATGAGTCGGGCGTGCATCGCGTGCAGAGGGTACCGAAAACCGAGCGGCAGGGGAGGATTCATACCTCAACCGCGTCAGTCGCGGTATTGCCCTATGTGGAGCCGACCGAGTTTCATTTGAACGAAGGCGATTTGGAAGTTACATTTTCCCGGGCCGGTGGGCCGGGGGGGCAGAATGTAAACAAGGTTGAGACCGCTGTGCGGATTCTTCATAAACCCACGGGAATCGTGGTTGGCTCGTGGGTGGAGCGTTCACAGCACGCGAATCGCGCGCTTGCGATGGATATTTTGCGCGCGAAATTATTTGAAGCCAAGCGCGAACAGGCGGTGGGTTCCATCGAACAAATTCGGCGCGAGCAAATCGGCACCGCGGACCGCTCGGAAAAAATCCGCACGTACAATTTTCCGCAGGACAGAATCACGGACCATCGTATCGGCAAGAAGTGGGGAAATATCGAGTCCATTCTCAATGGAGATTTTGAGAAGATTGTAAAAGCATTTCGGGAAGCGCAGTGAGCGAAGCGAACGAAGTCCCGCACCGAACTTGTTCTGGTGCGGGGATTGTGAAGGGGTTTACGAGCTCTCCAGAACATTGATGTCCGCCTGGAATTTTTGGGCTTTCTGCACCACGGGCTCGCCATAGACCCAGCGGTAGGTGTACCAGCGGCCGCCGGAATAGTATTGCGCGGCGGCGCAGCGTTCGAGGAGAACCTTGGCATCCGCGATGTGTTTGTTTTCATTGCTGTAGTTTCTGCAGGAGGCGGAATTTAAGGAGTCCTTCAGGTAGAGCGCGGTTCCGGCAAACGCGTCGGCGTTATTCCACGGGTTCGGCGGGTTCGAGCCGGTCACGCGCGCGATTTCTTTTTCATACAATCTCCATGTGGAGGTGATGAATTGGGCCGGACCCATGGCGCCGCCGTGGGCTCCATCGCGCACAATCGGGCAAGAAACATACGCGGCGCGGGAGCTTGGAGCAATGCCGAGGCGGGAAAGAAGTTCCTCAAAAATCGGGATGTCTTTGGAGCGCATCACAGTCACGCCTGTTCTCGGGTGAATCGCGTTATATTGGCACTGGCCCACATTCCGGCCAAAGGCGGACTCTTGGTTCAGGATTGCGAGGATAAAGGCCGCGCGAACTCCCGTGGCCTTTTCCGCGAGATTGGCGAATTCGTACGCCTTTTGAAAAGTGAGCTCACCGCCACCCAAAAGTTGGAAGATACGGCTTCGGATTTGCGCCGCGCTTTCTTTGGATTTTTCCAGAAGATTCTGGTATTCGGATTCTTTGCCCTTCGTAACTTTCAAAATAGTTTCTTTTTCTTTTTGCGTTCCCTGGACTCCCTTTTTCTGCGTTTCCTGTGCCTGCTTCAGGTTTTCGTTATCTTCTTTTTCGAGCTCAAGTTCATTTTTTTGGGAAACGAGGTCCTCGCGGAGCCCCACAATCTCTTCGAGCGCGATGCGGAGGTTGGTCTGCACGCGGGCGATTTCATTGATACTACCGAAAAAGTCCGAAAGTTCTTTATTCGCGAGAAGGATTTCCACAAGTCCCACCTGGTCCTCTTCATAGAGGGTTTGAATCGCGCGGGTTAAGGCGTCTTTATGCGCGTCTATTTTTTGCTCCGTCCGATTGATATCTTTTTGGGTCTCTACGATATTTTGCCCGACTTTTTGAATGGTAAGGTCGAGCGCCTGAATCTGGAGATTCAATTTTTTGATACGCGAATTCAAAGAACTAATTTCATTTTTCAGAGTCGTGCCCTGGGTTTTGTATTTGTTTACCTCGCCTTGCTGTTCCTCTATCTGACGCTCCAAGTCCGCGAGCTCGGCTTCAAGTTCTTCGCGGGATTTGCCGTCCGTCGCAATTTCTTCCGCGCGCACGGAAGAGAAAGGGAAAAGATTCCCGAAGAGAGAGAGAAGAAGTGCGAATCCGATGATACTTTTCCGCATGGGTCTATTGTACCATGAAAAATCCCCGCGAGTGCGGGGGGTTTTTCAGTGTTTGGGACATCGGACCCCGCCAAGGCGGGGTCCGATGTCCGGAGATTATTCTTCTTTTTTCTTCCCTTCTCCTTCAGGGGCGGGAGCGACCTCTGTCACTGGAGCCGGAACCGGAACTGGAGCTTCTTCAAATTTTTCTTCTTTATGCTCGGAAAGCGTTACCACCACGGTTTCGGGATGGACGAGCACCCGTACTCCTTTGGGGAGCATAAGCTCACCGACGTGAATCGTGTCTCCTTCATTCCCCAGCTCTTCGAGAGACACCTCGATTTTTGGCGGCAAGTTCGTGGGCAGGGCTTCGATTTCAAGAGTCGCAAGCACCTTGATGAGCATGAGTCCTTTTTTCACGCCCGGCGCCTCGCCTACAAACTCTATGGGTACATGCGTCCGAATTTCCTCATCCATTCGAACCTCGTGCAAATCCACGGAGAGGTATTCATCCGTGGTAGGGTTCTTTTGAACGCTCACAATGAGCGCTGGAATTTTTTTCCCTTCGGCCTCAACATGGATAATTGTGTGCTCCCCGGCCTCTTTGTAGAGTTTTTCGAATTCTTTTTTCGCGATTTGGATGTGTATATTTTCTTTTCCGTGGCCGTAGAGCTCGGCGGGAACAAAACCCGTCTTTCGGAGGGCTTTTACTTTTTTGCCGAGGATGGTTCGGGGGAGGGTTTTTAGTTCCATAGATATGATACCAATATACGAATTGTACGAATGATACGAATAATACTAATCGTGTTAGACTATTTTTTCTTTGTCTTTGGCGCCTTCGCTTTCGCCTCAATTACTTTTGGTTTTTTGGTTTGCAGGCGGGTAGTTTTCTTTTCTTTCTTTTTCACCACTTTCCCGGCATCCGCCTTCGAGGCGCGACTCTTGAAGCGCTCGGCGCGTCCAGCGGTATCAATCAAGTTTTGTTTTCCCGTATAAAAAGGATGGCAGTTCGAACAGATTTCCACCTGAATTTTTTGGCGCGTTCCACCGAACGCGAATGTTTTTCCGCAGGCGCACTTGATTTCCGTTTGTTTGTAATAGGTCGGGTGGATATTCTTTTTCATAACAGGTGTAATAGTAGGGGGTTTTTTTGAATTTGGCAACCCATTTGGTTTTTGGTATAATTTACGATGAAGAAATATCCTTTTTCGGCCTTTCTGCTACGCTCCGGCGCTCTGGGGTTGTATGCTTTGGGAGAAGGAAGGACGGAGGGAATATTTCTTTCGGCGGCGCGGTTCTGTTTTTGGAACCGCGCCCGCACTTTTTTGTACGCCTTCCTTGTGTTGACATTCTCCCCTCCTCCTATACAATACATAATGCTCTGAAGGGTATGTTTTTCCGTCTGACTGAACTTTGAAAATTGAGTAGCAAACAAGCCAAATAGAAATAGAAATAGAAGGAGAAATAGTAACAAGAGTTTTTTTGTCATCCCAAGACGACTCGAAAGAGTCATTTTTGAGGATTTGATCCTGGTCCAGGACGAACGCTGGCGGCGTGGATAAGGCATGCAAGTCAAACGGTCTTGTGCGGAGCACAAGGATATTTAAACATTTAAATATTCTCGCGCTCTGCGCGAGTCAGTGGCGAACGAGTCAGTAATACCTTGGAACCTACCCTCGAGTCGGGGATAACCCGCCGAAAGGCGAGCTAATACCCGATAGTTCTCGCAAGAGTAAAGTCGTAAGACGCTTGAGGAGGGGCCTTGGTCCCATCAGCTTGTTGGTAGGGTAATGGCCTACCAAGGCAATGACGGGTAGGAGAGGTGAGAGCCTGACCTCCGACGAGGGTACTGAGACACGGACCCTACACCTACGGGTGGCTGCAGTCGAGAATATTCCACAATGGGCGAAAGCCTGATGGAGCGACGCCGCGTGCAGGATGAAACCCTTCGGGGCGTAAACTGCTTTTCTGACTGAAAAAGTTACGCGCTTCGGCGCGTGATTGATAATAAGTCAGGAATAAGGGGCTGCAAACTTCGTGCCAGCAGCAGCGGTAATACGAAGGCCTCAAGTGTTGTCCGGATTAATTGGGCGTAAAGAGCACGCAGGAGGCTTGGCAAGTCTTTCGGTTAAATCCTGGGGCTTAACTCCAGAACTGCCGGGGAAACTACCAGGCTTGAGGACGTTAGAGGGGAGTGGAACACATGGTGTAGGGGTGAAATCCGTTGATATCATGTGGAACACCAAAGGCGAAGGCAGCTCCCTGGGACGTTCCTGACTCTCAAGTGCGAAAGCGTGGGGAGCGAATGGGATTAGATACCCCAGTAGTCCACGCCGTAAACG
>JBBTZM010000087.1:0-2792 GCA_038061335.1 Patescibacteria group bacterium | reverse complement strand
TGATAATGGAGATGATAAGGACGCCCGCGATTGCGGAGCCAAGACCATGATGAAAACGGAGTCGTCCCTCTTGTTGTATTTCTTTCTCGTCTTGAAGTTGCATGGCAAAAAAATTTCAGTAGGTTGTATATATTAAAATTATACCACATTTTACAAAATTTTATGATATTATAATCTCATGATAATCCTCATAATACTCGACGGCTGGGGCATAGGCCGCGCCGACGACTCGAATCCCATCCACGTGGCGCGCCCGGAGTGGTTCAGTTTTTTTCAAACAAACTTTCCGCACGGCGCCCTACAAGCGCACGGGCTTACCGTGGGCGCGGGCTGGGAGGAACCCGGCTCAAGCGAACTCGGGCACCTCGCAATCGGCACGGGCCGGACCGTGTCGGACGAAGAAAGAAAAAGCCCGCCCGTCCTACATCCTCTCTGCAAAGTCCTTGCGGACAACGGGAAAAAAATTCTGAAAGTCGCCGAGTCAAAAAAAGAAGAGAGTGTTACCTATTATATGAACGGTCTGGAAAAAACTCCCTTCCTCGGAGAATTCCGGGTAATTCTTCCTTCCAAGGAACTCCTCCGGCCGGAAACCCATGTGGAAATGCAGGCAACGGCCCTTACGGACCGCGCGCTTGCCGCGCTGAACGAAGGCGGCTTTGACCTTATTATCATAAATTACGCGAACCCCGACATAATCGCGAACACCGGAAATTTCGAAGCAACCAGAAAAGCGATTCAAGCAGTGGACAAAGAACTCGGCCGTCTCTATGAAAACGCCCTCCCCCAAGGCCACGCCATGCTCATTGTAGGGTCCCACGGCAACGCGGAAATGGTTTTGAACCCCCTGACCGGAAAACCGGAAAAAGAAAATAACCGCAATCCCGTTCCATTCTGTTTCGTAGAAAAATCTTTGGAGCGTCCGAGAGCGCGCGAGTCCTATGATACAATACCAACCATCGGCTTCCTCTCCGACGTCGCCCCGACAATTCTTGAACGTATGAATTTACCTGTCCCCCCGGAAATGACCGGCGAATCCCTTATTCCCCAACTCATAAACTAAATAACCAAAAAACCAATGAAACTTCTTTCTCGTCTCGTCCTCCATCTCGCGGCAAACGCCCTCGCCATCCATGCCGCGAATTATTTTGTACCCGGCTTCTCCTTTACCGGCAATTTCAAAGACCTCGCGCTCGCGGCTCTTATTTTGACCGCCATAAACACCTTCCTCCGCCCCATCGTTACGTTCTTCCTCGCGCCCTTTATCCTTCTCACTCTTGGCCTCCTCTCTATTATTATAAACGCCACCATTCTCCATTTTCTTGACATTTTTCAAAATCCAATTAGTATAGAGGGGTACACACCACTCCTCCTTGCGACGCTTATCGTAAGCGCGGCGAACATCCTTATTACGGCAAGCGCGAAAATCTCCTACAAAAAGGAATAGTCATGCTTATCACCCTCCAAGTTATCACCTCAATCATCCTCATTGTCCTCGTGCTCGTCCAAGAACGTTCGGGCGGCCTCTCGGGTGTATTTGGCGGAGGCGCCACGCCCTTTGAAACGAGGCGCGGGCTTGAGAAAAGAATTTATCAGGCGACAATTATTGTTGCCGCGGCATTTTTCGTACTCGCGATTCTGAACCTTATTACATAAACATTCGTGTGTAAAAATCTCTGGAACGCGTTCACAAAAAAAGAAAGGAGGGTATTTCTCGCGGCCGTTGTGGTATGCGCGGGAAGCGCTGTCACGGCCGGGGCGCTCGCGTTTAACGAGAATAGCGTCTTTATTCCGGTCGCGGGCGGCATCTACCGCGAGGGAGAGGTGGGCCAGCCGGTTGCCATAAACCCCATCACCTCCGCGAATCCGGTGGACCTTGATGTTGGCGCTCTTCTGTATGGAAAGGTTGGTGATATTTTAACAAGCCATGAGATGAGCGAGAAGGGCCTTCAGCACACCATAAAAATACGGGAGGGAGTGAGATGGTCGAACGGCACGCCCCTTACCTCGAATGATATCGTATTTACCGTTCGCGCTATTGAAGAGCCGGAAACAAGGTCCCCGCTCTTTAAGAAGTGGGCGGGAGTAGTTGTCGAGCGCGTAAGCGAACTGCAGGTCCGCTTTACCCTGCAGACCCCGTACGCCTTCTTTCCCGAAGCCATCAAAAATCTTCCCATTATCCCGGAGCATGTGTTTGGAAAGATTCCGCCCGCGAACCTTAAACTCTCGGATTACAACTTGGCGCCTGTGGGGAGCGGCCCGTACAAAGTACATACTCTCGAGAAACGAAGAGATGGATTCATCAAAGAAATTCGCCTTGTCCGAAACGAGGAATACCCACTGCCATCCCCGTTTATTGATGAGTTTGTATTCATGTTTTTTGAAACCGAAGAGGCGCGCGCCTCGGCCTTTCAAAAACGGCAGATAGACGGCATGGGCGTTTCAAACCCGGGAGAGGCGAGGAAAAAAGAGGTACGGGGCGCGGAGGTGACGCTCTTTCCCTTCTCGAGGAGCTACGCGCTCTTTATAAATGAGGCCCTAAACCCGCTTTTGAAGACAAGGGGGTTTCGCCAGGCGCTTCGCGACTCCATAGATAAAGAAGCGCTTCTCCAGACCCTTTTCAACGAGGGACTCGCTTCTCCACTCGAAGGGCCTTTTGCCGCGCTTCCCCAATCCCGAAATACGCCCCGCATGGAACAAGGAGAGGCAAGAGCGCTCATCGCTTCAAGAAAGGAGGCGGAGGGGACGCTCGCCCTTAATCTTATTGTTCCGGATGTGAACTTTTTGAAGCGGAC
>JBBTZM010000086.1:0-5101 GCA_038061335.1 Patescibacteria group bacterium | reverse complement strand
TTTGACCCCGCCATGGGCGGGGTCAAACCTCGAATACAAAAAGCCACGCAGGCGTTCCACGAGGCCATGGAGGACGACTTCAATACGCCAGTCGCGCTTGCCGCGCTTTTTACCTTTGCGCGGGACACAAACAAAGAAATATGGTCGCTTTCTGGTAAAGACGCGAAAGCCGCCTCCCTTTTTATCATAAAAACCCTAGAGTGCCTTGGTATTACCCTCCGACCCGAAAAAACCCCAAAACACCTAGAGAAACTGGCCCGTCGGCGGGAGTTATCCAGAGTTCATAAACACTTTATCCAAGCCGACGCATTGAGAAAAAAAATAGAAGGGCTAGGATATATGGTAGAGGATACTCCGCTCGGACCCTTGGTCCTGAAAATGACTAATTCCTAATTTCTAATAAATGCCGAATTCCAAAATGTCCAATGTCTCAAATTTTGAATTATTGAGTCATTGGGATTTCATTAGTAATTAGATATGAGAAATTAGAAATTTATTTTTAATGGAACACAAAAATCCAAAACTTCCTCCCCAAGACCTGGAAGCCGAGACATCAGTCCTCGGGGCCCTCATGCTCGACAAAGAAGCGGTTATTAAAATCGGGGACCTTTTGACGCCTCACGATTTCTACAGCCCGAGCCACCAAAAAATTTATAAAACGATTCTCGAACTTTTTGAGGGAGGCAAGCCCATTGACGCCCTCACCGTACAGGCGCGCCTGAAAGAAAAGAGCGAGTTTGAGGGCGTGGGCGGGGCTTCGTATCTTTCCGACCTTATTGATTCGGTTCCCTCCTCGGCGCATGTCGTCCACTACGCGAATATCGTACGCGAAAAGCGCGTTCGTCGCGACCTCCTTCGCGCCTCGTCCGAAATCGGAGAAAAGGCGCTCGACCCGGAAAATTTTGAGGAGATTCTCGACCAGGTGGAAAAACGCATCTTCGGAATTTCCCAATTCTCGCAGAGCCAAAAATTTATCCTCATCAAAGACCGGCTTGAGGAAAGTATGGAGCGGATGCATCGCCTCCACGAAGGAGAGGGGGTGCTCCGCGGAGTGCCGACCGGCTTCTCGAAACTCGACTCGATTCTCTCCGGCTTCCAAAAATCCGACCTCATTCTCCTCGGCGCCCGGCCTTCGTTCGGAAAGACATCTCTCGCCCTCGACATGGCGCGAAACGCGGCTCATGCCGGATTTTCCGTAGGTATCTTCTCGATTGAAATGTCCATCGAGCAGGTTATGGACCGCCTGATTGCCTCCGAAGCGCAGGTTCCGCTCTGGAAGATGAGGACGGGCCGGCTTCGGGACGAAACCGATTTTGAACTCATCCAGCACGCCCTTGGAAATCTCTCGGAACTGAAAATTTTTGTTGACGACACTCCCTCCCCCTCAATTCTCCAAATGCGCTCCATGGCGCGCCGTCTCCAAATAGAGCATGGTCTCGACCTTCTCGTTATTGACTACCTCCAGCTCGTAAAGCCACGGACGGACTCCTCGAGCATGGTTCAGCAGGTGACGGAAATTTCAAGAGGCCTGAAGTCCCTGGCGCGCGAAATGAATGTGCCGGTCCTCGCCCTTTCCCAGCTCTCCCGCGGAGTGGACAAGCGCGAAGGAGACAAAACCCCCCGCCTCTCCGACCTTCGTGAATCAGGTTGTCTCGTTGGAAACACTCTTATACAACTTGCCGACGGAAGAAGGATGACCATACAAACACTCGCGGAAAGAAAAGAACACGCACCCATACTCATATACGCGCTAGGCGACGACTTAAAACTCGTCCCGGCCACCATCACAAAAGTATTCAAATCCGGAGAAAAAAAGACATACAAACTTACCACAAAAAGCGGGCGTACTATCGAAGCAAGTGCGAATCATAAGTTTGTAACACTTGGGGGATGGAAGCCGCTCGAAGAACTCATACCCGGGGAAGAAATCGCACTGCCTCGGATAATAAAAACGGGAAAAAATGAAAACTCCCTACAGGACGAAGAGCTCATACTCCTCGCTCATCTCTTGGGTGACGGATGCATTCTCCCGAAACAACCTTATCACTACACAAGCGCGTCGCAAAAAAATCTTAATCACGTAAAACAAGCGGCACAAACCCTCTTTGGAATCAACGCGCGATTGGTACGGCAGGAAAACTGGTATCACCTCTATCTCACGAGCCCGTGGCGCCTATCAAGAAAAAGAAAACATCCCATAACTGACTGGTGGAACGGTTTAGGCCTTGAACGCGTGCGGTCATACAAAAAGAAAACTCCTGATGCCGTCTTCGCGTGCGACAACGAAAAGATCGCGCTCTTCCTGAAACACCTCTGGAGCACGGACGGCAACCTTTCGTGGAAACGTCTCTATGGAAGAAAGCCGGCGGGAAACATATATTACGCCTCAACAAGTAAAACGCTTGCCGAGCAGGTACAACATCTTCTGCTCCGACTAAGAATCCAAAGTACGCTATGCGCTACAAAAAAAAAGGAATACAGGCTCTCCTACCATGTAATAATCCAGGGAGCCGCGAATCAACTTATCTTCCTGGAGAAAGTCGGAATAGCGGACGAAAGAGAAGATATAATCCCGGAGATGCGGGAGGCGCTTTTCGATATTACGCAAAATCCAAACAACGATGTAATCCCTAAAATTGCGTGGAATACATGGATAAAATCCGCGAAAGAAGAAGCGAATATAAGCTGGAGAGAATTCGCAAAAGCGCTCGAGATGTCATACTGCGGGAACACGTTATTCAAGCACGGCGTCTCGCGAGAACGAATGATGCGCGTGTGTGTTGCCCTCGCGCCAAAATTGGAAATAACAGAAAGTGTTGCAACGCTAAAAAATCTCGCGACATCCGATGTCTTCTGGGATAAAATCACGTCTATCGAAAATATGGGGAAAAAAGAAGTATATGACGCGACCGTGTCGGAACTCCATAACTTCGTGGCAAATGACATAATCGTCCATAATTCACTAGAGCAGGACGCTGACGTGGTGATGTTTCTCGCGCGCAAAGACCGGGAAAACTACGGCTCGGAAAAGCACGATGCCCTCTCGGACGAAGACCAAAACCTTGTCCGCGTGGTTGTCGCAAAACACCGGAACGGCCCCCTGGGAGACGTGAAACTCAAATTCGACGCCGAGCGCGTTTCTTTCCGAAGCATAGATGAACACCGCAGTTCACATGAAAATTTCTAATCCATGGTTCCCCATAGCATCCGCGCTTTTATAGAAACGTTTCGTCGCCTCCCGGGCCTTGGGCCTCGCGCCGCAACCCGTCTCGCTTTTTTTATCGCGGCCATGAGCCCCGAGGAGCGGCGGGCCCTCGAAGAATCACTCCAAGGATTGGATGAACTGGACGCCTGCCCGGAATGTTTTTCGCTAAAAGAACGGGCGCGGAGCGCGTGCGCAATCTGTGGAAGCAAGGAAAGGAAAAAAGAAGTGCTCGCGGTCGTGGAAAAAGACACGGACCTCCTTACCCTTGAACGCTCGAGGGAATTTCAGGGAACCTATCTTGTGTTGGGAGACATTGCGACAAACGGCATTTTGGAAGAGCGGCATAAGGCCCGACTGGAGCACCTGAAACATCGAGTGGAGACCCAGGGAATACAAGAGGTGATTCTCGCCATGGGTCCGAATACGCTCTCCGACATGGTTTATGAAATGCTGAAGCGCGCCCTTGCCCCGCTTGGCGTATCCATTACCCGCCTGGGGAGGGGCATCCCCACAGGCGGCGAAATCGAATTCGCGGACGAGGAGACCCTAAAGAGCGCCCTGCGCCGCAGAATATAAATGAAACAGGTCCTCACAATCATACTTTTATCAGTCATAAGCGTAGGCGTGGGCTATCTCCTGCGTACAAAAACTCACGATTTTGAAATACAAACCGCCTCGCTCGAAACCATTCAGATTCCCGATGTTCCGAGGTTCGACCTCCCAAAGGAGGTCGAACCTCAAAAACCGACAATGACGTTCTCCTCCAAAACCCTCGAGCAGGGCGACACACTGGTGGTTTCCGTGGAACACGAGGAAGAAGTCGAACTCCAAATCCAAAAACAAAAAATCCCCCGTATCTCCGTGGGCCCGAAAAAGAGTATCGCAATCTATGGCATTGATGTCCGCAACAAACTCGGCACACTCTCGGTTTCCCTTCTTCACAACAACGCAGTGATACTGGAAGAAAGCGTAAAAATTACAAAACGCAATTTTCCCGTAACCCAACTTGTCTTAAGCGACACGCAGGTAAAAGCCGGAGTAACGCCTGAACAAGCCGCCACGGAAATCGTACAAAACGACAACGCGAAATTATATGAAGTCCTCGAGAAACCCCTGCCCGACATTTACATCAAAAGCGACTTCGCCTATCCCCTGCCCGCGCAAATTATTGTGGGAGGGTTTGGAAATATCAGAAAATCAGGGGAAACGGAAATCCGCCACCTTGGGGTGGACCTCGACGCAAAACGCGGCGACCCGGTATATGCAATCCAGGATGGCGTAGTCCGCCTCGCCCACAATCTTTCAAATTACGGCAATACCATCGTCGTTGACCATGGAGCAAGTATCTTTTCCATGTACTTGCACTTAAATTCCATGGACGTACAAGAGGGCGAGCGCGTCGAGAAGGGACAGATAATCGGCACGGTCGGCAATACGGGCGCCTACTCCCTCGACCCCCACCTTCACCTATCTATAAAAGTAAACGGGGCCTCCGTGGACCCCCTGCGGTTTATTGAGGCCATTCAAAAAATTATCGAGGTTCAACCTCGATAATTTCGGATAAAAAGAAGGCCCCGGAACAGGGGCTTTCTTTTTTACTTTCAATTCACGCTATTGTCCCAAACCTCGTATGGCATTCAGCACTTGGTAGAGCATGTGGTTAATCTGCGCGAAGAGATACAGCCGATTCACGCTCGAGGAGGTGGTCACACACGCTGTACCGTTCCAGTACTGGCCGGTTGGGCAAGAGGTATTTGTTGAGGAGGTCACACAGGAAGAGCCATTCCAGTACTGGCCTGAAGGACACGTGGTTGAAGAACTGCTTACGCAAGCGCTACCGCTCCAGTACTGGCCGGTTGGGCAGTCCGTTGTCGAGGTATTCACGCACGCCGTTCC
>JBBTZM010000085.1:0-4667 GCA_038061335.1 Patescibacteria group bacterium | reverse complement strand
GCGTCAATATACGCGGCTTTACCTCCCTCTTTTTGCACTCCTGCCACGGCGTGCAACGCCAAAGTTGTTTTCCCGGACGCCTCTGGGCCGTAGATTTCAACAATTCTTCCTTTCGGGAAGCCGCCAACTCCCAAAGCGAGGTCAAGAGAAAATGAGCCGGTCGAGACCGCGGCCACTTTTACTTTTTTTCGGTCTCCGAGGAGCATCACGGCCCCCTCTCCAAACTTGGACTGCAGGGTCTCTATAAGCTCTTCCAGTTCTTTCCTGTCGTCGCTTTTCTTTGGTTCTTTTTCTTTTGGCATATGCCTATTGTATCACTTCCGGAATATTCGGCACCACCTTGGGCGGCACAAGTGAAGCGCCTTCTTCAGACATCAATGCTTCCGCTCCAGCCTCCGCCTCACTCTCTTCATAAAACACCTGTTTCGGGAATGTATGTTCTTTCCCGAGCGCTTTTTTGGCCACAAATATAAAGGTATTAAAACCGGATTCCAAAATCACTTCTTTTTCAAACGTCCCATCCTCCTGCACCACGATTTCCTCCTCGCCGAGCGTAAGCTTAAACTGCGGAGTAATAGCCCCTCGAATCAAAAATGTTCGTTCGCTTGTTTCCGTTACCTCTTCCCGAAGGTTTTCAAAACGGATTTCCGGATTATCTACCCCCAAAAATCGGCTAGCGATAAAAACCACGAGTATGATACCTCCTATGCCCGCAAAAAGCATTCTAGGCAGACCTTTTCTCCGCGGCGCTCGCGCCTCGGGTAATGTATCGTCCTTCCCCGATTGCCGTAAGGTGTCATTCTCTTTCGCGTATTCCTTCCAAATCTCCTCGCCATCAACATCAAGAATCCTTCCTATTTTCATCAGGTAACCGCGGAGATAAGGAGCGGCCGGCAGCTTACTTTTTTTATTTTCTATGATTGCCATAATATGCCGCTCGGAAATTCCGGACACGGCTTCAAGACGCTCAAGGGTCATTCCCTTTCTTTTCATTCCTTCGATTATTTTTTGAGAAACGCTCTCCATACGGCTAATCTCTAATATCTAATCTCTAAATCCTAAACAATGACAAAATTCAAATATCGAAAACGTTTTTGAATTTTGATATGTGAGATTGTTTAGAGATTAGGGTTTAGAATTTAGGATTTATAGTAACACCTCTCTCGGCTTTGCTCCTTCGCCGGGCCCGACCACTCCTCGCTCCTCCATCATATCCATAAGCCGGGCGGCCCTTGCGTACCCAACCTTCAGACGCCTCTGCAAAAGCGAAGTTGAGGCCTTTCCCGCGGCGCGCACCACCTCTACCGCGTCTTCGTAAAGTTCGTCGCTGTCGTCCCCTACGGCATATTCCTCAAAATTCACTCTCTTGCCGTTCTCTCCCGCCCTTTCTCCCAATTCTTCAAATTCCTCCACCTGCTCTTTTGCTTCTTCTTTTTCTTCCTGCACCGCTTCTTTATTGTTCTTGCGTATAAAATCCGCTACTTTCTTTATTTCCCGCTCTTCAATAAAACTCCCCTGAATGCGCTTTGGTTTTGAAAAATCCGGAGATACGAAAAGCAGGTCTCCACGCCCCAGAAGTTTTTCCGCGCCCGCCGAATCAAGTATCGTTCTTGAATCAATCTGGCTTGCGACTTGTAGCGCGATACGGGAGGGGATATTTGCCTTAATAAGCCCGGTAATGACCTCAACAGAGGGTCGCTGGGTCGAGAGAATCAAATGAATTCCGGTGGCCCGCGCCATCTGCGCGAGGCGTATAATAGTCCCTTCCACTTCGCGTCCGTAGGTCGCCATAAGGTCGGCGAGTTCGTCTATGACGATAAGGATATACGGCAAAAGTTCCTCATCACGTTTCGAATTATGACTTTTGATATCGCGCGAACCGCCCTCTTGAAGCACTTGATATCTTCGCTCCATTTCCTGGGTGGCCCAACGAAGAGCGCCAATCGCTTTTTTATTGTCCGTGATTACCGGAGCAAGAAGATGAGGAATGTCGTTATACGTTGTAAGTTCCACCCGCTTCGGGTCAGCCATGATAAAACGGAGCGTTCTCGGAGAATTTTTGTAAAGAAGAGATATGATAAGGTCGTGAATGATAATTGACTTGCCGCTTCCGGTAGCCCCGGCGATGAGCAAGTGCGGCATCTTCGCGATATCCGCAAAAATGGGGTCGCCATTCACATCGCGTCCTACCACAAAAGTAAGCGGGCCTGCCTTTTGAAAATCGGGGTACAGAAGAAGGGACCCGAGACGCACGATTGCCGCGGCCTTATTCGGCACCTCGATTCCCACAAGCGCCTTGCCCGGAATCGGAGCTTCTATCCTGATAGGATGGGCGGCAAGCGCGAGCGCGAGGTCTTGATGAAGCGCGGTAACGCGCGCGAGCTTAATGCCCTCTGCCGGCTTTAAGGTGTAGCGCGTAACCGAGGGTCCAACGCTTATCTCCCCCATCTCGACTAATATGCCAAAACTTTCGAACGTACGCTTGATAATATTCGCATTCGCGCGCAAGTCGCCGATAGTTGGCTTTTCCGTTGAAGTCGAGAGGAGTGAGATTGGGGGGAGGACGTAATTTTCTATTTGCACCTGCTTCACATCTCCGAATTCCGCTTTTTTCTGCTCCCGAACTACTGGCTCGCGCCCCTCCTCCGCACGAGCTGACGGATTTTCTTCTTTCCTTTCTTCCTGTCTCGGCGGCTCGGGCGGGAGAATCACATTCATTTCTTCCTCTCCACGAGCTGGTGGATTTTTCCTCGGCTCTTTTGATTTTGGCTGGAGCGCGGCCCAAAGCTTCCCCAACTGCAAAGGACGATTGAGAGTTACGAGAAACGAAGCCGCCACAAACCCTCCGGTTATAACAAGCGCGGCAATTTTTCCAAATGGTTTTTCAAGGGTGCCCACAAGCACGCCGGCAAGGCCGCCTTTCGCAGGCGCCACGATATCCAAAAATCCCAAACTCGATATGATAAATACGATTCCCCCGATTGCCGTAATGCCAAAAAGGCGGCGTTCGCCCGGGGCCACAAGCGCGAATACGTAAAAAAGCGAAACCAAGGGCAAAAGGTAATACCCAACGCCAAAAAGCTTGTGCAGAAGCTTGAAAAGCAAAATTCCCACAGGCCCGGCCTTGCCTGCCGCCGCGAGAAGCAAAATCACGGCAATCGCGACGAGCGCGATCACCCAGATGCTTCGTTGTATATCCGGATGTATCTGCTCGATAATTTTTTCTCTTTGTCTTTTCCCGTTCCCGTCTTTTTTTCCGTTATTTTCTTTTGTCATACCCTAATTCTCGGTTATGGACCGGATAAAGTCCAGCATTTCTTTTTTCTTTTCCGCAAGGAGTTCTTTTGTGTCTGCCTCGATGTTTACCCGAAGGAGCGGCTCGGTGTTCGAACCACGCACGATAAACCACCAGTCCGGATACTCGACGCGCACGCCGTCCAGTTCATCAAGTTCGCCGTTGTTGTATTCTTCTTTTAGCGCGCCAAGTACTGCGGGAATGTTTTGAATCGTCAAATTGAGCTGTGGCTCGCGCGCATACACTTCAAATTCTTTTACCATTTCGGAAAATGGTTCCCCGGTTTTTGACACAAGTTCGGCGATAAGAAGAAAGGCGATGAATCCCGAGTCCGCGTAAAAATTATCCTTGAACGAGTAGTGCGCGGAATATTCCCCGCCCATGACTCCTCCTTCGCGCCTCATGCCATCCGAAACGTTTACGAATCCAACCGGAGTTCGGATCGGCTTGCCTCCCCATTCTTTTATTTTTTCCGGCACAATCCTGCCGCACTCCGCGCTAAAGGCAATTCCCGCGCCAGGATATTTTGAGAGCATCATGCGGCCGAGCATGCAGATGGTGGGGTCAGAGCCGAGGAACCTTCCCTTCTCGTCCACGAAAAACATCCTGTCCGCGTCTCCGTCAAAAATCACTCCCATGTCCGCCTTTTCTTCCAGCACTTTTTCAATGATTCCTTTTTGTGATTCCGGCTCCAATGGATTCGAAGGATGGACCGGGAAGTTCCCGTCCGGCTCAAAATTCATTTCAATAATATGAAACGGAAGTTTTTGTTTTAATATCGGAACAACCTGGCCCGCCATTCCGTTCCCCGCGTCCACCACGACTTTCAGCGGTTTTAACGCGCCTGTGTTTATAAACGAGAGGATATGCTCGATATGTTCATTTTTTATTTCTTTTTGAATAACTTTCCCCGCGTGAGGTTCGACCTCCCGAGGAGGTCGAACCTCGCTCGTGTCGTTTTGATGTATGTATTCCAAAATTTCTTTTCCGCGCACCATCTGCACGCCTTTCCGCACGACCTTCAAGCCCGCGTATTCTTTGGGGTTGTGCGAAGCCGTAACCATCACGCCTCCATCATATCCATACTTCCCCACCGCGAAATACATGGCTTCGATAGGAACAAGTCCAAGGTCATAAACTTCAACCCCCTGGGAGATAAGTCCGCGTACAAGTCCTTCATAAAGCTCCGGAGAACCGAGGCGCGCGTCGCGGCCCACCGCCATTTTTTTTGCCTCAAACATTTTCGCGAGCGCCTTACCCACAATACAAGCCGTCTCTCCGGTAATCTCCGCGGGATAAATTCCCCGAATATCGTACGACTTAAAAATTTTTTCATTGATCATAATATCATTGTCCCTCACCACTTTTATTG
>JBBTZM010000084.1:0-3150 GCA_038061335.1 Patescibacteria group bacterium | reverse complement strand
CTCTTGTATAGCGCACTTCGCGGTTTTCTGCAATCCCACAAAAAGTTCACCCCTCGCAACCGAAGTTGCGAGGGGGTTGAAATTGATTCGACGACAAGCTTATGTCGCCACGCCCAAAAGTTCCTTCACGCTTTCGAGCCGTTGCCGAACCCACATTGGGGACATCGGATTCAACTCCAGCGCTCTTCCCAGATGGATTTCTGCTTGAGTCAAACGTCTAGTCCGGGAGTAAAACAATCCGGCGACCAAGTTCGCGTCCCATGAGTTCGGGTCGAGCTCCAACGCCCGTACCACATGCGCTTCAGCGGATTCCAATTGTCCTTCGCCTGCGTAGGAGTCCGCAAGTTTACAATGAGCGACGACGTCGTCCGGAACGTCTTTCAAGTACTCCTCAAGGACGCTTATTGCGGACTTTAACAACCTCAAAGAATTCCGCAAGGAGCCGATTTTCAAAAGGTTGGTCAGGTCCAAATCGTGCGCTTCGAGAAATTCCCTGCAGAATTCTCCGTTAGGAGGAGTAAGGCTCAAACGCGCTTCTTGAAGGTCTTGGAGCGCTTGCCGAATCCTTTCCTGCCTTCCGGTTTCCTGTTCGGCAACGACGCTAAGCTCGAACGCCACAACCGCTTCTCGCCAGCGGTTCCCCATCTCCTGATAGAGGTGGCCGAGTGTTGCAATCGGATGAAGCGAACTTGCTTTTTGAACCGCCAGCTTCAATGGTTCAATCGCTTCCTCGGGTTTGCCGCTCTTCCAAAGGGTAAGCCCCAGGCTGTGCAACATCACGGCATCGTTGGGATTCTCTTCCAGAACTCTCCGGATATACGCAATGGCGAGTTCCCATCGTTTATTTTGAACATGCGTAAGCGCCACGTCTCGCAGTGTTTGCACGTCCATATCCTGCCTTTCAGAGTTGAAACGCCCGAACAAGGTCGAGGCGCGCGAAGATATTACCGGGTCTGCAATTTTTATACTCCCCTTCCATTTTTTTCGCAACATTTGCTTTGTTTTCTCCCGCGGACTATAACTCATGTTAGCCACGCCTTTTCTTCAACCTCTTTTCGCAAAGGGCTTCACAAATGAATACCCGGTACTCTCCGCCGCGGCATCCGTGGGTTCAAGTTGATGCATCCGGGAAGCCGCTCTACCCCTTCTATCATCAACTCGCGGGCGTTTTCGCCATCCTTGCGGCCGCGAGCGCTTACCTGGTCTTCAACAACATGCTCCGCGATGTACCTGTCAGCGTCTCGTATTTCTGGTTCCTTCTTTTCGGGATATGCGCCTCGTTTTTATATCCCGACGATTTTACGAGTTGGATTCTCCTCCGTGGTTCCGGTCGAAAAGGCATATCCTACTTCCACGAGGCGCCTTTGCGTTCGTGGAGGAAATCCTTGAAGCAGGGTGGATTCCTCCTACTCTTCTTGGCCGCGAGCACCTACACCCTCTACTTCGGGTTCTTGCTCTGGTCGCTCAGCTCCAAACAGCCCGGAATAGTGGCCACGATCCTGCTTCTCTACCAACTCTCACCTATCGTGAACACAACCGCGGCATACAAAATAACAAGAGACACTTGCAAAAGTTGGTCTGCCTATATCCTTGGGAGCGCCATCATCTTTGCGGGAATCGCGGTGTACCGATTCGAACTCTATCGAACCGCAAACATCGCCTTTCTTGATGAGGTTGCGCTTCAAGTATGTCTGGCCCTTCTTTTCAACTGCGTCTATACTCTCGCGCGGCGTATGTATTCGGCAAAATACTTGGTGGATGGCCGCCAGGCAATGCAAAGCGTGTATGTTGTTGCTTTGCCCGCCAGTATTCTATGGCTCCTCTTCGACCCCGCGCCCTTCACCCTGCCTTCTCCCGAACAATTTACCGTTTTGTTCTACCTTGGGTTTATCCCAACGGCGCTAGGAGGCATCGTGATAGCTCGGGTAACGGACCGGATAGGGATTCCCTACATAGAGAGCGTCGGGGCCTTTCGGACTCTCTTCGCCGTCTTCATTGGGTTTATCCCTTTCCGTTGGTTTCACCAAGAGCAAAACCTCACGCTCCTCCACTTTGCCGGTTTCGCGCTTGCCATACTCGGCATGATGGTTGTCGTGTTTCGAGCACATCCCTTCGTGAAAAAATGACTCAAAAAACGGATGTGCCGCGGCACATCCGTTTTTGCTTTTGCCTCCCTTCTTTATAAGGGATGAGACGCTTTTTGAAATGCCTCAAGATATACTCTTAATTTTTTCTGAAGTTCCTTCGGTTTTTTATAGAAGGACTCTATGTATTTTATAAGCGCGCTCCCGACGATCGCGCCGTCTGCTCTGGCTCCTTTCAATACCTTGACGTGTTCCGGAGTTGAGATGCCAAATCCTACGACGAGCGGAAGGTCGGTTTCCCGCTTTAACTCTTTTACTAACCGGATTGTCCGCGGCTCCACCTCCACGCGCGCGCCTGTTACGCCG
The DNA here is from genome assembly GCA_038061335.1 of Patescibacteria group bacterium. GTDB lineage: Bacteria > Patescibacteriota > Minisyncoccia > UBA6257 > GWB1-50-10 > JAUYPG01. The sequence continues at coordinate 700 of JBBTZM010000084.1, read as the reverse complement.
AGGACACTTACGATATAGATGAATCCTTCTGCCACGCTCAAAATTTTTTTTCTCCGCTCCTTGCTTGTGGTGGGAGTTATAAGAAAGATTGGGCGGACTCCTGCCTTTTTTGCTGCCGCTACAAATGGCCCTGATTCCTCAAGCGGCACATCCGGTACAAGCACGCCGTCCACTCCGGCGATTTTCGCGTCTTTGTAAAATTTTTCTATTCCATGTTGATACACGAGGTTCGCGTACACAAGAAAAGTAATCGGAATATCTGTTTCCTTGCGGAGATTTTTTATGATTTCAAATACCTTGTCCGGCGTTACTCCGGCTTGTAGCGCCCGAGTGTCCGCGGCCTGAATTGTGGGGCCGTCCGCGACCGGATCGGAAAACGGCACTCCGATTTCGAGAGCGTCTGAATACTTTGCCGCTTCTTTCAATATCTCTAAACTTTGCGCCGGATTCGGGTCCCCGCCCAACAAAAATGGCATGAAGGCGATTCGCTTTTCTCTGCGGATTTTTTTAAATGTTTTCTGAAATCTGTCCATATTAGCCGTTTATTTCTTGTCCTGCGATAATCCCCAAATCCTTATCTCCACGACCGGAGAGGTTCACAATCACAATGTTGTTTTTCGGAAGTTTCTTCGCGAGTTTTACCATTTCCGCCACCGCGTGCGCGGATTCAAGCGCCGGAATAATCCCTTCGATTTCCGAA
>JBBTZM010000083.1:0-8143 GCA_038061335.1 Patescibacteria group bacterium | reverse complement strand
TAGGCATCAAGGTAAAAGAGCGTCCGAAAGGGAATGCCGCGGTGTATCTTTTGGAATAATCAGTGAGGGGTGAGAGGTGTACAATGAGGGGTTGACAAAAGGAAAAAAATAGAATATAGTTTAGAAATTCTTAAGAAAGCGTGTAGGGTTCTTGAGCCGACAGACACCGAATTTCCTGCACAAACCCTACATGAACTCTTCGTATAGAACATACGGCCGAGGCGGCCGGTTTAGAGATGATAGAAAAAGTCCCCAAAGGGGCAATTTTGGATATCGCAAAAGCGTAAAAAGAGCTCCGGCAAAGGCAAGTTTTAACGTATCGCAATATATAAATAGAAACCCGGCGCGGATTGAGACGCCGGAAGCGTATGTGCCGACTCACGTGTTCACGGACTTTAAATTGAAAAAAGAATTGATGGCGCATGTTGTGGCGTGCGGATTCAAGGAGCCGACTCCGATTCAGGACCAGATTATTCCTCGTATTCTCGAAGGGCGGGACGTAGTGGGACTCGCGAATACCGGCACAGGAAAGACCGCGGCCTTTCTCATTCCCCTCATCCAAAAAACACTTGAAAGCCCGAATATGGAAACGCTCATTATGGCGCCCACAAGAGAACTCGCGATTCAGATTGAGGAAGAACTTCGGCGGCTTACGCGCGGGCTTCGAATATATTCCGCGGTGTGCGTGGGAGGAGTGGGAATCGGAGGCCAGCTCCAAGCGCTTCGGAGAAAAAATAATTTCGTCATAGGCACTCCCGGGCGGCTTCTTGACCTTATAAAACGAAGAGCCCTGCGTCTTTTGAATGTGAAGGCAGTGGTGATTGACGAGGCGGACCGGATGCTTGACATGGGCTTTATCAACGATATGAAAGCCATACTTTCCGAGATTCGCGGAGAACGGCAAACTCTTTTTTTCTCCGCGACCATGCAGGGTGAGATAGAATCGCTGATACGCAATCACTCAAAAAACCCGACAACAATTTCCGTGAAAAAACAGGATGTTGCCGAAAACATTGAGCAGGATGTGGTGCGTTTTGGCAGTCGCGATAAGGTAGAGGTACTCTCCGAACTTCTTACGAAAGAAGAATTCAAACGAGTGCTTGTATTCGGAAGAACGAAACACGGAGTGGAAAAGCTTTGCAAAAAACTCATACACGACAGACACCGCGCGGAATCAATCCACGGAAATAAGTCCCACGGGCAGAGGCAGAGAGCCCTTCAGAAATTCAAGGACTCCGAAGTAAGAATCCTCGTGGCAACGGACGTGGCGGCGCGCGGACTTCATATATATAACGTAAGCCACGTCATAAATTTTGACCTCCCGGGAACGTATGAGGACTATGTTCATCGTATCGGAAGAACCGGGCGAGGAGAGTTGAAGGGGAAAGCCCTTACTCTTGTTCCGTAATTATGGAGATAAGAAACATAGCGATTATCGCTCATGTGGACCACGGCAAAACCGCTCTTACCGACGCGCTCCTGAAACAGGCGGGCGCGGTAAAAGGCGAGGTAAGCATGGACTGGAACGCGCTTGAGATTGAGCGGGGCATTACGATTTATTCGAAAAATGCCTCGCTTGAATACAAAGGCACGAAGATAAACATCGTGGACACTCCGGGCCACGCCGACTTCGGCTCCGAGGTGGAGCGCATTTTGCGTTCCATTGACTGCGTACTCCTGCTGGTGGATGCCCAAGAAGGCCCGATGCCGCAAACCCGTTTTGTACTAAAGAAATCCTTGGCTCTGGGCCTTCGCCCGATCCTTGTTATAAATAAAATTGATAAGCCCGCCGCGAACCCGACGCGCACTCATGACCAGGTGTTTGAGCTTTTCGCCGAACTTGGCGCGACCGAGCGTCAGCTCGACTTCCCCATGATTTACGCCATAGGGCGGGAAGGAATCGCGAAGCGGACGCTGGAAGAAGAGGGGAAAGACCTTACTCCGCTTCTCGACCTGATACTCGAACACGTTCCACCCGTATCCGGCAACACGGATGCCACTTTTCGCGCACAGCCATTCAATCTCGCATACGATAACTTTCTTGGACGGCTCGCTATCGTCCGCGTGTATGACGGAAAAATATCCGAAGGAAGCGCGGTGTACGTCAAAAACGGAGACGGAAAAAAGGAAAAACATACGGTAAGCAAACTTTTCACCTTCAAGGGAATCACCCGCACTCCCGTGAAAGAAATACAAACCGGAGATATCGCGCTTGTCGCGGGGCTCGACGACGTCTATATAGGAGATACCATTACAAGCGACTCGGAGGCCGAATGTTTGGAAGCAATCGCGGTGGATGAGCCGACTATCGAACTTATGTTTCTCGTGAACAACTCTCCTTTTGCCGGACGCGAAGGAAAATTTGTAACATCAAGGCAGATTAGGGAGCGGCTCGAGCGGGAACTCGAAGTGAACGTCGGTCTTAAGGTGAATTTTGATACAGGAAGCGGAGAGCAGTTTACGGTCTATGGCAGAGGCGAACTGCACATCGCCATACTTTTGGAGAACATGAGGCGCGAGGGATATGAACTTCAGGTTTCCCAGCCCAAGGTGATTTTGAAAGAAATTGAGGGCGGTACGCATGAGCCGTTTGAAGAAATTGTGGTGGACGTTCCCGCCGAGTTTCAGGGCGCGGTTATAGAAAAATTGTCAAAGCGCGGAGCAAAACTTATGAATATGGAGATCCATGAAAAACGCGTTCTCCTCTTTTTGGAGGGGCCGTCAAGAGGACTCTTTGGATACCGCACGGAGTTTGTTATTGACACGAAGGGTGAGGGGATTCTCGCGACCCGCACTGTGGGGTACCGCCCCCACGCGGGCAATATCGAGCGGCATGGAGCGGGTTCTATGATATCGCAAGAAACGGGAAAAGCGCTTGCGTTTTCGCTTTGGAATTTGCAGGTGCGCGGCACGCTCTACATTAAAGAAAATACTGAGGTCTATAAAGGAATGGTGATTGGCAACACCTCGAAGGGCGAGCAGATGGTAGTAAACCCCATTAAAGGAAAACAACTCACGAATATGCGCGCTTCTGGTTCTGATGAGGCGATTAAACTTGTGCCGCCCCGCCTTCTTTCGATAGAAAGCGGACTCGAAATTATGGCCGAAGACGAGTATCTTGAGATAACACCGGAGAGCGTACGGCTCCGAAAAAAATATTTGACTGAATCCGAGCGAAAACGAAAGAAATAGATATACTAATAAACTGCGGGATAAAAAGGTGGTCGGGTTTTATGCCGCAAGGTACAATACATAACACAATTACCTATGCAAGAAGGAACAATTGCCAGATTGACTGACCGGGGATTTGGGTTCATCGCGCGCGGGGGCGAGGAGAAAGATTTATTCTTTCACTCGAAGTCCCTCGAGGGCGTGGAATACAACGACCTCCGCGAAGGAGATAAGGTAACGTTTGAAACGGAAAACGGCCCGAAAGGACCGAGCGCCGTGAACGTCAAAAGAGTATAACTCACACGAACACCCCTCGACTTTATGTCGGGGGGTGTTGTGGTATGATGCTCTCATGCGCTTTATCGCGGACTTTCATATCCACTCCCATTACTCGCGGGCGACGTCAAAGGAGATGAACATTGTTTCTCTTACCAAGTGGTCGCAGATGAAGGGGATAAACGTGGTGGGAACAGGGGACTTCACTCACCCGCGCTGGTTTGAGGAACTGCGGGAAAAGCTCGAGCCCGCCGAGCCCGGACTTTATAAACTGAAAAAGGAATACGAGGCGGATATTCAAAAAGAAGTGCCGCCCTCCTGTCGCGTGCCCATGCGGTTTATTTGTTCGGTTGAAATTTCGACCATTTATAAAAAAAACGACAAGGTGCGAAAGGTGCATAGTTTACTCCTTGCCCCCTCGCTCGAAAACGCCGCGCGTATCAATGCAGAACTTCAGAAAATCGGAAACTTGAAGGCGGACGGCAGGCCCATCTTGGGGCTCGACACAAAAAAACTTTTGGAAATCGTACTCGACGTTTCCGAAGAAAACTTTTTTATTCCGGCCCATATCTGGACTCCCCACTTTTCGGTCTTTGGCTCCCAGTCGGGCTTCGACACGCTAGAGGAATGTTTTGAAGAACTGACGTCCAAAGTAACGGTAATCGAAACCGGACTCTCGAGCGACCCGGCCATGAACTGGAGGATAGGGGAGTTGGACAACCTCGCAATTATTTCAAACTCGGACGCGCACTCCGCCGGGAAGCTCGGGCGCGAGGCAAATGTCTTTAATACGGAACTAAACTACAAGAGCATAACGGACGCGATGCGCGGGAAAAAACCGGAGCTCGAATATACCATTGAGTTTTATCCAGAAGAAGGGAAGTACCATCTGGACGGGCATCGCGACTGCGGCACGCGCATGGAGCCGAAGGAAACAAAAGAAAAAAATTTCCTCTGCCCCAAGTGTGGGAAAAAAGTTACGGTGGGGGTAGCGCACCGAGTGGAGGCGCTCGCGAATTACGAAGAGGGGAGGAAGCCGGAAGGCGCGCGGCCCTTCAAACACATCATTCCGCTTCCGGAAATCATCGCGGAAGTAGTGGGAACCGGAGTTGCTTCAAAAAAAGTGCAGGCGGTATATATGGAAATGCTTCAAAAAATCGGAAATGATTTTTACATTCTTCTCGACGCCCCGCTTGAAAAAATAAAAGCAGGCGCCGGAGAAAAAATCGCGGAAGCGATACAGAGGATGCGCGAGGGCAGGGTATATATAGAAGGCGGCTACGACGGCGAGTATGGCAAGGTGCATATCTGGGGGGAGGGGGAGAAGAAAGCCCCGCAACGCGGGTTGTTTTAGGTTTTTATATATTTTGCAAATTGGGGAATCTGCCTAACAAGCATAATAGTATCAGTTTCGGTAGATCGAAATTTCGGCCCAAGAATGTTGTATGCCTCCCCGGGCAGGACCACAAGATTGCGGACCGGCGAAGGATTATCAACGACTTGTTCAGAATTGTAACCAAAAGCGAGCGCAAGTTGTCGCAGGAACGAGGATTCAGTGCTCGCATCTTCGGTACCGAGATGTAGCGTTCCGGTGGCACGCAGAGCAATAAGGGCGGCAAGAGTATCCGCCATCCGTTGTACAGAGAGGCGATTTTGGATCACGCCCGCATCCACCTCGACAACTTCGTCATTGAAAAGAGATTGCAGAAAGCGTTCCGTGCGCGATATCTTGTTGGGTGCGTACCCGTGTATTGCCGCAATCCGGACGATGAGATGATTTATATGAGCGTCGCGTATTGCGCGCTCGCACCCCACCGTAGAAACTCCATACGGACTGACTGCGCGAGGTACGTCGTCTTCTCTATGTAGGCTGGACAGATCGGCATCAAAAGCAAGAGCAGAAGACAAAAAAACATACAACACAGATGTGTTGCGGATTTTTTTAACTATATAATTATTTACATCTTCGATTATTTTCGTGTCGTCAGTATGCAAAAGATTTACAATCACATCGGGCCGTGCATCTGCGATAAGCGTTTCAAGAGATATGAGATCGCGGGCATCCCATTGGATAGGGGTAATCATTCCGTTTAGTCCATGGGGAAATGTGTTATGAAATGTGCCGATGACACGGACTCCTTTCCTATATAATGCGGGGGTGAGATATGCACTAACCCAACTCGAAACGCCAAGAATTAACGTAGTCATGTGTATAATATAAATAAGAATATGGAAATAAGATAGCATCCGTCGGAAGGCGGATGCTAATGAATCATCGGTTGCGGAACAGATACTTCAGAAAAGTAATCTGACCGCGATGATATCGCGTGTGGCAAGACAAACTTTGAAGCAGTCGCCAGTTGTCTTGTGGCACAACGTGGTCGTCCTGAAATTCTCGCCCTTCCTGACGATCGTCAGAAGGGCAGACAGAAGACGAAACGTTGTTCCCGCAACTCTTTAGTTACATATTCGATTCGGAAATGAATTCGTAATCGCCATTCTTTGTTATAGCAAAGGTTTCTGGGAAGAACTTTTTTGGGGCTTTGAACGAAGAATTGTTCTAGGAATGCAATGTTCGGGGATGGTTTCCAAAAATTGTGAGGGCACGCGTTCCGACATTTTTCCGAAAAGCATGCGACGTCCAGCGTGCGTAATGTACAAACGCTTTTTTGCCCGCGTCATGGCGACGTAAAGCAAGCGTTTTTCTTCTGCTATATCCTTGGCTCGTTCGTAGGGGAAAAGTCCTTCCTCAACGCCCACCACAAAAACCACCGGGAATTCCAGGCCTTTAGAAGCGTGGGCAGTCATTAAAGTTATGGCATCTTGCCGAAGCGGAGCGTCCTCGGCCCGGGAAAGAAAAATATGTCGAAGGAACAATTCTATGGAATTGTACAGAGCCGCCATGGTTTGGAGTTGCAAAATGTTTTCATATTTTTTGGAGCCGAGCTCGGTGCCGTCGTCATACTTTTTCCGTAGGCCTTGTTTTTGGACAATTTCACGGATCGCGTCCGCGGGGTTTTGTGAAGAGTTCCGTGCCTGAAGACGTTTCAAGACGTCCCGAATCTCCGGCCGTTCAAAAAAGTTTTCCTCCCCCACAACCTGATAGGGAATGCCCGCGGATGAAAACGCGCGCGCGAATTCCTTGCCAATGGCTTTCAGGCGATAGAGTATCGCGATATCTCCGGCGTGATATTCGCCCGAAAGCCCGGCGTCCGTTTCCCGCATATCCTGCCCGCCAATAAGGCGCTTTACCTCGCGGAGTACGTAGGAAATCTCTTCTTTGTCCGAAGGTAGGGAAGTAATCGAGACCTCAGGGCCGATGGGGTCCGTATCTTTATTAAAAAGACATTGAGCCGCCGCATGAATCGAGGGATGGGAGCGATAGTTTTTTGAAAGAGAAATTTTTAAGGGATTCGGGAAGTGTGTTTCAAACAAAAAAAAGTTTTCAAGAGTCGCGCCCCGAAATCCATAGATTGCCTGATTCGGGTCCCCGATGACGCATACGTTCTGGTTGCTCGATCCGAGAAGCCGGAGGATATCCGCCTGAACCGGGTTTGTGTCCTGGTATTCGTCAACGGAAATGAAGCAGAGCCGGTTTTGGTACTCTTCTAATACGCGCGTGTGCTCCAGGAAAAGTTTTTTCAAAAGAGAAAGTAGGGAATCAAAGTCCAAAATTTTATTTTTAAAATCCGCCCGGATGTCCGGAACGCCCACGCTCGCTCCGTGTTTCGATAAAATATCGTAGGCAAGCGAGTGGAACGTGGAAATATAAGGAAGGGTAGCCCCCCGGCCCTCGAGGCGTTTCCGCATTTCGTCTGCGGCTTTATTAGTAAACGTAAGCGCCAAAATTTTTTCGGGCTTTACGCCATTTTCAATAAGTCGTAGGATACGCTCGGTCAAAATCCGTGTCTTGCCGCTTCCCGGGCCTGCCGTAATAATAACTGGTCCCGTGGTCGTCTCAACTGCCCGAAGTTGATCAGGATCAAGTTGCATGAATTCATTATATACAAAAACCCAAAACCCCCGGTACGGGGGTTTTGGGTTTTGAGTTTTTAGTACTCTCTTCCTTTCCGGAAACAGTCGCGGCACTTCAAGTTGTCCGCGCGATCCGGGTCCGGCTCGAACGGGAGCTCGGTAATCTTCGCTCCGCATCCTTGGCACTTCCAGTTGCCCTGGAACATCTTGCGCTCTCCGCGGAAGCCGCCGCCTCCTCCTCCGCCCCCTCCGCCTCTCCCGAAAGAGGGGCGCTGGTTGCGGTGGCACTCGCGGCAACGAAGGTGTCCTACTCGGCTCGGGTCTGGCTGGAACGGAAGTTCGGTAATTGCGGCTCCGCACTCACTGCATGTCCAGTTGCCCTGGTACATCTGGCGGTCACCGCGTCCATAATCATCTGCCATGTTGCTTCGAATCTTGCTATCTATATATTGACCTTTATGACCCGAAGCAACATGGCGCAAATAAAAATACCACTATTGATTTCGAATCCTGCGTTTGACGCGTCTATAGAATACACCAAAGAGGGGGATGAACGCAACAACCCGTCCTCTTGCGGTTGAAGGAAGGCGTGAGATACAATGCGGGAGCCATGCATCACACGCATCATACACACGGCATACGTGGAAATGACGCGCCTTCGGTATGAACAAAAAAAACATCATTCTTTTCGTAAATCGCGTCCCCCAGGATGCGTATGAAG
>JBBTZM010000082.1:0-26575 GCA_038061335.1 Patescibacteria group bacterium | reverse complement strand
TCCACCCGAAAAATTCCGCCTTGAGGTTCGACCTCCCCGGGAGGTCGAACCTCGCCGACATTTGACCGGTAGCCGTACCCGCCGTACTTCTGCAGGCGGACAAAATCAACTCCCAGCCCAAATTCCCCGCTTGGATGAATCGCGTATATCGGATGCGGCAGGATTTTCTTTTCGCCTGTTTTAACGTCAAGAATAACTGAAATAAATTTTTCATTGTCATAGTCGTTATATATAATTTCCCCCTGCGCGCCCGGAAGCCACTGCGCTCGACACCCCTGATGAAAATTCCAGGCCCGCGTTTCCGCAACCACCCGCAATTCATTATTTTTTTCCGTGTCTATTATGCAAATACGCGCCGCGTCCCCGGCTTTTGGCGGCCTGTCAATAAAATCCGTTTCCATGGCGAGCGCGTAGCGGCCCGAGACGTCCCATGGGGAGAGGTCGTGAAACCCGAAAAAGTGGTGCTTCGGGCCTTTTGTGAGCGCTTCGATTTTAGAGTTTGGCATCTCTCTTTTTTACCTCTGCCATCTTCTGCCCTATCGGATGCGGATACTCGCTTGAGCAATTGTTTATTACAAATCCAAACTGCTTGCCCAAGGATTCAAAGTGCGAAAAAGGATATTCAAAGTCCTCTATGGAAAAGTGCCTGTACCGTTCGGCCTGAAAGTACGTAAAGTAAAAAACACCACCTTCGTTCATCACCTTGCCGATGTATTCAAAGCATTCTTCAATCGGCTCCGGCGGGAGATGGGTCAAAACCGATTGGGCAAGAATGAAATCGAACTTCTTCCCGCCGAGTTCATGAAACTTCAAATTTTTTTCTTTGGTGACGAAAAGACGCGGATTCTTGTTCGCGAGGCCCTCCTCTTGCAGGACGCGCCTCCCCCGTTCAATGGCTTTTTCCGAAATATCAAATCCCGTATAATTGCCCGAGTTCAGGTATTTGATAAAATGCCTCCCGCCCCGAAGCGTGCCGCATCCGATATCGAGCATCGAGTGTTCCGGCTTCAGACCCTTTTTCACCAAAAAATCGAACTGCAGTTTCCCCATCTCGTCCCACGAACCCCCGATTGCTCTTTGGTAATCACCCTCGGCAACGCGGGTGTCGGTGTGCGCGGCGTATGCGTCGAGGTACGCCTTCTTTTCGTGCAGTTTCCGCACATACTTGTCCGGGCTTCCCCAATTCAGGGCCTTCTTCACGAACGCTTTTAATTTCATAATTTTCACATTATATCATCTCCGCTCCTCTGTCAAAAACAATTTCAGCATTCCTTCGATTTTTTCCGGAAAGCGCCAAAGCCCGAATTTCTCGAGCGTTTTGCTCCTCAAAAATTCTCCGTCCAAAAGACGCGCGTCCACCTTGCCTTTTAATACGCGAATAATCGCGGAAACAATTTCTTCTCCATTATCGGGGTCTATGAGAAGCCCGACTTCCCCGCCCTGAAGCGGGGTCGAGGAGCCGTCTTTATTTCCCGCGATAACCGGCTTGCCGCATGAGAGGGCCTCAAGATACACCGCCGGAGCGCCCTCGGCTTTCGAGGGCATGATAAATACATCCGCGAGATTGTAGTAGTCCACAATCTCTTCTTCCGGCACGTACCCGGCCATAATAACCTTGTCCTCGAGCCCCATTTTTTTGATAAGGTTTTTCACGCGGGGAGCGTCATCTCCCTTTCCACCCAAGAGATATACGGCGTTTGGCACACCGTGCAATACGCGCGGCATCGCCTGAATCACGCGGTCATATCCCTTATATCCTTCCGCGGCAAGAAGCCGCGCAATGGTAAAAATCACTTTTTTTCCTTCGAGCCCGTATTTTTTAACGAGCTTGGGCGATTTTGGTTTTGGAACAAATCGATTCCCGTCCACCGGATTGTACAAAAAATATATTTTATCTTTGAGCTCCGGCATTTGCGCGAGCATCTTGTCTCGCGTGAATTCGGCAACGGCAGTAATAACTTTCGCCTCCCCGAAGGCCTTCCGTTTCAGGACGCCCTCTATATTCCACACGTCAATGCCGTGAGTGAATACGACGTATTTCATTCCGAATATGTTTTTCAAAAAAAGGCCGATAGGTGAAAAATTCACGTGCGCGCATACAATCATGCTGGGCCGCATGAGAAGGGCGGCCAACACACACCGAACGATAAAAAAAAATTTAGCGGGCGAACTACCGCCTTTCAATTCCAGAAGGTTCACTCTATCCCCCCGCGCGCCAAACGCCGCAATCACCTTTCTATTATATTGCTGGATGCCGCCAAGGGCGCTTGTATCCGCGGCGATGTAGAGAATATGCATATTTCTTATCTTTCATATACCGGCCAGAATTTTGTTTTTTCGTATATTTCCTTCAAATCAAATTCCCTTCCCGGCTCCCAGCCGAGTTCTTGCCGTATCTTCGAATTGTCGCTCAAAAGCACGGGCGGGTCCACGGCGCGCTTTTTCGATTCGACAATTTCTATTTTTAAGTCCTTGCCGGACGCTTTTTTCGCGGCCCGAATCACTTCCCGAATAGACAGCGCTCTCCCGGTGCCAAGGTTATATATTTTGTTTTCCGCTTCTTTGCTCGCGAGGCAGAGGATAATCGCCTCCACGATGTCTTCGGCGCGGATAAAATCCCGTTTTGATTCAAGGTTTCCCACTTGTATCGTATCCGAGGCGCGCGCCTGCGCGAGAATTTCCGGTATGACGTGGGGCACAAGGTCGTCCGTGCCGTACACGTTAAAAAACCTCAAAATCGAGTACGTAAAGCCGAATCCGCGCGCGTACCATTGTACCGCTTCCTCGGCGAGAAGTTTTGAAACGCCGTATACATGTACGGGTTCTATGGCGTCGTCTTCTCTATATGCCCGCGTTTCCGGTTTGTACACCGAGGAAGTCGAGGCAAGTATAATGCGCGGCACGCCGTATTGCCGCATCAAAAGAAGAGTGTTCAATGTTCCTCCCACGTTTATGTCGGTTGTTTTCTTCGGGTGTTTTTCGCAGTACGGGATATAATGTTTTGCCGCGAGGTGGACCACCGCGTCTATCGTGTTTTCGGCAAACGCCTTTTCAAATGCCTCGTAATCCGCGACGCTTGCCTCGTAGAATGTCGCGCCCGAAAGTTCTTCCAAGAACTCTTTCCGCCCCACGGAGCAGTCGTCCACGATAATGACTCCATGGCCCTCTTTGAGCAATCGTTTACAAAGTATGTGGCCTATGGAGCCAAGACCACCTGTTACTAATATATTCATATCAAAATTAGAAATTAGTAATTAGAAATTAGTAATTTAAGATCACCATTCCTTTATCGCCTTTTCCCACCTCTCGAGGGTGCCGCAATCGTAACACCGCGTTCCTTCGATGTGCTTCCCCATCAGCTCGCCCTCTTCGATAAGCCGAGGGAGGAGGTGGTCGTCTATCATGAGGACGTCTTCTCCGGTATCGTGCCGAAACACGTCGGGCGTAAATATGTGGAATCCCGCGGAGATAAAATCCGACGCCGGATTCTCCGGATTATACAGAAATCCCGCGATTCGCTCGCCCTCCAAAAGAGCCACCCCATATTGCTTCGGGTCCGGTACGCGAGTTAAGGCAATGGTTCCGGTCTTTCCGTGTCCTCCATGAAATTCCACGAGTTTCCGCACATCGAGGTCAAGAAGCGTGTCTCCGTTTACCACGATAAAAGATTCGTTCCCAAGCCATTCTTTCAAATTCCGCACCCAGCCAAACGTGCCCGAAGGCCTCTCCTCCACGACGAGCCGCACGCTTTTTCTCGTTTCTTCCGGCTCCCGCAGAAGCCACGCCTCAAAATCCTCCGTATGTTTCCTCGCGATGATAACGGCGATTTCCCGCACGCCATGCCTTCGCAATAAATCAATAAGATGCCCTATAACAGGCCGCTTTCTAACCGGAATAAGGGGTTTTGGGATTTCGTATGTAATGGGCCGGAGGCGCGTTCCCTCTCCTCCGGCCTGAATGATTGCCTTCATACTTTTGTGTTTTTCATGTCTGTCTATATATCACCCGACTCCCTTCATTGTCAAAACAAAACGGTATGTGCAGAAATCCTTTCAATTCTTTCTTGACCTGCTCTTGGCGCTCCGGGGGAACGAAAAAGAGCATAAATCCTCCGCCTCCGGCACCCAAAAGTTTTCCCCCAAGGGCTCCCGCTTTTTTCCCGGCCTCATATATAGTGTCTATGGAAGAGTTTGTAATTTGGGAGGAAAGCCCTCTCTTCAGCTTCCATGTCTCATGAAGTAACCTTCCGAAATCATCCAGGTCGCCCCCCTTCAGTATGCGTATGGATTCTTCAACCATTTCAAACATCCGGTTCAAATCCATTGTTTTTTTCGGAATATTTTTTACCTGTTCGGCCGCTACTTCCGAAGCGTTTCGGGACATTCCCGTAAAAAAAAGCATGAGGTGGCTCTCGAACGCCTTTTGTCTTTCCGGCTCCAGCCCAAGCGGTTCAACATTAATTTTTTCCGAACCGCCAAACGTAATTTTATTCAATCCTCCGAAGGCGGCGGCGACTTGGTCTTGGCACCCCACGTTCTCTTTCAAAAGTTCCTGTTCCACGTGTATCGCCTGAAGAGCGAGTTCTTTTTTATCGGGACGCTCCCCCAGAAGCGCTCGAAGGGCCTGAAGAATCCCCACGGTAAAGGACGAACTTGAGCCGATACCCGAACGCGCCGGAAGGTCGTTAAAATTGTGAATTTCAACTCCTTTTTTCACACCCACAAATTTCAACACTTCCCGCACGACGGGATGCTCGATTTCTTCTTTCGTTTTTACGAGTTCCACCTTTGAATACGCTATTCTTGATTCGTGTTCAAAAAAAGGCGGCAAGTACCGAGCGCTCACGTGGCAATATTTATCGATTGAAGTTGAAACCACTGCTCCTCCGTGCTCCTCAAACCACGCGGGATAGTCGGTCCCTCCGCCGAAAAAAGATATTCGAAATGGAGTTCGAGTAATAACCATGGTATTAGTTTGTGTAATCCCCTATGATTTTTTTCACCGCTCGCGGCACAGGATACATTCCTATTGCTTCTTGCTGGCGCCGAATGTCTTTCAGAGCGCTTCGCAAAAAATCGAATCCCGGCTTCGCGAGCTTTTTCGCCTTGGGGAGGCGAAGGCGAAATTTCGGATGGCTCTCCCACTCGAGAAACCAATAGATAACGTCGGTCACCACCTTCGCGTTCGGAAATTTCGCTCCGCTATACTTCCCGGGCTCACCTAAAAGACATATTGGAAGTCCGGAAAACCACTGGGTTCCGCGCATAAGCTGCATTGCCCCGGCATCCGCGATTCTGTCCGCGTCTTTCAAAATAATTGTCACAAGACCATCTTTCGAGTTGTTCGGCGTATCGTGCTCCAATACCGCGTTTATAATTTTTTCTTTTTCCGCCTCATCCAGCCGGACGTCCTTCAAATGAGCGCGCAATTTTTTTTCGGTTTGTTTTTTCCCGAACAGGCGGTCCGTATTATGAAGTATGCCCGCAAGCCACGCGAGACGCGCGGTTTCCTCGTCCGGCGCGATGCAAAGCGCGGTCCTCGCGACCCGAATGGCATGAAAAAGGTCGTGATGCCCTCCGCCCTCCTTTCTTTTTTCCCTATGGTCCTGCCGAATTCCGGCGACGAGTTTCGCGTGCTTCCGCACGAGCTCGCTCTCCAGCATCTCTGCTTGTTTTCCGTTTGTTGCCGCTCTTTTACGCTTCATATGTTTTGTACCACTCTAGCGTTTTTCGGATACCTTCATCAAGGGAGATGCTTGGCTCCCATCCGAGTTCGCGTTTTGCCCTGGAAGAATCGAGCGCAAGTTTTGTTGGTATCGTCGGTTTGGAGGTATCGTATTCTATCCGTATATCTCTTCCGGAATGAGCGATTATTTTTTGCGCCAGTTCACGAATAGATACGGACCTTCCCATCCCCGCGTTGTAGAGTTTGAACGCGTCTTCCTGCTTCTCGAGCGCGACCTCCACGAAACGAACAAGGTCGGAGACGTAGAGAAGGTCTCGCTCTTCTTCGCCCGTACCCCAGACCACAATCTTCCCGTCTTCCGCCGTCATGACTTTTGTGACCGTTGCTCCAAATACATGCGACTTTTCCAAATCATATTTGTCATGGGGGCCGTAGATATTGGAATGGCGAATTACCGTGTATTTCGTCTTTCCGATTCGCGAATAGAATTCACACATTTTTTCAATGTATATCTTTGTCCACCCTACTCCGAAATAACTCTTATAGAGCTCCGCGTTCGCGTCAAAATCCTCTTCTTGTACCGGCGTATCGGACGGCTGGTACATGACGCTACAACTGAAAAAAACAACATGAGAAACTCCATGCTCATACGCCGAGCGAAAAATAAGCGAATTCATAACCGCGTTATCGGTTACGTGAATATACGGCTTCGTGACAATGTCTTTTGCTCCGGAAGTGGTCGCGGCCGCCTGAATAATGATGTCTTTCCCCGCGACTGCCTTGTCCACTTCTTCTTTATTTTGTAAGTCCGCCCGCACGAAAACAACCCCCGGGCAATCGAAGGGTTCGGACCGAAAATAGGTACCATACACTTCCATATCTTCTCTTCCGGCGAACGCTTCGATAATGTTTCTTCCTATAAATCCGGTGGCGCCGCAAATAAGAATTTTTTTTCTATCCATACTTTTTATATTTTTTCGGACGATTGTCCACTATACATTCTGTTTTTTTGGTGCGCATGACGCAATGATACACTTTTTCCGCCAATTCACGGGGCTCCATGCCATACGTGAATTCGGGGCGAGTCCGTACCCGGCTTGGATACACGCCTACTATTCGTATGTTGTCCTTTTTCGCCTCTTCCCCAAGAGCAAGAGTAAACCCTCGAAGTCCCCACTTTGTGGCGCAGTATACCGGACGAGCCGTCTGCGCCTCGAGCCCGGCGATGGAATTTATGTTCACGATAATTCCCCCGCCCTTCTTCCGAAAAAACGGATATATCCGCTTCGTAATGTTTATGGGAGCTACGAGGTTCGTTTCCAGGGCCTCCCGAATCTCCGGAACCGAGATGCGCCAGATGGACCCCTCCCCGGCAACTCCCGCGTTATTCACGAAAATCGAGATGTCATATTTTTTGAGCGCCGCGAGAATATTCTTCTCTGTCCTCCCCCCCCGTATATCCCCGACGACCACTCCGCATGTTCCTCCTCGCCCCGCAAGCTCATCCCGCAATTTTTTTAACCTCTCTCTATTCCTGCCGTGGATAACGACTCTGTGCCCGCGGTCGGCAAAAACCCGCGCGAGCTCCCTGCCGATGCCGTGGCTTCCTCCGGTAATGAATATAGAATCCTTCATTTTTCTTCTCGAAACACGTTATATCTTTTTTCGATTATTCCCTTATTTTCCCGATACCATTCCATGGCTCCCCGTACTCCTACTTCAATGGAAATTGTCGGCTCGAACCCGAACGAACGAGCGCGAGAAATATCCATGAGTCGCTTCCTGTCTCCCGAGGGCTTTAAAGTGTCCCATACGATTTCCGGTTTGTGCTCCATATTCCCTACGATAATCTCGACAATTTCTTTGATAGAGCATCCTTCTCCGCTACCAAGATTCACCGGCTCGGTTATGCCTCGTTGAACCGCGAGAAGCATACCCCGCGCCACATCTTCCGCGTGGATGAAATCCCGAACAGGAGTTCCATCGCCCCACACCGTAAGAGGATTCTCTCCGTCGAGTGCCCTCCGTATAAGCGAGGGTATGACCATGGCATTTTCCGGGTCAAAATTGTCGTACGGCCCATACACGTTCGCGGGCCGCACAATGGATATATTTTTCTTGCCGTACTGGATTCCATACGCTTCGGCCTGCAATTCCCCCATACGCTTTGCCCATCCCGCGAACTTGTCGTTGTCCGAAGGAAAGGTCTTCCACACGTCATCTTCATGAAACACTTCGGCCGGAGCGTACACGCCGACAGTGCTTGTGTAAAGAAACCACTGAACCTCGGAACGCCGCGCCGCTTCCATCATATTGGTATTAAAAAGAATCGTAGGCACGAAAAAACTCGCCGGTTTTTCTTTCGCCATCTTGGGCGAACCCTTGATTCCCGCGAGATGAAAGACGATTTCCATGCCCTCGCACGCCTTCACGCAATTATCAAAGTTCGTAAGGTCCAGCCGCAAAAACTCCGATTTTTGATGCGCCCGTTCCGGAGCATCCAGAGACACGACGCGCACATTCGCTCCCCCGTCCACGAGCATCCGACAAAGCGGCCTGCCGATAAGCCCCGTTCCTCCGGTTACGAGAACTTTTTTATGTTGAAAAGAGTTCATAATTAAAATGGCCCGGTAAATGTATGCTCATGACTATAAAAATTTTCCTTGGAAAGGTCTATGGGCCGGAGGTTCAAAGATTTTTCTGCCGCGCGCACGATATCCTTCGCGTTCGGGTAAAAGATGTTTTCCAATGGCCGAGTGGTCGGGCAGTGCGTTTCCGGAAAAGCGATTCGCCGAACCGGCGACTTCAATACTCCGTAGCAGGCCTCCGAAACACGCGCCGCGACCTCGGCGCTAAATCCGCAATTTGCCCAATCATAATCCGCGACAATACAATGCCCCGTCTTCCCGACTGAACGAAAAATCGGTTCATCATGAAGCGGCGAAATCGTTCGCGGGTCGATAATCTCGGCTTCTATTCCCCTCTCTCTCTCGAGAATATCCGCGGCATGCGCGGCCTCCACGTTCATCCACGAAGTGGCGACAATGGTAATGTCTTTCCCTTTCCTCAGTACATTCGAAGAGCCGATGGGGACTATATAATCTTCCTTCGGCACCTCTCCTTTTTGTTTATACAGCCATCGGTGCTCAAGCACAATAACCGGAGCATCATCCCGGATTGCCGCCTTCAAAAGCCCCTTCGCGTCATACGGAGTTGTGGGCATCACGACTTTTAGACCGGGTATGTGGGCAAAAAACGACTGTAAACTTTTTGAATGCTGAAACCCCTGTCCCCACCCCCGGCCGATCACGGCACGGATGGTCAGGGGGACTTTTACTTTCCCTCCGGTTCCGTATGTGTGCGTCGCGACCATATTCACGAGCTGATTCATCGCAAGAAGCATGAAGTCCACCCGGATATGCGTAAGAATCGGACGAAGGCCGTTTATCGCCGCCCCAAGCCCAAATCCCGTAAGCGCTTCTTCCGAAAGAGGCGCGCTAAAAAACCTTTCCGCGCCGAATTTCTCCAATATGCCAATACCCGTGCCAAAAGTACGTTTATGGTCCGCCACGTCGATTCCATACACAAACACCCTCGGGTCCATTTGCATTTCTTCGTGCAATGCCTCGTTTATGGCGGCTTCGTATGTAATAAGGCGTTTCATATGTTTCCTTTACGCGAATACGTCCGTATATGTTTCCCCTTCCTTCGCGAATGGGGCTTGCTTCGCGAGTCGGATGCTTTGTTCAATTTTTTTACATATCCGCTTTTCACTCTCCGCGAGACGAGACGCTGGAATCCCTTTTCGGATACACCTTTTTTTCTGCAAAAGAATCGGGTCTTTTTTGGACCATGCGTCAAACTCGGCTTTCGCGCGGTATCCGGCGTCAAAATCATAATTCACTCCCACATGTTCCAAATACCGATAATACTTCAGACGCAGAAAACCGGGTTCCTTCGTGCGCGCCATTTTTTGGAGCACGTCCTTCGCGCGCGCCATGATACGCTCCACGTCCGTTGATTCGGAGGTCGCTATCTGAAAATCAAATTGGGAAATAATTTTTTCAATAGGTCCGTGCCCCTGCCGCTCCGAGGCGGGCGTATGGATTGCCAAACCATTGTCTTCGCACACAAAAAGAAGCGGCAACTTCCACAAGCTTGCCATGTTTATAGTTTCCCAAAATACTCCTTCATCCATCGCGCCTTCTCCGAAAAATACCGCTGTCATTTTTTTGTTCTTCGCTCTTTTGTTCGCGAAAGCGGCGCCGGCGGCGATTGGAATTGTCGTACCCACAACCGCCGAAGTTCCCAAAAATCCCCTCTCCGGCGCGGAGAGATGCATGGAGCCCGCCTTCCCTTTCGCGCCGCCCGTCGCCTTTCCGTACATCTCCGCGAAAAACTGGTCCGTGTCTCCGGTTTTCGCGAGGTAGAGGGCATGGCTCCGATAGGTACCGAATATCTCGTCATTCTTTTGTAAGGCCGAGAGGACTCCCACGACCACGGCCTCGCTCCCCATGGACATATGCATGGGTGTCTTCATCTCATTTTCAGAATAATACTTCCGAATCCCTTCTTCCGCGGCCCGTATAAGGTAAAGCGTATTGTAGAGTTCCAGTGAGGTAGGCATAAAAAATTTAGACGGCAAATTTTTTTTCGCTGTTCAAAAAATATTCACTCTTGTACATATCCGGTTTCGCTGGCTTGCGCGCCTTCTTCCGTATCAGAGCCGCGTATCGTGAAAGGAGGCGCGGAATAACGAAACATACGGACATCGCTTTTTCCCGCCACGAATACCCCGCGAAAAATTCTTTGAGGTCGCGCGCCGGCTGAAACTCCTTCCAAAACGAGCGAGAAAAGCGCTGCCGCAGACCTTCCGTTACAATCGTCGCGAACGCCTCCTGCCCGAAAAAAATTCTCATGGTTGAAAGATACGCGCTCCAGCTCTCTTTGAACGAGATGTCGTGGAGCTTCCTGTCCACTCCGTAAAACTTCAAGATTCCTTTCGCGGTATCATTGTGTAAAAGCCCGAATTTCGCGCTCGGCTTCATGGAACCCTTTGTTTCCATGTAGTGCTCCAGGGAATTTTCGGTCTTCAGAAGCACCGCGCGCTCCGCGACGCAAAACAAATCATACGAAGCAACGACTTTTGGACAGATAATCGCCTGACATCCATAATCATACTTCATAAGCTCGCGCAATTCATGATCAATGTCCGCCGGCGGATTGTCTATAATCTCGTTTAACTCGCGTACGGCGCGAAGAAAATCTTTTGTCCGAGCCATCCCTAAAATAATCATGGAGGTCGTAAAATTCCTGTACGCGTTTTTTCCGAACCAGTCGCGCGAATACACCCCGCTCCCGGGCTTCGGCTCTCGCGTAAAATTCCAGCCCCCGCCTGTCTCCACAATACTCCAGACCCTGCCCGTCACGACCGCCGTCCGAGGATTCTCCTTGAAAAGCCGCACGCACTCTTCTATATACTGGCGAGAAAGCCAATCGTCACAGCAAAGAAAGATGGCAAACTCTCCGGAACAGCGTTCCAATATCCGGGGAAAGCTTCTGTTTACTCCGATATTTTTTTCCGTTCTAAAATACTTTATTCTTGAGTCGCGCCTCGCGTACTCTTCCACCACGTCTTTCGTGTTATCGGTTGAGGCATCATCAAACACGACGACTTCTATATTCGGATAGGTTTGATGGAGCGCGCTTTCCAGCGCTTTCCATATTAAGGAACCGCCATTGAAAACAGGTATCCAAATACTGACGAGAGGTAAATCGTTTTCCATGCGCCTATAAATTCGTGAATACGTTTCTCCGCAAAATTTGGTTCCCTTTTATAATTTCCTTAATTCCTTCTTCAAGAGAAATGGCGGGCTGAAACCCCGTACGCTCGATTTTTTCGTTGTTCACCACATAGTTCCTCTGGTCAAGGTCCTTCCCTATCTCGGACTCCAAATACACGAAATCGGGTATATGCTTCTGGATGACCTTACAAAGTTCTTTTTTCGTCATATTCGCGCTCGAGAGCCCCACGTTATATGACTCATTTTTCATTGCTTCGAAATGTTCCATGGCATGGATAAACGCGAGCGCGACATCGCGGACATGGATATAATTTCTCTGAAAATCCGCCTCAAAAAGCACAACGGACTTATCGGTAAGCGCCTTGTACACAAAGTCATTCACAAGGAGGTCAAACCTCATGCGCGGACTCATGCCGAACACGGTCGCGATGCGAAACGTAATCGCCTCGCCT
This sequence comes from Patescibacteria group bacterium, assembly GCA_038061335.1. Classification (GTDB taxonomy): domain Bacteria; phylum Patescibacteriota; class Minisyncoccia; order UBA6257; family GWB1-50-10; genus JAUYPG01. The sequence continues at coordinate 14,634 of JBBTZM010000082.1, read as the reverse complement.
GCCTCGAGCACTGCCCGCTCCGCCTCGACTTTTGTGCGGCCATAGAGTGAAATCGGATTCAAGGGAGTCGTTTCGTCGCAATACGCGTCCTCTTTGCCCACTCCGTATCCGCTGTTCGTATTCGGAAAAATAATTTTCTGTCCGGGCTTCCGGAGTTTCAATATAAATTTTATTGCTTCCAGATTGGTAGTTGTGGCAAGCAGAGGGTCTTTATCGCAGGCGCCCATGCCCACAATTGCCGCGAGCGGAAAGATAAACTCGACATCCTTCATACATTCCAAAAGAAGTGTTTCGTTGCGCGCGTCCCCTCGGACCACATGGAGAGTCGGATAAAAGCAAAGGTCGAGCAAGGACATCTGCCCGTACATAAAATTATCGAGCACGGTTACTTCATGTCCGGCGCGCAAAAGTTCCGGCACAAGGATGGAGCCGATATATCCCGCCCCGCCTGTTACCAATATCTTCATAATAGTAATTAGAAATTAGAAATTAGAAATTTCGCATCCCACTTTTTCTCTCCAGTACGCCAAAAGATATTCCACGCTTTCTTCAAAACTATATTTTGGTTTCCATCCGGTCGCCTTGGTAAATTTCGTAATATCCGGAATTTGGAGCGTTACATCCGCGGGCCGAAGAAGCGCGGAGTCCACCCTGCTTGGAATTTCTACGTTCGCCTTTGTTTTCAAAATCTCCAAGAAGTCCCCAATCTTTATGACGGTAGGGCCTCCGATATTATACGCCTCCCCGAATTCGCAACATTCCGCGGCAACCCAATACGACTCCATGGCGTCCCGCACGTCAATAAGCGTCCGCGTGGAATCGAGGTTCCCATGCAGAAGTTCTTTTTGGAGCCCCGCTTCAATGCGCGCCACCTGACGCGCCCACGCGCTCGCAAAAAGGTCATCCCTCCGCGGATTCAGATACGCGAACATCCGTGTCCGGATTATTTTCATTCCATAACTTCGGAAATACACGAATCCGAGAAGGTCAGCCGCGGTTTTTGAAACCGCGTACGGGTTTCCGGGGACCAGAGGGCACTCCTCGGTAATCGGCACGTTTTTTGGGTCCACCTGTCCATACACTTCCGAGGTTGAGCAGATTTGAATGACCGGAGAAATTTCCGCGAGACGCACGGCCTCCAAAAGGTTTGCCGAGCTCATTACGTTATTTTGCATGCTCGAAAGCGGATTTGTGAACGAGGCCTTCACATTCGCGTGCGCCGCGAGATGAAAAATCACGTCCGGTTTTACTTCTTTTAACACGCGGAGCGTGGCGCTTACATCATTTAAGTCGCATTCGTGCACCACGACCTTCTCTTTCACTTCTTCCAGGTTTTTTGCCGTTGCCATGCTATGCCAGCGCGAAATGCCGTGCACCTCGGTTTCGGGATGATTTTCCACGATATAGTCCGCGAGATAACTGCCTCCGGAGCCGGTAATGCCCGTAATAAGGGCTTTTTGGAACACTCTTTTTTCCATACTGGTGATACTATCAGCCGACGACCTTTCGCACAACACCCGAAATATACTCCACGTCTTTTGTGGAAAGCGAAGGATGGTTCGGAAGAAAAAACCCCCGTTCGTAAAGTTCGTCCGCCCACGGAAAACGCGCCTCTCCATACCGGTTTGCCCAGAATGGGTGGCGCCCAAGGTTGCCGGCAGTGTAGAGACGCGTCTCGATGCCATGCTGTTTCAATGTGTCGGCGATGTCGACGCGTTCTTTGGAATCCTTGGCAAGCGCGCAAAAATGGATACTGCAGACCGTGGTTTCCGCGTCAAAATTCTGAGTGTACAGTTTTTCTCCCAAAAGTTTTTTATACAAAAGGTGATTTTCGTTCCTGCGGGAAATAAGCCACTCCATTTTATCCAGCTGCCCGATACCGATGAATGCCTGCAGGTCGGTTCCACGAAAATTGAACCCGGGCTCGTAAAAAATAAAGGGCTCATGGGTATTATCAATTCCGTATTGTTTCAAAAGTTTCTGATGTGAGGACTCGGGCAAATCCTTTCCCCATCCATGGCTCCGAAGCATACGGAGCAAGTCATTAAACTCGGCGTCGTCCGTGGATACAACCCCGCCCTCGATAGTCGAGAGCTGATGGCCGAAGTAGAGCGAAAAACTCGCCATGTCTCCGAACGTGCCGACCTTCCGTCCGTGATACGAAGCGCCCATCGCCGCGCACGCGTCTTCCAAAAGCACGAATCCGTATTGTTCCTTCAAAGCGAGAATCTTCGCTATCTGCTGATGCGGCACCCCGAGCATCTGGACAAAAATAACCGCGCCAGGATTATGTTTCTCGAGCAAATGTTCGAGACACTCCACGTCCATGCCGAATGTTTCCTTGTCCGCTTCGCACATGATGGGCTCGAACCCAAGCTGAATCGCCGGTGTAATCGTCGTAGGCCAGCCGGCCGCGGGAACAATTACTTTCTTGTTCTTCAATTTTTTTGAAAGAAGGAGGGCGTCATACATAAGGAGATTTGCCGAGGAACCGGAATTGCAGAATACGGAGTGCCCCCTCCCCCACCATGTACTCCACTTTTTTTCAAATTCAACGGTACAAGGCCCCTTCGTAAGCCGGGGATTCCCTTCGAGCCACCCGATAAGAGCGCGAATATCTTTTTCGTCTATCGTATCTTCGGCCAAATGGTATTGTATCTCCGCCATATCCTCGAATTGTGCCACTCTTTTGGCGGTCGGGTCAATTCTTGCGCCTATGCTGCGAAAGGGCTTACAATGAGTCGCATGAATTCACGAAAGAAAAAAATCCTTCAGGGACTCATTCTTTTTTTTATAACCGGTGTACTCGGGTTTATTTTTTTGGAATTTCTTATTTTCAAAGTTGCCCCCCAAAAGACCATATATTACGACAAAATAAACACGGCTCCAAACGAGAAGCTCTATCGGTACGGGGTGGAAAAACCCGTCGAAATACGGCCGAACCTGCGCCTCGAGAATATCACTGACTTGTACAAAGAATATACCATGAGCATTACAACCGACCAATTCGGCTTCCGACGCGAAAAAACCGCTCCCGAAAAGCCCTCAGTCGTTATTATCGGCGACTCCATGACCTTTGGATTTACGGTCTCAAATGAGGAAGCGTACCCCAGTATTCTTGAGGCAGAAGACGCCTCGTGCCAAATCATAAACGCCGGAAAACCCGGCGCGGGGCTCAATCATTACGCGTATTATCTCAAACAAATGTTCAAGAAAAACGATCTGAAAAATATCCGGCAGGTTATCGTCGCTCTGAATATGCCCGGAAACGACTGGTACGAAATGCCCTCGTTGAATCCCAAGATAGACCCGGAACTTACTCAATTTCTCCGGAATTCTCCTCGCGCCCTCGCGCCGCAAAAAAGCGTTAGGCAAAAAATAAAACGCCTGCTTTCGTATTCCCAAACGTACACCTTTTTACGCCAGGTAGTTGCTCCTCGAATCAAACACTCTGTATTGCGCCGGATAAACACCGCGCCTGCCGAAGAAAAAGAATATGGGGAAATAGGACCGCATGTGGAGCGTCTCCTTTCCACCATAATTTCCCTTGCCAAAGAAAAAAACATACCCATTGCGTTCGTATTTCTTCCGGAACGGCCCCACTACTTTCCAAAACCTCCGCTCTATGTGAAAAATCTCCAAAAATTCATGGAAAAGAAGGGCGTCCCATTCGTTGACCTTCTGCCCCCAATGGAAAAGGCCTATACGAAAACAAGCGATTTCTGGCATCCCATAGAGGGGCACTACAACGAATCCGGCCACGCGTTTATCGCCAAAGAAATTCAAAAATCCGGCATTATACACTGCGAAAAATGAGCATCAAAAAATTTTTGAAATTTCGCCTCCCTACAGCCGTACGGGCATACCACTCCGTGCGGCTCCTCCTTCTCTCCTACATTCATCATCCTTTTTCCTCATCTGTGTTTGTGGAAGAGACCGATATAAAAATTCCGATTCACAACCCACATGTATACGGCCTATGTATTGGAGGAGGGCGAGTCCACAAGGGCCGCCTGTATTACGAAGAAGAACTCGTACGTGTCGCGCGAGAATCTTGTCGCGGTAAAAAAGTATTTTTTGACGTAGGGGCGCATATCGGCTACTGGAGCTATGTCGCCTCGTCGTGGGGAATGCAGGTTGCCGCTTTTGAGCCGAAAAAGGAGCTTACAAAAGTTATCGAGAAAACGGCGCGCCGCGAAAATCTTTCCATCATAACAGAACCTCACGGCAACGCCATGGATGAGTTTGTGGAACGAACCGGACTTCGGCCCGACTTTATTAAAATTGACGTGGACGGAGCCGAGGACGCCATTATTGCCGGAGCACGGAGAATCCTCGAGCGCTACCGCCCGGGCCTCATGATTGAAGTCCGAAAAGAAACCATGGGTCTTTTAGATGACATCCAAAAACTCGGCTACAAAGAAACACAAAGAACCGGCGAGGACAACGTGTGCGTATTTTTTACCTCTACCCAACGGGGTGCGCGAGATACCAATCGTACGTAATTTTGAGTCCCGCTCGGAGCGACACCTCCGGCTTCCAATCCACCATACTCTGAAGTTTTGTCACGTCCGCGAGACGTCGCTTCGTGCTCCCGGGCGGGTTCATCTGTATATCAAACGAGTTTGGCTTCCAGCCCACCACTTCGCACATGGTTTCCGCGAGTTCTTTCATGGTAATTTCTTCAAAATCGCCGATGTGCACGGTTTCAATCGGCTGTCCATCGGTTTTCACGCAGTCCATAAGCATCTGTATGGCGCGAACCGCGTCTTCGATATAACAAAATGTCCGCGTATTATCCGCGCCATACATCGGAAACGGGTCGGTACGCGCCGCGATGCGCTCGCAAAAGTCCGGTATCACGTGGCCCTTATATCCCGCGCGAGGCCCGTAGAAATTGTGGGGACGGACGAGAAGCGCGCGGAAATTGTACATCTTCGCGTAGTGTATCACGAAAAGTTCTCCGATAATTTTGGTCGCGGCATACGACCAGCGGGGATTGTAGGTATCCTCAATGACAAGCGGCACGTTTTCGGGAGTGGGAATCGGAAGCATTCCAAACGCGGAAAGGCCTCCGGCGTATGCCTCGTTTGAGGCCGCGAAACAAAACTTCCCCTTGATATTTTCTTTGCGGAACCATTCAAGCATATAAATAAGGGAGAGAGTGTTTATACGAAGGACCTCGTGCGGCATTTCATAAAACGCCTTGGTGCCGTTTACCGCGGCCAAATGATACACGTGGCTATACCCGTTTCCCAATTCTTTGTAGGAGTTCGCGTCCGTGAGGTCGAGCGGTAAAAACTTCACCCGCGTGTCGTCCAAAATTTTTTGGAAATCCTCGTCTATCTTCCCCCTCTGAAGATTATCCACGAGAACCAGCTCGACATCTTCTTGTATGGCCAAAAAATGTTTTGCCAGGTGATAACCGATAAAACCTGCTCCGCCTGTTATCAAAATTTTCATAAAATTTTCAATTTTATTTTTTCCAGAAATTCCAGATATCGACAAAGTGAACGTGCGGATGGTCTTTGGGGTTTATGCTCGTGTACTCCGTGTGTGGCGCGGCAAGAATCACGATATCGGCGTGCTTTAAGACGTGCTCCACAGAAACAAAGTCCTCGTGTTTCACGTGCGGGTCGGTGCAGAGAACCGCCCTGCATTCTACGTGGGCTATTTTCTGCAGTTTATACGAGAGCGAATCGCGGTGGTCATCGCTCCCGGCCTTGAAGGCCATACCAAGGATACCCACGGTCTTATCCTTTAGAGAATTCGAGTATTTCCGTTTCAGGCCCTCTATCACATGGTTTACCAGGCCCTGATTCACAAGCATGGCCGCGTGTCCAAGCCAAAAATTGTTGTTCGTAAAAGCCGCGAGCTGCATCGTATCTTTCAGAAGGCAGGGCCCGGCCGCGAATCCCGGAGAAGGCAGGTCTTGATTCCTCGCGTAATCCTCCTTCATGGCGCGTTCAATGTTTCCGTAATGCAATCCGTGCTCCTCGGCTATCATAAAAAACTGGTTTGGCACCGCGAATCGGATATAGCGCCAGGCGTTCGTGAAAAGTTTCGCGAGCTCGGCCTCTATGGGCGCTACCGAAATAATTTTCGCGGAAGTGATTTTTCGAAAAAGGTCCGAAACCTTGCCAAGCGTTTCCTCGTCAAAGGCGGATACGATTTGCGGCAAAACTTTTGTTTCTTCGATGGCATACCCTTGGGTGATGCGCTCCGGACAAAAGGCGACTTTCACCTCCTTCCCCCTCTCCAAAAAATAACTTTGTATTTTCTCAGTCGTGCCCGGGTAGACCGTGCTCCGTAAAATTACGATTTGCCCGTCTCTAAAATGTTCTATGTAGCCGTCGAGCGCTTGCATGATACCGCCAAACTCCGGGCTCAAGTATTCATCAATCGGAGTCCCCAGAACAACCAAAACAAATTCCGCCTCGCCTATCGTTTCCGCGGTGTCGGTCGGAAATAGAGTTCCTTTTTCAAGCGCCGCCCGGAGCGCCTCATCTCCGCCTTTTTCTTTAAAGGGAAATTGCCCCGAGCGAATTTTTTCGAGCGCGTCTTTATTGATATCCAAAAGCGCGGTTTTGACGCCGCTATTCGCGAATACAACGCCGAGCGGCAGGCCCACGTGTCCCGCTCCCCCTATGACGCATAGGTCAAATTTCCTTTCCATAGTCCCTTATGTATATCAAGAGAGGCAGGTAAAATCAAATGACTCGCGGGTGCGGCAAAGGGACAATAAACTTTCCCTTAAATCCCTTTTCTTTCAACTTTTCCATGAGGGTATCCGCGATATTCCAGGAAAAAAGTAGGGCGTATTCGGGCTGGTCCAAAAAAAGCTTTGATTCTTCGAGAACCGGAATGAGTGTTCCGGGAACGTACTTGTCCATTTTGTGCGAGCCCTTGATTTCAAGGGTGCAATCCACAATGCCCTCGTCAATCCCGACATAGTTTATAAGCGTGGTGCCGCGCGAGGGGGCGCCAACGCCATAGACCCGTCCCCCGGCTTTTTTGATGTCCCGAAGAAGGGCCATGAGCTCGAGCTTTACCAAAACCACTCTTTTTTTGAATGCTTCGAGATTCTCTTTATCGAGAACCGTGCTCTCTTCTTTTTGAAGCATAGGTAAAACCGTTTCTTTTACCGGATACATTCCCTTTCTCGCGGCATACGTCCGTATGGAACCCGCGTGGGTCGGAATCTCCTTCGCGTGAATTATTTCCATACCATGCGCTTCCAAAAGATACTTCAAACTATGCAAAGAATAATACCGGAGATGCTCGTGGTAAATCACGTCAAACTGATTCATCTCGATAAGCGGCGAAAGATAATGATTTTCCGCCACAAAAATTCCTTTGTCGTCCAGAATCGTGAGAATCGAATCCATCGCCTCATTCACATTGTCCATGTGGGCAAACACATTTGTCGCCGTCACAATTTTCGCCTTTCCGTACTCTTTCGCGACGCGGGCCGCCACTTCTTTCGAAAAGTAGTCGAGAATGGTCGGAATCCCCCGTTCAATCGCGATTTTCCCCATGTCTTCCGGAGTAACGCCAAGGACGTTGTGATTATCCTTAAAATTGGAAAGGAGGTTCCCGTCATTCGAGCCGATATCCACGACCAAGTCCTCGGCCCCGAGCGGAAACATGGAAACGCACTCGCGGTAAAGTTCCGAAAAGTTGTCGCGGAGCGCCTTTGTGGTCGAGGAAGTGTAGGGATACGAGGGCGGGAAAATAATCTCCGGAGCCACAATAAGACCGGATTGTACAAGGTGGCACGTGGAGCACGAGACGATTTCCGCCGGATAACTGGGCTCTTCTTTCGGCCGTTCTCCAATCGGGTGGAAATCATTAACCGGCGGCAAATATCCCAAAAATAAAATTGATTCAAGTGGCGCGTGTCCGCAAACCTGGCACTCGGTAACGGCTTTTGATGTTTGGTTATTCATGTAATTTTCAATCAATTCTATCGGTCTTTTATTTTTACGGTGGTTGGTCCTTTCCGCAAATACGTGGTTCCCAATGCGTAGAAAAACCATCGAGCATAATGTGGAAACCATTTTTTGAGGGTAAAGCGGCTTTGTCCATGGGCCCGCATGAGCCACCGCGCCGGAACTTCGGCCACCGGCCACCGCAGGCGATGGCATTTCACGAGGATCTCGATAGCATAGGTAAACCCGGCCGTAGATTCAAGCTCGAGCGTATCAAGAACGCGCCTTCGAAACATCCTCCACGCATACGTCGCGTCCGTTGACGGGACTCCCGCGAAGCGATGGAGTAAAAATGAACCAAGCCGCACAATACACGACTTTAATTTCGGCCCGCCCCTCATCTCCCCGCCTTTCATAAGCCGACTCGCCACCACAAGCTCGTTCCCCTCCCGGAGTTTCGCGAACATTCCGTCAATTATGCCGGCGTTATTCGCCTCATCCGCGCCAAACACAAGCACCGCGGACGCGTTTGTTTTCTCCAGTCCGGCTGTAATTGCGGAGAACACTCCCGTACCCGGGTTCTTTACTAATATAATTTCAAAAGAAAATGTATTGGCTCGAATTGCCTCAAGAGTAGTATCCTCGTCAAAATCGTAGCACACAAATACTCGAAACGAGGTTCTCACCTCTTTTTCAAACGCGCGAAACAATTCCAAAATATTTTCACCCTCGTTATATACCGGAATGACGATGTCTAGATACATATACATAAGATATTGGTTATTTTCTTTTCACCGTCTCCGGACCCTTGCGCAAGTAGGTGGTTTGAAGGGCGTAGAAAAACCACCGGAGATACAACGGCAGCCACTTCTTCAGATTAAAACGGCTTGTGCCTTTTTCTCTCCTGTACCATTTTGCCGGCACCTCCCCCACTCTCCACCGTAGGCGGTGGCATTTCACAAGGAGTTCAAGCGCGTACGTCCAGCCCGCGGTCGATTCGATTTCCACCGCGTCCAAAAGTTTTTTCGACATGAGACGCATACCATAGGTCGCGTCGCTTGCCGGAAGTCCCACAAACCACTTGAGAATTTTTGAGGCGACTATGACGAGTATGGATTTAATTCTCGGCCCGCCCTTCATCCCCCCGCCCTTCATAAATCTGCTTGCCACAACCAGCTCATTGCCCTCTTTGAATTTTTCGTACATGGGGTCAATAATTCCGGCATTGTACGACTCGTCCGCCGGATAAATCACAACCGCCTCTCCATCGCTTGCCTCGAATCCCGTCATAATGGCCTCGTGCGCGCCCTTCGTTCTGTTTTTTACGAGTTTAATTTCAAACCCCAAATCTTCCATGTTCCGCACCGCGGGCAGAGTGTTGTCCTCGTCAAAATCATACACGATACAAACCCGAATCGGGGCTTTGACATACTTCTTCAAAGCGCGGAGCGCGTCTCCGATATTTTCGCCCTCATTGTAAACCGGCATTACAACATCAAGCATGAATTTTTATTGTATCTCCCGAAGTAACACAACCCTATGTTCGAGATGCGACCTCCTCGCCGCCTCAAGTACCCGCGCCTGCGCGAGCACGTCTTCTTCATATTTTTTCTCACCTGCCTTGCCGTTCGCGATTTCTTCACAAAAATCGTCAATCATCAGGCGAAAATGGTCTGCGGGCGGAAAAACAATTTCTTCCACCTTGTCGTCCCTATCCAAAAACATTTTCGTTTCCATGGTGCTTGGCACGGCATAGGCCCTTTTCATTTTTATGTGCGCCTTGGTTCCGAGGACACCATACGTTGATTGATAATAACTTCCAAAATAAGAGGACGCAAACGCAACTTTTCCTCCGGGAAATTCAAGCCATACACGCGCCTCGGTATCCACTCCGGTCTCCGGGTCAATCTTCAACGTGCAAAACACGCGTACGGGCTCTTCCCCAAATACCATGCGGCTCGCGGCTATGGGATACACGCCGCAATAATTCAATACTCCCCCTCCTACTTCTTTTTTCAGCATATTCGTCTCTTTCCCGGGCATGGCAAAAGCAAAGCATCCCTCAAAATGTAAAAGTTCTCCCAACGCGCCTTCTTGTATACATTCCACTGCCCGTACATTTTGCGGATGAGAGCGGAACATGAGCCCCTCAATCAAACGCACATTGTATGTGCGTGCCGCCTCCACCATTTTTTTCGCAGACGCGTAGAGAATTGCCGCGGGTTTTTCGCAGTATATATGCTTTCCGGCTTCCGCGGCTTTTATCGCCCATTCTTCCTGAAGCGCGGGCGGAAGAGAAATATAAACCGCCCCGATATCCGGGCGCCAAATAACCTCATCATAACTTCCTGATGTCGGGCATCCAAATCGCTCCGCGACCTCTTTTCCTTTTTCCGGGTTCCTGCTCCCAACCATGGCGAGCTCCGCGCGCTCCGAAGCGAGTATGGCGGGCATAACGCCCTTTTCCGCCACGCGGGAAGTGCCGAGTACTCCAAATTTTATTTTTTCAGATGTCATTTCGGGCCTTGGTAGTTCGGGTCTCCGTGGTCTCCCTTCCCCATTCCGAGGTCCGTGTGCACAATTGGCTTTTCGCAATCGTCCCACTTCTTCGTAAGAAACGTAACGTACTCGATGTCCGTAATCGCGTACGTAACGTGCGAAACTCCCTGGGGAATAAAAATCACGTCTCCCTTTCCCACGAACAAAAATTCCTCTTTCCCGTCCGCATCCGAGACCATGACGCCGTTGCCTTTGGTAAAAAGATAGTACTCGTCGAATTCCGGATGATAGTGGTTTCCCCGTACCGCGTTTTTATTGATGAACTGGAAATTGAATTCCACGACCGGTTTATCGGGGTAAAAAGTAAAAATCCCTCCCCTCCCGTCCCGCACGGTCGCCAAATTACATTCCGGTTGGAGTTTCTTCAGACGCATTGAGTTTAATGTAACCGAAACGCGAGCAAACGTCAAAATTAAAAATGACGCGGGCTTCTCCACGGATGGAGAAGCCCAAAATGACGCGCTCGATGTGCCGTAACTCAGAGATTCAGGAGTGCCCACGCCGCGCACCGGCGAATCGTCTCTTGTCCGCCGTAGGCAATTTCCTCGTCGGGTGGCAAAGCATCCGCCGGACACCACACGACACCCCCCGACTCCTTTCCGCCGTGTTTTTCGCCCAAAACGACTTTCCCGCGTTTCCGCACGACAAGATAGGTGTTGGAAGTGCAGCACTTGCTTCGCTCATCTCCCGCGAATTCGCCGGCGTCGAGGTCGAACACCTCGGGCCCGTGCTGAGACACAAGAATTGGAACATTCCATTCGAGGCCCGGGGCAAGCCTAATTTCGAGACCGAGGTCGGTTTTCACATGACGCTTCAGCGCGCCACTCAAACTTTCACCTCGGTTGATCCTCCCTCCGGCCGCCATCCACTTTTTCCCGGCGTAAAATCCGGTATTACGGATGGAGAACCCAAGCTCCGGAAACTTGCCCTGGTCCTGACGCACCAGGAGGCAATCGACACAGGGAATGACCGAAATCTCGGTCATGAGGCCGTACACCTCGTCCGGCCAGAACGATCGCAGTTTTTCGTCCTCCCGGACCCGCCGCCGAACCTCCGCCGCGAGTTCGTCCACCGAGAAGTCTGATAGGTCGCTCATCGCGACTTTCCTTTCGCATGGAGGCACTGACGCCTCCAGTTTGCCGGTTTTATCCAGCGTTTAAGACCCGTCTTCTTTTACCATACTTTTTTGTTTTTGTCCACCCCGTTAGAAAATTTTTCTAACTGGGTCCATTTTTTTCGGCGGACGAGACATAATAAATTTATGCAAAAAATTCGCCTTTACTGCTTCCAAAATTTTTATTTATCTTTTTCTGTATTCAGTTTCCAATCCATTTTTTGGACAATTTTAATTTTTTGCGGCGCGAGACCTCGCCAGCTGGATTAAAGAACGACGCCGCGATCGGCGGCGCTAAAAAACGAGTTTCGTCTGAAACCCGCTTTTGACATTTTTTCTTTTTTTATTTCTCTTCCACTCATTTTTCCTTCATCGCTTTTATCAAAACTCTAATCTTTTGACGATCGTTCAAAGATTAGAGTAGTTTATTTTTGTACATATATCTTTGTTCTTTTTTGACCCCCCCGTTTATTTCAAAATCGTATTCAGACTCCCCTTTTTCGCGACCTCAAAGATATGCACAAATTGAAGGGCCTCCTTGTCCCGCAAATCCTCCAAGAATCTCTTGGGGATTTTTCTCTTTCCCATCCACACGCTTTTCTGACACATTTCGAATCCGAGCGCGAGAAGGCCTCCCCGTATCCATGCTCGTTTTTCGCGCTCTTTCTCGGGGACATCGAATATTACAATCCGAAGAATCGTATCCCCAGCCGAAGTATACGAGGAAAAAGACCGCGCGGACGCCTTTCTTTCCTCCAACCCCTCTAATTCGACCAATCCTTTCTTTGTGAGTTCCCATTCTTTTTTATCTTTTCGTTTTTCTATAAGTCCTTCCTTTTTACAATACGAGAGTATTTTGTAAAAACGTTCACGTTCCGCGGAGGAGGGCCCTTCTCGTCTCATTTCCTTCCGCGCTCCCCAATCCAGCCACTCCTCCCCACGCAGGTTTTTGCGGGCGCGCGCGTAGGCCCGCCCGTATCCTCCAAGGCAGACATCCAAAATTTTATCGGTGGCACACAAGCCGCTTTGGGCGGCCCTCAAAACTCTATGCACCTTTATTCCCCATCTTCTCCGTACATTTCCACGTCTCCGCGCATTTCTTCGCATATTTCTATTATATCACACCTTACTCTAATCTTTTGACGATCGTTCAAAGATTAGAGTGATTAAAATTTAGGATGATAAAAATTTGGAAATACTGGATGCGCATACTGGATTGTACGCATTGGCGAGAATCGGAGCATTTTGGAAAATCATGTATTATAGATTCATGAATCATGAATCCGCGCGTCCGGAGCAGGGGCCGGGAAAGGAGCTGGGAGAAAAATTTTTTGCGGAGAACGTCATTGACCAGGGGATGGGCGCGTACAATGAAGACGCCCTCTTCATCGCGGGAAAGAGGATGGGTGTTTTTGACGGGGCGACCAGTTTGGACGGATGGAAGAATGGGGCCGGAGAAACCGGTGGATTTTTGGCCTCCCGAATCGCCAAAGATACTGCCGCGCGCGCGGATGAAGAAGCGAGTCCGCGAGAGGCCCTGCTTTCCATAAACGAACGGCTCGTGGAGACGATGCGACAAGAAGGAGTTGACACATCGAAAAAATCAAATCGCTGGGCCTTAACTTCCGCGCTTATTCAAGTCCGTGAACGCACGTTTCAGTGGGCGCAGATTGGGGACTCAACGCTCCTTGTGCTCTACAAAAATGGCTCACACAAAATTCTTGGAAACGACACCGATTTCGATATAGAAAGTTTGAGCATGTGGGAGCCCCTTGTACAACAAGGTGTTAAAAATGCCTTTCAGCACCCCGTAATGCGGGAGCAAATCATAAAAATTCGAGAACAAAGCAACGTAACGTACGGCTTTCTGAATGGAGAGAAGGACGCGGAAAAGTTTATCGCGCACGGAGAGGAGCCGCTTCAAAACGTCTTGGCCATCCTCCTTTTTACCGACGGACTCACTATTCCGAAAACCGACCCTCGAACGCCCAACGATTTGGAGACCATAAAAAATCTGTATCTTGAAAAAGGCCTGCGGGCGGTACAAGAGTATGTGCGCGATTTAGAGAATAGCGACCCGAAGTGCCGCCTCTATACCCGTTTTAAGACGCACGACGACATCGCAGCCATCGCCGTACGGAGTCAAGAATAAAAACAATGTCCATCGGAAAGCGGTAGCGGGGGTCCGCGTTCGCGACTATAAAAGGCAAGAGATAGAGCGCGGCAACCAAAAACACAAACAAATTTTCTTTCGCAAAAAATTCTCTTTTTGTTTTCCAGACAAAGAAAAGCCATACGAAAAACGGCAGGGCAAGGATTATTTTTATTATTGAGAAACCCTGCCCGTGGTAGCCGGGGCGGAAGAGCGTAACCGCCTTTATTGCTCCAAGCTTCGCGTATTCAAGCGGATTATTTTTTATATATTCTATCGCCAGTTTTTTGTATGTTTCGGGAGGAAAGTTAAGGCGCGCTTCGAATGTTTCCATGTCGCCATACCCTCTCGCGCGAAGCGCGTCCGCGTGCGAATTTTCTCCGCTAAAATCCTTCAATAAATACTCTGCCGAATATTCATTCGCGCCGGAGAAAAGATTGTAGTATCCATGGCTCGGGAAAAAGAACGGAGTTTGTTTAATTGCCATGTTTACGGCCATAAATACGAGCGCCGTACTTGCGAGAAACAGAATCGTCTTCTTTCGCAAAAGAAACATCGCGGGGAGGATGAGGAGTATTGTGTTTACTCGCGCAACGAGCATGAGACCGGTTATTGCCCCCCACGCAACTATGCTCCACCCGTTTTTTGATTTCATATACCATAGACCGCAGGCGAGGAAGCCGAGAACGAGAAGGACAGTCGGATTGCCGTCGTGAATCCGCCAGACATTAAGGAGTACCAGCGGATGAAAGCCTGCCCCAAGCGTTCCCAAAAGGAGCCATGCTCCCCGAATCCCCGCGAGGTAGAGAAACACGAACGCGGCGAAGAGAATCCCTGAATATATGAGCGCCTGGCAGGCGGGAATACTCCCCTCCCCC
>JBBTZM010000081.1:2059-3798 GCA_038061335.1 Patescibacteria group bacterium | reverse complement strand
TCAACTGCTCCTTGCATCCCGACGCGCGAGGCAATCTCGCCCTTCGGTTCGTCCAAAATTTCGCGATATCTTGCGGGAAGCGATTCTTTCTCGTTCTGCAGGGCTTCAAGCAATCCTTCATCAAAAAACGCGAGAGAAAGAAGTCGTCTCGAGATGAGGTCAATTCGCAGAAGGCGGCCCGCTTCTTCCGGCAAGGCACGCGCTACTTGGGCGGACGCCTGCGGCGAAGGAACAGGGGTCTCGAGAGCATCAAATTCCGCCCGAAGCGCGGATTCTGATATTCCGGAAACTTTCGAAAGTTCGCGGAGCCATATCTCCTGCTCCGTAGGGCTCCGGAGAAGCTTCAGTTTCAAGAGGAGCTCCCGAAGAACGTGCTTCCGGCCCGCTATATCCGCGCGCGGGACTTCGCCGAAGCGTATTTCAAAGAGCCGTGGAAAAGCGGCGCGCGCGCCCTCGAGCGCCTTTTTCAAGAATCCGGGCTCGGCGCGGGCGGCATCTGCCGGGTCCTTGTGCTCGCCCAACTCTATTACCTGTACATGAAAGTCGAATTTTGAAAAAAGAGCAAGTGCCCGCTCCATGGCGCGCGTTCCGGCCTCGTCGTTGTCAAAAGAAAGTATGACTGAGTCCGCAGTGCGCCGCAATTTTTCCAGATGATGTTCCGTAAGGCCAGTGCCCGAGACCGCGACCACATGTGGAACTCCGGCCTGCCACGACATAAGCACATCCATCTGTCCCTCCACTAAAAATGCCGTTCGCGCGTCTCCGATTGCTTTCTTCGTAATGGAGTATCCGTACAAAATTTTCGATTTATGAAAAATCGGCGTTTCCGGGCTGTTTAAGTACTTCGGAACATCGGCGAATTCGTTTATTCGTTTATTCGTTTCGGATTCGTTATTCGTTGATATCTCCGGCAACACCCTCCCGGTAAACGCAACCGTCTTCCCCACCGAGTTTGCGATAGGGAAGATAATCCTCCGCTGAAACTTATCCCAATAATTTCCCCTGCTGTTTTTGTACGAAACCCCGGCGCGCTCAATGTCCCGCATATCATACCCCGCGTCCAAAAGATATTTTGTGAGGGCCTCGCCTCCCGGAGAATATCCGAGTTCGAATGTTTCGATTGTCCGCTCTTCGAGACCCCGCTCCCTCAAGTACGCGAGCGCTCTTGAATTTTTTTTCAATTCTTCCTGAAAAAATTTTTTTGCCGTTTCGTGTATATCATAGAGCACTCCGAACTCTCTTTGCTGCTGCGGGTCAATTTTTTGAAGCTCCACTCCGGCACGAGCGGCGAGTACTTGGAGCGCCTCGTAAAACTCGATGTTCTCATACTTCATGAGGAAGGTGAAGATATCTCCTCCCTCGCCGCACGAACCAAAGCAGTGCCATCTGCCGCGCTCCGGAGACACGACAAAAGAAGGCGTCTTCTCCCCGTGAAACGGGCAAAGCGCCTTTAAGCTCTTCCCCGCGGGCTGTAAATCCACATACCCCTTGATAAACTCCACGAGGTCTATCCTTTTCTTGATTTCCTCTATTTCCTTGCCTGCCATACAGCCATTCTACCCACCTAGACAATCTCGCGCAAATGAGTTCGTAACCTGATTACGTAATTACGTAATCAGGTTACGTAACAACTACTTCTATTCAACTACGATTTTCCCAAAATACTTGGCGTTTATGTGGTCATGGTATGGCCATTCTCCTTTTTCGTTGAAGGTAAAGGTCCACGAAGCCCCGGGCAT
>JBBTZM010000081.1:0-1959 GCA_038061335.1 Patescibacteria group bacterium | reverse complement strand
GTGCTCGTTGCCTGCATCTTGTCCTTCTTTTCGGCATAGTTACCTTTCATAAAGTACCACGCGCCAAGACCCACGATTGCAATTACAATGATAATTCCAATTATTTTATTCATAAAAAATAATTCACTAAAAACGACCTTTAGTAATCGTTCGAAGAAAAATGTGTATGAGGAAAGTGTCTCGCAGGCCGAGCGGGCATGGTCCCCGCCTTGGCGGGGGAGCGAGGCCGAGAGCAAGCGGCGATTTTCACGCTGGGAAAATCGACCGCGGCTTTTCGAATACATATTTTTCTTCGAACCCAAGGGTGACTCCTATCCGTATGTCTTTTCCAAATATTCTATCGCCTTCTCATCATCATCCGCAATCATAATTCCGGTATTCGGGTCAACAAGCACCGGCACGAATTTCTGTCCCGTAATTTTCTCGAGCTCCTTTCGCTCTTCCCGAATCCGCTGCACGTTGTGAATAATGTAACTCATGCCCAAATCCGTAAGCTTCATCCGAACCGCTTTGCAGTATGGGCACTCCTCAAACTGATAAAGTTCCAACATTTTTTCGGGTTGTGTTTTCATCATAATGAAATTATGCGAAATATTATCGAAAAAGTCTACTCATACTCTGTACCAAACGGGAAAGAACTTCAAGGAGAGAGGCGAGGTTTTTTTTGTCGTCATCATCATCTTTTTTCTCCTTTGTGTCCTTTTTTTCTTTTTTGTCTTTTTCCTTTTTTTTGTCTTTCTCCTTATTTTTGTCTTTTTCATTTTCATTCTTATCAGTGGAAGTCGCGGCAATCACCACGCTCGAAGTCGCCTCCAGAGAAACTTCTGGTGTTGAAGTCGCCTTCGTGCTCGTCGCAATATCCGAAGTGGAAGTTGTCGCTGTAGGAGAAGCCACTTCCACAGCCGCAGGAGATGTAACTGAGGGAGACGACGGAGAAGACCACCCCCCTCCGCCCGAACCAGAAGAAGGAGTGGGTGAGCCAATTACCTCTTCTGCCGGCACGGACCCGGAGGAATCTATCACGGGCGCCACCTCTTTTGTCGCGACTAGGCCCTCGGTTCCGCCGGACTCCGAATTTGCTCCTTTCGGCTCCACCGCTCCTCCCCACACTTCTGCCACAGCCACGGCATCAATGGTCTTTGCGTCAAGAACGCCGGTTGGCGCGAATCCATGCCGCGCCTGAAGGCGATGAACCGCGCGTTCGGTAAACGGACCAAAATATCCCGTCACAAGACCTTCGGGATAGAGAGATGGGTCTTTTGCTAAAAATTCCTGAAACTGCCGAACTGAATCCCCTCTCATGCCGCGCTGAAGCGGGGAACCAAACGTGGTTTGAACCTGAAGAGAAACAAGAAAAAGCCGTTCCTCAATCTGGCGAAAAAATACGCTTTCATCAAAAAGAGCCGCCTCTTGCGCCCGCGCGAGAAAGGGAGTAAAGAAAAAAATTACCGCGACAAGAAAAATTCCTCGAAATGTAATATATTGATTCATGTCGGGCCGCCGGGAATCGAACCCGGTCTACCTGCTCCCAAAGCAGGCGTACTACCGGTATACTACGCTCCGAAAGCGCAATGTCATCATAAAGGAAATGGTCCGAAGATACAAAAAAGTCAGTTTTGATGCTATCGCTTCAAAACTGACGGAAACTATTTTCCAAGCCGCCTTTCTCTTCGCGCGTACTCTTCAAGCGCCCTCTGAAGCTCCTCCTTCCCAAAATCCGGAAAATAAGTGTCCGTAAAATAAAACTGGGATTCCCGGGTGAGCCACATCATAAATCCCGTGGAATTGTGCGGGTCTCCCGTGGAGCCAGTTCGCATAATCAAATCCACATCCGGCAACTCCCCTGTCCAAAGATGCTTCCGCAAGGCATTTTCTATTTCTGTTATGTCCTTTGTCCTTTGTCCTTTGTCCTCAGTTATCTTCCGAATCGCTTCAAGCATTTCGGTAGTCCCATTGTAT
>JBBTZM010000080.1:2068-9523 GCA_038061335.1 Patescibacteria group bacterium | reverse complement strand
TTCCTGAAAAAATATCCCGCTCGCCATAATAAACCTCGTAAACGCCGGCACCTGAATGTTTGCCTCCGCGAAAATCGGGGTAATCTGGGGCAGGACAAACGTAACCATGATAATCATAATCGCGAAAAAGAGGACAATCACGAAGACCGGATAAAAAAGCGCGTTCTTAATCTTTGAGTTCAGCACGGACTGATTTTCCAGATAATCCGCCATAAAGTGCAGGACCTCGGCAAGCCGCCCGGTAACTTCGGCGGAGCGCACCATGTTCACGAAAAAGTCGGAAAATACCCCGTGCTGTCTCTGCAGGGCCTCGGAGAGCGGATGGCCGGACTCGACATCGGTTGCCACCTCGGCAATCGCGTCTCGAAGCACTCCGTTCTGCGTCTGGTGATACAAGTTCGTAAGCGCGTCAGAGAGCGGCACCTGGGACTCAAGAAGGGTCGCGAACTGACGGGTAAAGACCATAAGGTCGCTTGTCTTTACCCGCCGAAAAAGCGAATCGATTCGGTCAAAGAGCTTTTTCTCCTTGACTTCGGTTACGGAAAGCACAAAAAGCCCGTGCGAAAGGAGGACGTTTGTTGCCGCGTCGCGCGACTCCGCCTCCACGTTCCCTACCTGGAGCTCTCCTGTGTTTGTGCGCGCCTTGTATTGAAATTTCATGAGCTACGAATATACGAATTAAATACGAATGTACGAATCAATATGCATTTACCAACCGCATAATTTTCACCCCGTCTTTTCCAAAATTTACTAATATTGCTAATTTGACACCGCTACTCTTAAGATAGTTATTTACCTGTCCAACATATTGTCTCGAAAAACGACCCTCTCTTTTCAATTCTATGATAATTTTATCATCTATTACAAAATCACAAAAAAATTTACTAATTATCTCCCCTTGAAACCGCAACGGTACGTAAACCTGTTCCTTAAAAGGGATAAATCGCTTTCGAAGAGATTCGGCCATTGCCCGCTGGTAATGTTTTTCGCTGTATCCATATCCAAGTTCATTATATACGTCAAAAAGAATTCCAACGACTTCATAACTTAATTCAGGATAAACTAAATCTTTTCTTTTTAGGGTGCCTTCCATGCATTCGTATATTCGCACAAGATTCGTACATTCGTAGCTCAGCTTCGCTCCATCAAAACCTGCAGTTCCGCAGGATTCAGGGAATACGCTTTCGCCTGTTCAAGCGGAATCTGCTGCTGCTTCACCAAACTTAAAAGCGAGCGGTTCAGGGAAAGCATCCCCTCCTGAATGCTCGTCTCAATCACAAGGTCAATCTGGTAGGTCTTGTGCTCGCGAATAAGATTCTTGATTGCGGAGTTCACGAGCATAATCTCGGTCGCGGGAATCCGCCCGCCTCCTTGGGCCGGTACAAGCCGCTGGGAAATTGTCGCGACCAGTACCGAGGCAAGCTGGGACACAATCTGCCCCTGTTGATTCGGCGGAAAAGAATCAATGATGCGGTCAATGGTTTGGGCCGCGGAATTCGTATGCAGGGTCGCGAATACCAAATGTCCGGTCTCAGCCGCGGTCATGGCGGTTGCCATGGTGTCCGGGTCGCGGATTTCTCCAATCATAATCACGTCCGGGTCCTGCCGGAGAATCGCGCGGAGCCCGTCGCCAAAGGATAATACGTCCGCCCCGACCTCGCGCTGGGAGATGATGCACCGGTCCTGCGAAAACATATACTCGATTGGGTCTTCGATGGTGATAATGTGGTCCGAACGCTTGTGGTTCACCTCGTCAAGAAGCGCGGCAAGGGTCGTGGATTTCCCGTGCCCGGCTGGCCCGACCACCAATACAAACCCCTGCCGGATGCGGGTAAATTCATGCAAAATCGGAGGGAGAAAAAGCTCCTCAATTGTACGGATGCGCGAAGGGATAAGACGCAGGGCCGCGGCAGTAAACCCGCGCTGGTGATACACGTTTACCCGAAAGCGCGCTTTGTCCTCAAAATTAAAAGAAAAATCCACCTGCAATTTTTCCTGAAACTCTTTTGCTTGCCGCTCGTCCAAAAGCGCCTGCGCGAGCCCTTCCGCGTCCTCTTTGGTCAAGACCTGCTCGCTGGCCAAAGGAATAAGAACGCTGTCAATACGCAAGGTCGGCCTCCTCCCCACCGCGATATGCAGGTCCGAAGCATTTTGCTTCGTCGTAAGAAGCATGAGCTCGTTTAGTTTTTGTTTGTATTCCATGGCTTCGCCTAAGCTACGAATTTACGAATCTTTTACGAATGTACGAAATGTACAAATAAAATTCGTAATTTGTACATTCGTATGCTATTCGTACATTCGTAGCTCACATTAATCCGCCGTTTCTTTCAACACTTCCTCCATGGCCACCTCGCCCCGAAGCGCTTTCAAAATTCCATCCTGCCGCAAAGTAATTATACCCTGTCTCTTCGCCTCATCCCAGAGCTTGCCTTCGGTAAAGCCGGAATTGATGAGGTCTCCGAATTCCCGCGACATGTGGAGCACCTCAAAAAGCCCGACTCGGCCCGAAGTCCCCTTGCCCTTGCACGTCTCGCAGGACTCTTTCGGCTCCGGCCGGTAAATCGTGTATGGAGGCGAAAACTTGGAAATCTCTTTTTTCATACTCTCCGGCAATTCCCGCAAGGCCTTTGTAATTTCCTTTTCCACCTCCTCCGGCGCCTTCGCCTCCTTTTTGCAATTCGGGCAAAGCTGGCCCACGAGACGCTGGGCAAGCATGAGGTTTAGGGCCGAGGAAAGAAGAAACGCCGGGGCGCCCAGGTCAATAAGCCGGGGGATGACGCCCAGGGCATTGTTTGTGTGCAAGGTGGATAACACAAGATGTCCGGTAAGGGCCGCGTTTACCGCGAGACCCGCGGTTTCCGAATCACGAATTTCACCGACCATCACGATATCCGGGTCCTGCCGCAAAATCTGGCGCAGACCCGAGGCAAAGGTGTATCCGATTTCCGGCTTTACCTGTGACTGGTTTACGCCCTCCATAAAATATTCAACCGGGTCTTCCAAGCTCACCACGTTCACCTCCTCGGTATTTAAGTCCTTCATCATGGAATAGAGCGTTGTTGTTTTACCCGAACCCGTGGGGCCGGTAATAAGAATCATGCCATACGGACGCTCGAGGCCGGCTTTCGCAACCTCCAGGTTGCGCCCCTGAAGTCCCAGTTTTTCAAGCCCCAAAAGACCGGTTGAAGAGTCAAGCACGCGGAGCACCACCTTTTCTCCGTTTGGCGTGGGGAAGGTCGCGACACGGAAATCAATCTCCTTTTCGTTTACAATCGTGCGGAACCTCCCGTCCTGCGGAATCCGATTCTCGTCAAGTTTCAAGTCGGCCAAAACCTTTACGCGCGAAATTACTGGTTGGATGAGCTCCGCGGGCATGCTTGCCACTTCCTGCAGTTCCCCGTCAATGCGGAATCGCACCCGAAGCCGCTTCCTTTGGGGCTCGAAATGAATGTCCGAGGCCTTCACCTCAACCGCGCGCTTCAGAGCCGAGGCCACGATCTTTATGACCGGCGCCTCCTCCGCGCTTTTCGCGCCGGCCTCGAGCGAGATGATTTTCTGGGCCTCGGCCTCGGGCCGGATGCCCATTTCCTTCACGGCCTGGTCAATCTCGCTTCGGAACGGAACGTATCTTCTCCACACCGCCTCAAGGTCCGAGGGAGTTACAATATACACTCCGAGCGAGACCCCCTCGCGCCGCGCCACGAACCGAAGCGCCTCCTGCGCCCGCGGGTCGTCGGGGCGCAACATACCGACCACAAGCATCCCGCTCTGCCTCTCGAGCGGCGCCACCCGATACGATTGCGAGGTTTCCTTTGGAATAAGGGCAAGCACCTCATCCGGAATCGCGGAGGCATCAATCTTCTTGTACGGCGCGCCAATAAGTTCTGCTTTCACTTCTGCCACCGCCTCTTCCCGCGCCGCGCGCTTCCGGTAGAGCGCCTCTTCCGGAGACGTATGCGAAAACTCCGCCTCTTTCAAAAGCGAATCCGCGAGTTCGCGGGAAATCACGTTCTTCTCGACAAGTTTTTGAAAAAGTTCTTTGTCAGTCATACGTACAGCATGAGCTACGAATTTACGAATCTTTTACGAATGTACGAATAAAATTCGTAATTCGTACATTCGTATGCTATTCGTACATTCGTAACTCCCCTACGGGAGAAATGGATTCGCCTTCCCCGCCTGCGGCACGATAATCTGCCCTCCATATTCCCGAAGCGCCTTGTACTTTTCGGAATTAAAGACCCGCTCCGGCTGAAACGGAATGTTCGAAATACTGCTCAAATTCTGCAAATCGTTCGGCAGGACGACGTCAATAAGTTCCGGCCGCTTGAATAAAAAGAAATATACGCCCGCGAAAAGCGCGCCCACGATAACCGCGGCAATAAGAACCGTCATGATATTCACCTTTTGTTTTTCTTGTTGAATTTCTATGGCCATAAAGTTAAAATTTCTAATTTCTAATTTCTAATTTAGAAATTTTTTCATTCGGTCATTTATTGGAAATTGGATATTGGAAATTTACTCCTGATAGTACACCTCGACCGAAATCTGCGCTAAAAATCCTCCCTCCTGCGTCGGAGCAATCTGAAGCGACTTTACGTTAAACACCCGGACGTTCGTTTCAAGCGCCTGCACGAACCGCTTTACATTCTCATACCCGCCTTGGACGGAAAGGCCGAGCTCGAGGGAGCCAAGGCGCCGCACGAGCGGGGACTTACTGGTTTCCAGCGGCAAGGGAGAGATGGAAAAGGACTGGAGTCCCACGCCGGATGACTCGGTAATCGCGCGGAGTTGGGCAAGCACTTGCGTTACCCCGGGACGCGTGGGAAGGAGGAGCGAGACCGTCTCCTCAAGGCGCGCCGCGCCCTGCAAACGGGAGATGAGCTCCTGCACCTTTCCCACCGCCTCTTTCTGGCTTTCAAAAGTAGTGACTTTGGAAAAGAGCACCGAGCGCTTCCCTCCCACTTCGCCCGCGGCCGGGCGGATAAAATTTGAATACACGATTAAGGTCCCGATAAAAAGTATGCCGGAAAGAAAGATACTTAAAATTCGTTTAGTTGATGACTTCATAAACTATGATACCAATATACGAATTGTACTAATGATACGAATAATACTAATCAATTATTTATTCGTATCCATTCGTATCATTCGCATGCATTTGTATATTGGTATCGCTCTAAAATAGTTTTTCAAAAAAATCTTTTTTCATCACAAGCGATACGCCAAACGCGGTCTCGGCTCCGTCGAAACTTACGTTATTCAGGGTGGCGGAGGTAATCTGCGGCGCGCCGTCAAACACCGCGAGCTGGTCCACCACATCCTGAATGCTCCGCGCCCGCCCCTGAAGCCCCAGAGAAAAGCCATCACGGCTGAAGCTTGCGGAAACGAAATAGGCGTTCGGAATCGTCACGCTCTCGAGAAACGGAAAAATGTTGTAGGAAAATGAGTGCCTCCCCAACACCGTTTCCACGTTCACGAGCTGGGAATAAAAAGAAACAAGCCGCTGTTGCTCGCTCGCGCCCACCTGGCTCGCGAGCGCCGCAATCTCCTCATCCACTCCGCTTGAGCGGGCTTGAAGATAGGTCCCGTATCCGAACTTAAGCCCCAGAAACACAAAGATGGCGAACCCGAAAAGAAAGCCGGAAAACATAAGGAGCCGCCACGGAAGCCCGGCCGCCTGAAAACTCGATGGGGCAAACTGCGCGCCGCCTATTGGATTTTGTTGAAATGGATTAGCCATAACTATGATACCAATATACGAATGGTACTAATGATACAAATCATACTAATAAATTCGTATTATACATTCGTACTATTCGTATCATTCGCATGCATTTGTATATTGGTATCGCACTAACTAAAGTAGCGACGTGCTGACCCGAGCGCCACCGCGAATTCGCGCTGCAGATATTTCATCGCGGACTCGAGTCCGGGCTCATACTGCACATCAAGAAATATGTCGGGTTTCAAAATCGGAAGTTTGAGTTGTTCCCCGAAATATTCGCCGATGCCAAGAAGGTGCGCCCCGCCGCCGAAACACACAGCCTGCGCGACCTCTTTCCCAAATCTTGTTTCGTATGAGGCCCTCGTCGTCCTCACCTCTTCTATTATAACATCCAGGAATGAAAGAAGAAGTGTGGAAAGCTCAAGTTCTGCTCCCTGCCCTAAAAGTCCGCGCCGTTTTTTCAATTCCTCGGCGCGTGGCTTGGAGACCCCCAAACTTGACTGAAGCGCGTGAGTAAGATACAGCCCCCCGTGAGTCGTCTGCGCTCCGTACTTCATTGTATCTCCCTCCGCGATACACATATTCGTTGCCTCGGCGCCGATATCAATATAAAGAGTGGGGCGCGGGTCCACGCTCCCCCGAATCGCGCGCTGGGACGAAGTAAACGCGCGAATAAGGGAAACACTCTCAAGCTCAAAGGCAATCGGGCGAATCCCGGCCTTTTTCATAATGCGCTTGTAAAGGTCAATGACGTCCGTTGGAATTCCGATTAAAAGAACTTTCTGAAACTTTTGTCCGCGCTCGTTCTCGCGCTCCTCCACCTTGGACCAGTCAAGGAGCACGCGATTCGGAGTGAGGGGTATGACCCGCCTTGCCTGGAACTTGACCGCGTTCTCGGTTTCCGAAAGCGAAAGAGAGGGCATATCAAGGACCGTCACAAACGAAGAGAAGGCCGGAAGCGCGACAAGGGCGTTCCGGGTTTTGATGCCGGTCTCGCGGAGAAGCGTTTTCAAAAGATTCGCGGCAAGCTCCTCGTCAAGCAGAAGCGACTCGGACTGAAGCGCGCGATTCGGATGCTCCAGATACTCCTTGGTCTGAAGAAGTCCGTAATTCAAGAGCTGGAACCGGTCCCCCTTTTTTGAAACCTCGATGACCTTCAGGGCTGCGGTGCCGATATCAATTCCCAATGCCTTCCCCCCGTGAACAAAATTTTTGATGTCATCCAAAAAACCTGAGATGTTCAGTTTCATATCTGTATTCTACCATATAATGAAAGGATGTCGGATATCTCAAACATCAAAATTACCCAATTACCATCAATTACTACCAATTACTTAAAATATTTTAATTTTTAAATGTTTAAATATTTAAATATCGTTCTGGACTGCGTCTTCCCTCCCCTCTGCTATTCCTGCTTCTCCCATCTTGAAAAAGACGAAAAGGAATTGAGTGTCTGCAAGACGTGCGCCGCCTCCATAAAAATCTACACCTCCCTTTTCTGCCCCATTTGTAAATCGCGAATCCCCGTTTTGGAAGCTCGGCTTCCAAAACATCCTCGTTGTCATCCCGAGGCAGATTATCTTCTCGCCGCTTCTTCAGACTTCAACATCCCCGTAGTCCGCGAACTTATCCATACCTTCAAATACCGAAGGATCGAAAAGGCAATCCGCCCCATAACCGAACTTCTCATCAAGCCCTACCTCCAAAAAATTTCAGGAAGTCGGACT
>JBBTZM010000080.1:0-2058 GCA_038061335.1 Patescibacteria group bacterium | reverse complement strand
CTTCCCAAATATCGATTATCCCCATCCCCCTGCACAAATCCAAACTCCGCTCCCGCGGTTTCAATCAAAGCGAACTCATCGCAAACGCCCTGGCTCAATGTTTAGGATATCGGACCCCGCCAAGGCGGGATCCGATATCCCGAATATTAGCTCGCGTCAAAAAAACCGAGTCCCAAGCCGAAACAAAGTCAAAAGCCGCTCGCCTCGAAAACGTCAAAAATTGTTTTTCCATAATTGAAAATTGGAAATTGGAAATTGGAAATTCCAGCACAATAGTGCTGGTGGACGATGTCCTTACCTCCGGCGCCACAATGGACGAAGCCGTAAAAACCTTAAAACAAGCGGGAGCGGAAAATGTTCTGGCGTTCGTTCTCGCCAAAGCATGACTATGATACCAATATACAAATGGTACAAATGATACGAATCATACAAATCTATTTCTTCCACTTGTTTCAATCTTAACGATCCTAATAGGTTTTAAGTACTTATCCCTAAAATTAACAAGCAACCCCAATTTCAAATCCAATACCTGAAGATATCGCTGTGTTTGAAAATAGTCCTCTTTTGTAATAAATCTTTTTGCCTTTATTTCAAGAATAAATTTTTCATCAAGTAAAAAATCAACGATATTTCCGGTGTCCCCGACAAAAAATTCTCTTTTATGAGGGAATCCTATTGCAAGCAACTTCTTTTCTAGCAAATCACCGTACTGCTTTTCTCGAGCGTACCTCCCTAATTCGTTGTGAACCTCAAAACAAACACCATTCACGATATAACACGATTCTGGATAAATTAATTTATTCGTACTATTCGTATCATTCGCATGCATTTGTATATTGGTATCACACCCTACCGCTCTTCAAAGGATTGCTCAAACCTCCCCACGTTCGCGCAGTCCGCGTTTACGCGGCACTGCTGCTCGGATTCCTCAACCTCTGGAATCCCGAACGGAACTTGAGACGAGACCTTCTTCGCGAACTCCGCGCCGAAATTGCAGAAGCTGTTTTTGGTACAGACCGCCCTCCGGTCTCCGGCTCCGGGTTCTGTTTTCTCTACGTTTCGCATGGTCTTCCCCGCCGACTCTATTGACCACGCCGTACAATCAACGACTCCGTTTGCCTCGGCGCACGATTTTACCCGATAGATATAGACGGTATCCGGCTCGAGCGCCTCATCCTTCAGGGCCGCCTCCTTCAATCCCACTTTCGCGGGTTTGAAATAGTTTTGGTAATCAACGGCGCCTTGCGCGCCGGAAATTGTTGGCGCGAAAAGCGATGAAAGCGCCTCCCGTCCGCGGAGAATAAGCGGCCGCACAGCATCGAATATATCAGCGACGCCGCCGTGACGACTGGAGAGGTGCAACCTCCGGCCGGAGAGGTTCGACCTCCCGAGGGAGGTCGAACCTCGAATAGTTCGCGTCGCGTCTCCAGTGAACAAAGGCGAAGCCGCTCTCCGCACAAACCCGCTCAAATTGAAAACGCTTGCAACCAGTGTGTCGCGCAAAGACGGAAGCAAGGCCTGGGGACCCTCAGCATTAAACGTAGCCGTCACATTCGTAACTCCATTCACCGTAACCGTGCAATTTCCAATCCCGGCGCACGGCCCGCTCCATCCGACAAAAGTAGATCCGACCCACGCAATGCCCGTAAGCGTAACCTCGGTCCCAGGAGCATACTGATACGAGCACAATGGTTCAGATGCCGCCGCATTCTTCTCGCACGAAAAACTTCCGACGTTCGCGCTTGTCGTCCCTTGCCCGGTCCCCTTCAGATGAACGCTCAAAGGAAATCCTGCCACGGAAAATGTCGCGGTCACACTGGAATTTCCGGTCGGAACACACGCGCCAGTTCCGGAACACTTCCCGCTCCATCCGTCAAATTTCGAGCCACCAGAGGGAGACGCGGTAAGAGTCGCGGTCGTCCCCTTCGGATACTCCGTACATCCCGTACCGCAAGAAGAGCCGGATGGATTAGACAACACGCTCCCGGTGCCGCCTCCGGAAATACTTACATTTACCTTAAAATGCGTAGTCGCGCTCATGGGCCCCAGAAAATCCGA
>JBBTZM010000079.1:0-4172 GCA_038061335.1 Patescibacteria group bacterium | reverse complement strand
GGAAGCGGGATGCGATCGATGCATTGACCGATTTAATCCGATCAAGCAGTGGCTTCTCCAATACCTTGTCCATTTCTGCTTGCACAGTGGTGATGGGTCGGCACTGGAGAATGTAGAGCGTGTTGTTCTGCACGGCGAACTCGACATCCAGGCTAGACGACTGGAATCGCTGCTCGATGGCTTTCATGGCGACGATGAGCTTCCGAAGCCAGGCATCCTTCACACTCTCGGGTTTTACTCCGCGAGCTATCCGAATGAGCCTACCGTTCGCAGCACCGCCGACGATCGTTTCTCCGACTCCGTTTGAGACCGAAACAGCATAGTAGCCGTCGGCCTTGGCGAGATCGTGCGAGAAAATGACGCCGCTCATATCGGCTTCGATCATTTTCTGAACGATGACCGACATGCCGGACTCGCTGAGTTCCAAACCTCGCTGTTCGGCGTAATAAGCCACGACTTCCTTTTTCTGCTTTCCGGAATGTCGCACCTCATCGGCCGCAGAGCGGATTGCTTGTTCCGTTGCCTGAACGCGAAGTTTCGTGGTGTACATTCCGGCAAAGGATGCGCCGGACGAGTCTTCCTGATCCGCGCTACTGCGGACTGCGACTGTGTTTCCGTGGCAAGTTTTCACAAAACCACGGATAATTTCACCTTGTTCGCCCTCGGACATGCTGGGGCGAAGCACAACGAATCGGGGAACGTTAATTCCGCGAATCGTGGAGAGAATGCCGAGGTTTTCGGCCTTGCCTTTTTTCATGATTACCTCCTGTTTTGGATTGTGAAAGAACAAAAACACCGGCTTGTGGGCCGGCTACTATGCTCTAGGAGAAATTTGTAAATTTCTAAAAAATAGTGGTCAGCCCAAAAACAACCTCTTTTGAGGCCCACCACAATCGCGGCTCCACCCATCTTTTGGATACCCCGCCTGTGAAGCAGGGTGTAGGCGCGCGCGATAATCGAGGGATGAATTTTCTCGTTTACACCCATTTGTCCATGTGATGAGTCCGTCGAAGTGTTCATGTAACACTTATGATGAGTTTTTTCATGCCTTTCTTTCGGTGTTGATGCCTATTGAATGCGGCCAGCGCCCGCATTCTTTTCAAAGAACATTTCCCGTGCTGGGAAAAACGTTTGTCTTGCTCCAAATGTTTTTCTCAATACGCGAAGTTTATATAATGTTTATTTGTTTTAATTCTTTTTACCCCCCAAGTACTCTATTTATCCCCCCATTTTTATCCGCAATGACCCTCACTCCCCTTTCGATTGTCGCGACTCCTACTCCCAATATTTCCACGATTTCCCGATGTGAATACCCTTGTTTCAGGAGTTTCACGATTTGCAAGCGATTCGCCACCTCCCGATATTCCGCGGGGGTGAGGATGTCCTTCAAAAAATCATCCAGAAGTTTCTGCTCTTTTGCCGCTTTCCGGATTACGTCCCGCAGTTCCTTTTTATATTGCTCCTCCTTTCCGACTTTCATACGTATCAGTGTACTAGTACGTCAAGTTATCTGTCAATAGCCACTGGTGGCTCAAATTTTTTGACTCATCTTTACGGCTAGTGCTACACTTCCCTCTATGACATCGGAATCATTCACATTTTTGAATTCCTTCGGTTTGCAAATGAGCCCAAAGCAGGTGGTTGCCGAGATTTCTCGCTTTATTACGGAAAACCCGAAATACAAATACAAGGTCATTATCGGGAGCGATTCCGAGATGGCCTCGGGTAAAATGGCGGATTTCGTAACTGCGGTTGTGGTGCACCGCGTGGGAAATGGCGGCCGGTACTTCTGGCGCCGCGTGGAACTCGGCCAGTTTCACACTCTGCGGGACAGAATTATCCAGGAAGTCGTTCTTTCTCTCGATGTGGCGAAGGCGATTCTTACGGAATTGAAATCATCCGGCATTACGAACTGGAGTTTTGAGATTCACGCGGATGTAGGAGTGAACGGCCCCACGAAAGCCCTCATCCAGGAAGTAGTCGGCATGATTCGAGCGAATGACTTTGAGGCAAAAACAAAACCGGAGAGTTACGCCGCGAGTTCGGTTGCGGACCGATACGTGTAGGTCTCGCATGAGCTACGAATGTACGAATAACATACGAATATACGAATTCGTACATTCGTAAAAGATTCGTATATTCGTAGCTCAACACAAATTGTATGGACAAGGTAGTATTCGATATTGAAACAAAAAACACGTTTCAGGACGTGGGCGGGCGGGACCGGTTTGACGCGCTTCAGGTTTCTTTGGTGTGCGCGTATTCATACGACAAGGACGAATATTTTTCTTTTGACGAGCATGAATTGGAAAAGTTCGGGGCGCTTGCCCAACATACGCAGATTGTGGGCTTTAACAGCAAGGGGTTTGATGTGCCGGTTTTGGCGAAACACTATCCATTCAAGATGTCTTCCCTGCCCCATTATGATATTATGGAAGAAATCGAGGGTAAGCTCGGCAAACGCATCAGTTTAGACCTGCTCGCGCGGGCGAACTTGGGCCAGGAACGTGGCAAAACAGGGAGCGGGCTGGATGCGATTCGATACTACCGCGAGGGCCGCATGGATGAACTGAAAAAATACTGCCTGCAAGACGTGAGGGTTACGAAAGATATTTTCGATTTAATCCGCGAGCAGGGCTACCTCTGGGTACCGCAAAGAAATACACCGGAAATGGCGCGGGTAGAGCTCCATTTCGAAGAGCCCAAAGAAGCGCAGGCGCGACTCTTTTAATATGAGCAAGGAGCCAAAAACCGATTTTAAGCAAATTGTGAAAGTTGTTGTCGTGGTCATTGTGGGGCTTGGCCTTATTTTAACCTACGTTCCCCTCTTGTTTCCTCCGCGTTTGTAGTGTGATACTCTTTTTACATGAAGGATAGTGTTTTACACGAACTCATTAAGAAAGAGGCGTTGCGGCAGAACGAAACCATAGACCTTATTGCCTCGGAAAACTACACCTCCCCAGAGGTTCTGGAGGCCGTTGGGAGCGTATTCTCAAACAAATACGCTGAAGGGTATCCGCGAAAAAGATATTATCAGGGCAATGGAGTTGCGGATGAACTAGAAGAACTCGCGATGTCTCGCGGGCTTTCACTTTTCGGGCTTTCGCCCGAGGAATGGTCATTGAATGTCCAGCCCTATTCCGGCTCTCCGGCAAACCTTGCGGTCTGGCTCGCGCTTGTGCCGCCAGGGGAAAAAGTGATGGGGATGCAGCTTGCAATGGGCGGGCACCTGACGCACGGACACAAGGTAAGCGCGACCGGAATACTCTGGAATCAGGTTCCGTACGGCGTTTCAAAAGACACGGAGATGCTCGACTATGATGAACTTATGGAGATCGCGAAACGCGAAAGCCCCAAAATGATTATTGCCGGATACACGGCCTACCCGCGCGTTATTGACTGGAAAAAATTTCGAGAAATCGCGGACGCAGTGGGTGCGTACCTCTTCGTTGATATGTCCCACCTGGCAGGGCTTGTGGCCGGAGGAGCATATCCCGCGCCCTTTCCGTACGCGGACATTGTAACTACAACGACACATAAAACACTCCGTGGTCCGCGTAGCGCGGTGATTTTCTCTCGGTCAAATGTCAAATGTCATGGGTCAACTGTATCAATTGCCACAGCAATTGATAAGGCCGTGTTCCCCGGGTTGCAGGGCGGGCCGCACCTGAATCAGGTCGCGGGAATCGCGCAGACATTTTTTGAGGCAAGTCAGCCGGAGTTTAAGGCGTATGCAGAACAGATTGTAAAAAATGCCCGCGCGCTCGCGGAGGGGCTTGCCGAATTAGGATGGAGAATCGTATCCGGCGGCACAGATTCTCACCTGCTTTTGGTGGATACGATGAGCAAAGGAATCGGCGGCAAGGATGCGGCAATAGAATTGGAAAAGGCGAACATCGTTACGAACATGAATACAATCCCTTTTGACCCCCAGCCACCCATGAACCCATCCGGCCTCCGGCTCGGTACGCCGTCTCTTACCACACGCGGCATGAAGGAGGGCGAGATGAAGCAGATTGCGGAATACATTGACGCGGTGCTTTTGAAAAAACAACCTCCGGAGGAGGTTCAAAAAGGCGTACTTGCGCTCTGCAGAAAATTTTCGCTTCAATATAGATAAAAGAAGCCCTGGGGGCTTGGGGATTTGCTGATTGTGTGATATACTCTATTTA
>JBBTZM010000078.1:1321-2308 GCA_038061335.1 Patescibacteria group bacterium | reverse complement strand
GCTTGAAATCAAAGACAAGCTCTTGAATCCCATTCGGGAGGATTTGAACAAGTTCGGCTTAAATATCAGTTTGATTGATGTTATTCACGCGAAGCCGCTTGCGGAAATCCTGCCGCAGATTCATGTACATCCGAGGCCTGTGGCGCGGCCGCAAGAACCTACCGAAAAATCATCAGAAGAGACGGGGGGGCTCATCGCCTTGAAGACCAAACTCACGATTAAAATCAATCCCACGCTCCTCGGGCTGCAAAGAAGACCCGACCAACACGAACAACGCGAACCCGGCACGAACAACACGAACACTAAACAACCTCAAACCATTGCCACGGATAAGCCCCTTATACTCTTTGGCGAGGAGCCGAAGGTGGCGGGGCTGGCGCGGGAGGGGAAAAAGGGATTCTCCACGCCTTTTGGGTTCTTTAATAAAGATCAAGGATTAAGGACCAAGGATTCAATGAGCCAACGCGAAGGACACGAACCAAGCGCGAACAACGCGAACACGAAATCAGCTACCGGAAAGGTGGTGGACTACAGCGCGGAGCGGGCGGCTACGACTCCATTTGCGAAAGAGGAAACGTTGTTTACAACTAAAGATCAAGGACTAAAGATTAAGGAAGACGCTGCGGCGAAGACGCTACTGGAGAAAATGTTTCAGCCAACGGCAAAGCCCGCAAATGGTAATGGCGCGAAGGATGCGGTGGTTACACCAAAGCCGGTTTTAGAGGCGCCCGCGTCGGCAGGAAATGTTCCTATACAGACAAGTCCGTTTTCTTTCCCTGGTAAAACCGCGAGTACCGGGGACGGGAAGCCTAAAGTCGAGGGAAACACCGTACACTTATAATTCCTAATTACTAATTTCTAATTACTAATCAATGACACAATCCCCAAGTACCAATACGAAATATGACCTGGAAGAGAGAACGGCAAAATTTACCGTACACTTATAATTCCTAATTACTAATTTCTAATTACTAATCAATGACACAA
>JBBTZM010000078.1:0-1221 GCA_038061335.1 Patescibacteria group bacterium | reverse complement strand
TCCCCAAGTACCAATACGAAATATGACCTGGAAGAGAGAACGGCAAAATTTGGAGAAAATACCATCCTATTATGTAAAAAGGTCCAAAAAAATGTCATTACAGTCCCATTAGTAAATCAACTTATAAAGTGCGCGACAAGCATCGGGGCAAATTATTGTGAGGCGGATGATGCGGAAAGCAGGAAAGATTTCAAACATAAGATTGGGATTTGTAAAAAAGAATCAAGAGAATCAAAACATTTTTTAAGGATGTTGGCGGTTGCAACACCAGAATACAAAGAGGAGGTCCGACATCTTTGGAAAGAAGCTAGGGAATTAAATCTCATATTCAATAAAATCTTCCTGAGCACTTCGGGAGTTAGAAATTGAGGTATTGGGATTTGATTAGAAATTAGTAATTAGAAATTAGAAATTTCGTATGGCAACATTTCAAGTACCACAATTCGTTGACCAGAAGTCCAAAATAGTTGGGCCCTTCACCTTCAGGCAGTTTTTGTATCTCGTGGGGGCCGCCGCTATTTCCATTTTTTCTTTTTACACATTTACTTTTTTCCTCTGGATTGTCATTACCGCGATGGTCGGGGCCGCGGCGCTCGCGCTCGCGCTCATCAAAGTTCACGGACGGGAACTCCCCGCGGTGCTCTTTTCCGCGTTTCGCTTCCTCTCAAACCCTCGCACGTACACATGGAGGCGGGAGTTTGAAAAAGCCGAGTCAATTGACACTTCGAGTTTGGAGCGGCTCCAAGCCCTGCGGCAAAAAGCAGAGATGCAGGAAAAGCTTACGGCCCTCAAAACCTTTATCACAACCTACGCGAAGCGCGGAGGGGAGCAGATTCGCGCGGAACAGCGAAAAGAACGATTCGAGACCGTGCAATATATGACAGGGGAAGAAGAGAAGGCGAGGAAGATAGATTACTAGAATTTCTAATATCTAAATCCTAATCTCTAAACAATCTCAAATATCAAAATCCAAAAATGTTTTTGATATTTGAGCTTTGAAATTGTTTAGGGTTTAGAGATTAGAATTTAGAGATTATATTCGGTAGAATATAGATATGTCACAGACCGGTTCAACGCAACAATTCGTGGAAATCAAGGAGGTGCGGGATGGAGTTATTCACTTGAAGAGGGGGGGGCTTCGCCGGGTTCTCGCGGTCGGGGGGGTGAATTTCGATTTGAAGTCCCAAAAAGAGCAGGACTTAATTCTCCACGCCTTTCAGG
>JBBTZM010000077.1:0-5270 GCA_038061335.1 Patescibacteria group bacterium | reverse complement strand
TTAAAGTCGCACCTAAACTCGGTGTTCAGCTGGCAATACCGCCTTCCGGTGGAATCCCATTTTGAGTACGCGAAGCTCGGACAGGCGTTCGCTTCGCCCGTGTAATTTGAGGTACATCCGTCGGTTGTCGCGACGTCACCTTCCTTGGCCGACTTTTTCATCTCCCCGTTGCAATAGACCTTATTTCCGGAAGAGTTGTTGTACATGTAGTGGCAGTCCGTGCCGAGGAGGGACTTCAGGGACGCGGAGCAGGAACTCCCATCTCCCGGATATGGTACCGGTTCGGTTCCCGTGCCCGAGCAGTCGGGAATGCCGAAGTTTCTCCAGTTGTCCGCGGCATCGCTCCCGGCCCCCGAGCGCCACACAAACTTACTCTTTAAAATCGCGCGACATTGCGTCTCAATTCCAAAGATATAATCAAGATACTCCCTGTCGCCTCTATTTAGAATGTAGGAGCTTTCAACTCCTCCGTCTTTGAAGTACCAGGCCTGTTTTTTCCATGTGCTCTTTATTCCGGTCTCTCCGCCCTCTTTCGGTTTGCAGGCATAGTACGTTCCGCATTCAGGAGAGGAGTAGCTCACTATTTTTTCCTCACCCGCCGAACAGCTTGAAACCGTAGGTAGCGCGGGGCAGACGGTCGGTTTTTTGTATTCCGGTATGGGGATACACAGACCGAAACTAGGGCACCCGTTTACATATTTTGTATCTCTGTACGTTCCCTCGTCGCAGGGCAGGGGGTCTATAGCCGCGCATCTGTATGGCTCTACTATTGGTTTTGGGTAGGGATATGGCTTTGTCGAACTACAAACACTCTTTGCCTTTACGAAGTCGCCACTCTGGATTGCCGCGAAGCACTCCGGACTTACCCCGCCGCCACCCGGGTATCCGGGGGTTGGGGGATAGGGGGGGTAGTAGGGCTCGGCAATCGGACGATTCGGGTCCGGGTATGGATATGGCTCTATTACCCTTCTTTCGCCAGGCACCGGCTGTGGCGTCGGCACCGCGTATTTTTTATTATAATCCGTATATCTCTGTACCGCTTCCTCTCTATCGAATACCTGAAATTTCGCGCCAAAAGAAATACATTCCGCGCCATTTTTCGGGTCGGAGCAGTATTTTGCGCACTCCGACTCGCTTTGGCATCCGCCGGGACCTCCCTCACTCTGCAACACGGACGTAAATTCGCTCGCTCTCCTTGCGTATTCATCTCCCCGTTGCGTCCGAATTTCTATTTCTCCCACGAGCCGCTCGGCCTCAGGCAGGTCTCCGGCAATGCTTCGGAGTGTTGGAGTAATGCGCTTTGACGCCTCCACACACTTTCTTCCGATTTCAGAATCAAAGGGAGCGCGGCGGCAATCCTCTGGCCGCAATCCGGCTTCCCGCGAAATCGTCTCATAGATTTTTTTCTTTGCTTCATACTCTCTCCTGTACTCATCCGGAATATAATTCTTACAACTCTCCGGGTTCTCACTGCAGGAAGCAATGTTTACCTGGGAAACCGCGGTTACGGACTGGAGGAGCGTGAGCCCCCTGTCCACCTCTTCTTGCCGCGCGAATCCGTTTTTCACCGCGAAGTCGCCGCATGCCTTCGCGTATATAACGTCTTTATTCTGGAAAGCCGAATCGCAGGCGCCGCGAATCGCCTCCTTCCCCACAATTATCTCCCCGTTTGGCGCCCGGAGAGAGAGGTTTTGAATCCCTTGCCTGTAAAACTCCTCCTGTTCCCGGACTCCTTGACGCGCCCGAGCAAGTTCTCGTACTCCCTCCTCGCCAAAAAAAGTCCGGGCAATTGCGTCGCAGGCGGCTATGGATTCCGAGCCCGCACGAAGACATTTGAGTCCCGCATCTTCGGCTGTCCGCCCAAGCTCCGGATAATCGCCTCGCCCCAGCGCCTCTTCGAGGCCAAGCGCGCGGTTGGTATTTTCCGTTCTTATTGTTACGGCCGTTTCCGCCGCGTTTACCGAATCGGACGTTACGCCTAATTTTTTCGCGAGCGTTTTGTTTTTTGCTACGATGTCTTTCGCGATTTTTAGGATTTCTTCCTCCAAATTTTTATCGTCAACATTCGATAATTTAGAAATAATTTCTTTTTTGTACGTTTCCGCGAGCGCGCGTTTCGCCGGGTCGGTATAGACATTGTATTTCTCCGCGAGTTCTACGCCTTTCTCAAACTGATGGTCAAACACCTGTTCACACTCGATTTTTGTCGTGCACCCAAGTTCTCGCGCCATCTCCTCGAGGTTCGCCGGGATATCCGATACTTGCGCGAGGGCGCCGGAAACAAGAACGAGGCCCAAAAGAAACGCGAGGACCCATATATATAAAGGTAGTGTTCTTTGCATGGGAGTTATTCGGCAAACGGATTCAACGCCTTTTTGGCGTCAGAAAACGGATTTGCCTCTACCCCTTCAAGCGGATTTTCCACCTGGAACGGGTTTGCCGTTTTCGCGGCTTCTTCTCCGGCCTTTTTCGCGACTTCTTCCTGCTGCGCCGTAATATCGGCGATTGCCTTATCGTACGCGGTTGTTGCCGCGCGCGTTGTGCCGTACCAGTATCCGGCAGCGAGTCCTACGACAAGGAGTACTGCTCCTACTATAGGTGTATTGCTTTTCATAATACGTATTAAAAAACAAACGAGCGACCTTCATGCCAGAATAAATTCTAGCATTATTAATTGATGTCTTTAATTATACACTTTTCTTATATTTAAATCCGACTTTATCCACAGGCAACAAAAAAGCGGCCAAGGCCGCTTTTTAGATTTTCGTTATTTCCGCCTTTGTAACATGCTGTCTGTGTCCCTTCTTTTTCCGATAACGAGTTTTTGAGTGATACCGAAAAACAATCTTCTTCTTTTCCCTGCCTTGCGCGAGGATACTCGCTTCTACCATAGCGCCCGCAATATATGGCGTACCAATCCGCACCCCCTTCTCGTCCGCCAAAAGCAAAACCTTGTCGAACTTCAAGGCGCCGCCCGCCTCTCCGGGGAGCTTTTCCACCTGAATCGCCTTCCCAACCTCTACTTTATATTGCTTTCCGCCTGTCTCAATAATCGCAAACATAGTAAAGAAAATAGCATAGAACAAGGAAAGGAGTCAACACAAACCCCCCGACAAATGTCGGGGGGTTTTGCAATTCTCAATCTGAAAGGAAGACCTAGTCCTCACTTACATGGCTTTCAAACTTTTTTAAGAGTTTCGCCGCCGATTCCTTGCCCCCCAGGCCAAAGGCAATGCCGCCCGCGAGAGCGAGCATTCCGATGAATCCCGTCACGAGCGCGTTAATAATGGAGACCGCGACCCCAAGCTGGGAGAGCGCCGCCAAAAATCCAAAGAGGACAACTGCCCACCACGTGAGCGTCCCGAGAAAACTTGGGGAATGAAGTCGAGCACTCCGTACGGAAGCGCTGACAAGATTCTTCAGGAAGTGCGCCACGACAATCGCCGAGAGCATAATAAGAACAGCGACAATGACGTTCGGAACATAGAGAAGAACCTGCTCAAGGAAGCTCGAAAGCGTGTCAAAGCGGAGAATGTCTGCCACCGCGAGAAGAAAGACAATCACGAAGAACCAGTACACGAGCTTCCCGAAAAACTTTCCGCTGTTTATCCGGAGACCGGCGCGCCCGAAGTGCTCTTCAACGCCAAGCTTCTTCAAGACGTCATCAAGCTTTACGAGCTTTACGGCTCGCTCAACAATCGCGGCAATACCCGAGGCGACGATGAGCCCTATGATAAGGACGATAAGCGCTCCAATCACGCTCCCCAACACATCAATAGAACTTATCCAAAGCCGCCCGAGAGAATCAACAACAACTTGTACCCAATCTTGAATCATTGTTTTTCTATATAAGAAACTAATGCTCGACCTTTACCTCTATAGTATACCACATGAAGAGACGAGGGGACTCGCGTCTGTGAATAGAAAATTTGTGCGGGGCCTCACACTCGAGATGAGACCTTCCGAAGAAGCTCTTTATCTTTTTCCCGAAGCTGTTCCAAGATATGCATCTCGCGGTCAATGGCGATGGTTTTCCCTAGATACTGCCCGGCGGTAAAGTGAGGCAGGAGCACGTAGTCCGCGCCTTTCCGATACAGGAGCCTGGCCTCCCGTTCATCATCAGCCCGCAAAATAACGCGCGGACGGGCATCTTTCGGCAGTCGGGAAAGAAGCGCGAGAATGGCAAGGCCGTCATTTTGGTCCGGGCTTGTGGAAATCACAAGCTTTGCCTCGGCAAAAGGAACCCGTGCCGCGATGTCCGGGTCCGCGATATCTCCAAAAATATAGTCGAACCCGTGCCGTCGAAGCTCCTCTATCACCTCGGGGTCGAAGTCGAGAATAAGAAGGTCTTTTTTCGGAAGGTTAAAGGCAATGCTCTGCCCGGTCCTGTGGCACCCGATAAGAATAAGCGGCTTCTTCTCCGTGCCGGGCAGGTCGCGCTCCCGAAGTTTTTTCCGTTCAAAAAGAGAAAGGAGCGAGGAGCAGTACCGATAGAGCGTGTCGCCGTAGATAATAAAGTAGGTAGAGGCCGTGATGGTAATCACTCCAACCGCGGTTACAAGCGCCACAATTTCCGGCGCAATATGCCCCAGCCGCGCGCCCAAGGCGACGAGGACCAAGCTAAATTCCGAAATCTGGGCAACGGTAAGGCCGGTCAAAAAGCTCGTCCGCTTCCTGTATCCCATGAGCCCCATAATAATGAGGACAATAAGAGGGTTCCCAAAGAGCACAAAGAGAGAGAAGGCGAGGACCGGAAGCCCAATCTCCCCTATCCCAAACGAAGCAAGCGAAATACCCAGGGTC
This sequence comes from Patescibacteria group bacterium, assembly GCA_038061335.1. Taxonomy (GTDB): domain Bacteria; phylum Patescibacteriota; class Minisyncoccia; order UBA6257; family GWB1-50-10; genus JAUYPG01. Next base: position 467 of record JBBTZM010000077.1, on the reverse strand, counting down.
ACGAAAAATATAAGGATAAAAAAATCGCGGAGCGGCTTCACTTTCGCGGCAATCTGAAAGTGCTCCGAGGAATTCGCGAGCGCGAGGCCGGCGAGGAATCCCCCCATCTCGATCGAAAATCCGAGTTTTTCCACAATCCCGACCATAAGAAACACCCAAGAAATGCTTATAAGAAATAAAAGCTCCTGGGAGCCGGAGACCTTGTCAAGGAGCATGGGTAAAATTTTCTGCCCCAAAAAGAGCATGGCGCCGAAAAGCACCGCGCCCTGAATGAGTGTCCCTATAATATGAATGAGAGAAACTCCCCCTTCCCCCTCGAGGCCGGTTAAAAACACCAAGATGAGAATCGCGACAACATCCTGAACCAAGAGAAACCCGATGCTGATGCGCCCGTACAAGCTACGCTCATCCCGCTTTTCCGAAAGGAGCTTCAAAATAATAATGGTGCTTGAAAATGTGAGGGCAAC
>JBBTZM010000076.1:0-1731 GCA_038061335.1 Patescibacteria group bacterium | reverse complement strand
AACAAATATTTGGATTGTAAGAAGGCATACCGCGTATAGTATCTCAAAACAGGAGGTAAAAACAAGAACATGTACTAACAACAAACCCCACAGGCAAGGCCCGTAGGGTTTGTTGTTTTTCAATCCGCCATGCCTTTACTGAATCGCGGCGTATGCGTTCACGAGTCCCCAACCGTAGAGAATATCAAATCCCGCGTCACCAAGCTCGGTCGCGGTTGCTTGGAGTTTTGTCTGAACTTCATCCGGGTCCCATTTGCCGTTAACATTCGCGTCGTAGGAGCCAACCGGAGTGTGTAACACAAGCGCCACAGACCCCGCAACGTGCGGAGCGGCCATTGATGTTCCGGAAAGAGTTGCGTAGCTCGTTCCTTTGTAGGTGGAATAGATACCGACGCCGGGAGCCGCTACATCCACTTCAGAGCCGCGACTGGAGAAAGAAGCAATTACATTCGATTGGTCAGTGGCCGAAACCGCGATTGCCTCTGGATACGCCGCCGGAAAAAGGACCGAACCGGCGCTATTTCCCGCGGCTACCACGACTACAATACCGGCGTTTTTGGCGGCAACGACTGCGTTATGAAATGACTGATTGCCAGTTGAAGCGCCCAAGCTCATATTGACCACTTGCATATTGTTCGCGATTGCCCACTCTATTCCTTCAATCACGTCCGAGAGGTATCCCGAACCGTTCCTATCCAACACCTTAACGGCATAGAGACCAATCGCGGGTCCAACGCCAATCACTCCAATATCATTGTCAAGCGCGGCAACAATTCCGGCGACGTGGGAACCATGACCATTATCATCATTCCAACTTTTAAGTGGATTGATGGTATTCACACCGCCCTTCACGTTAGAAAGGAGGTCGGGATGTGTGTTGGAAATACCCGTGTCAATGATGCCCACCTTAATGAGTTTGGCAGTGTTGCCGGATGGCCAGACAAGTTCCGCGTCTATGCGATTAACTCCCCAAGGAAGCGATTCAACCGGTTGAGGCGCGGGCGCCGGTCCCTTCTGCCCCTTCACAAGCGCTTCCACCACTATGTCATCATCCACTCGCACCACACCGGGTGAGGCGGCTAATTTCGCCGCGGAAGAACGATCTGGCACCCGCACCGCCTTGGCGTGAATAAGGTCAAGATTTTTTAATTTCACGCCGCCCGCGCGGGCAATGATGTTGTCTGTAGCGGCATCGTCGAGCGCTCCCTCAAAGACAACGATTTTTCTTTCCCCGCCGTCATTGGCTTTTGCCGAGAATTGAACCACAAATAACGCTAATCCAAAAATAGCAGTAAAAGTTATCGCGCCTAAAATAAATTTTTTCATGTCAATCTATGTGTGTAACAACTATTGTAATACGAATTCGACCTTTTGATTATTTACCTTTTCATTGGTGCGATTATGTACGTTAATATTAGCATAGTAGCATACATGCGCCAAGACAATGTAGAGGTAACACCATAAATTAGTCAAGCGGTTGTTGAAGCCGCCCACCAAATGGTTGGTCAAAAATCGGAAGGTCTAATCTGTGAGCCGATGGCCGGATTCGAACCGGCGACATTTCGCTTACGAAGCGAACGCTCTACCAACTGAGCTACATCGGCATTACGTCATAATACCTTATTGTTTGGAAAGGGTGGCGTGAATGTCAAGAATCGCTTTTATTGCGTCCCCTGCAGAAATGTTGTTTTGGTTATAAATTTTTTGAGTAATTTTAGTCCCGATTCCCCT
>JBBTZM010000075.1:0-1259 GCA_038061335.1 Patescibacteria group bacterium | reverse complement strand
CACGAAAAAGGAATTGAGCGATTTTATAATGCCATGTGGCAAAAAAAGTTTTTGCCAAACACTCCGGCCCTGGCAAACTTCGGCCGCTCGCTCGGCATGGGATCCGCCTGCTTTGTGTTGGGTATCGGGGATTCCATGGAGAGCATCATGGCAACTCTGCAGAACGCGGCTTTTATTTTTAAGGCGGGCGGGGGCGTGGGATACAACTTTTCCGCTCTGCGGCCCGAGGGGGACAGGGTGCGGAGCACCTCGGGCACGGCATCCGGCCCCATCAGTTTTATGGGTCTTTTCGACAAGATGACCGAGGTCATCAAGCAGGGTGGCATCCGGCGCGGGGCAAATATGGGCATCTTAAATTCCAATCACCCGGACATAGAAAAATTCATCACCGCGAAAGAGGGAAATAAGGCGCTCCGCAATTTCAATATCTCCGTCCTCCTCATGGACGACTTCTGGAAGCACTACGAAAAAAATGAGGACTATCCGCTTATAAATCCGCGCACTAAGAAAGTCGAGCGCACCATAAACGCGAAAATGCTCTTTGACCTTATTGTGTATCAGGCCTGGGAATCCGCGGAGCCGGGTGTAATTTTCGCGGACCGCGTAAACGAATTTAATCCGTTTTTGAAATCCCTGGGCCCGATTGTTACCACAAATCCCTGTATCACCGGGGACTCGCTGGTTGCTACAAAAAATGGTCTGGAGCGAATAGACGCCTTAAAAGCCCAAGCAATCACAATAGACAAAAGAGCGGAAACTCAGGCAGAAAAAGATTGTGTGCGGGTAGGAAAAAACGGAGAGGCCTTGCGCGTACTCACCCGTTGGGGACGGGAGCATACCCTGGGTACAAGAGGAACAACCGAAGGAGAAGCGCAAGCGGTTTTTCAAACCGGCATAAAAGAAGTGTTCTCGCTTCGTACTGCGTCGGGCTATGAAATAAAAGCGACAAGCGACCATATGTTTTTAACACCCACCGGATGGTGGGAACTCCGTGAGTTACAAAAAGGAGACGAGCTCTTTATACAATCAGGAGAAGGGAGTTGGAGCGCGAACCAAGACCTGCCGTGTGATGTAGAGAATTTGAGCATTGGAAAAAACGGGCGCATCTACTCATTCAATCTTCCAAGGGTGTGGTCGCGGGAACTTGGAAGGGTTATCGGGTGGCTTATCGGAGACGGATGGCTGTCAGAAAAATACCATCTCGCTTCCTGGGTATTTTCCAAAGAAGACAAAGAGGCGAAAGAAACGCTTCAACCAAT
>JBBTZM010000074.1:0-1240 GCA_038061335.1 Patescibacteria group bacterium | reverse complement strand
TGAATATAATGCACCTTCTCCACATCCACCCCCATTTCCGTGGCAACCTCCTCCGGCAATGGCTCGCGCCCGAGTTCCTGCATGAGCTTGCGCTTCAGCTGGGAATACTTGGTAATCGTCTCAACCATGTGGACCGGAATTCGAATCGTGCGCGAATAATCCGCGAGCGCGCGGGTAATTGCCTGCCGTATCCACCATGTGGCATACGTCGAAAATTTGAATCCCTTCCGGTAATCAAATTTATCAACCGCTCGAGAAAGCCCGATGTTGCCCTCTTGTATCAAATCCAAAATAGAAAGATGCGGACTCCTCGAGACGTACCGCTTCGCGATGGAAACCACGAGCCGCAAATTCGCCTGGATAAGTCTTTTCCGCGCCTCCTCGTCTCCGCCCTCCGCGCGCTTCGCGAGCTCTTTTTCATCCTTGGAAGTTAAGAGCGCGGTGCGCCCAATTTCTTTCAAATACATCTGCACGGCATCGGGTAAATCGTGCTCAATGCGCGTGGCATCCTTTAGTTCTTTCGCGGAAATTTCTTCCTTCGCGTCCCCGACCAAAGGCGAGGACTCCTTTACCTTGATACCCTCGCCATCAAGCCGTTCGTACACCGTCTCCAAAAATGAAAGATTCTCTTCGATGTGGGGGAAGAAACCCAAAATTTCGGAATCCGTCACAAACCCGCGGGTTCTGCCGCGATAGATAAGGTCCTTTAATCCTTCCTCGTATTCCTGAAGCAGTTCCTCGTATCCCTTCCGAGTCCTCTTCTTTTTGAAGTTTTTGAAACCACGCCCCGCCTTCTTTGGGTTCTTTGAGGAAATCTTTTTTGCTTTTTTGGAAACCTTTTTCTTTACCCGCTTTATTGATTTTTTCTTTTTCATATTTTTACCTTTTCATCTCGTCCATCCTCTGGGAAACCTCCTGAAACTCCCGCAAAAATTGCAGGGACTCGGCCTCGCGTCCCGCCCGCTCGAATTCCCGAATCTTAAAACGTATTGTATCCCGCTTCGCGCGGAGAACTTCAAAACGGAGTTCTTTGCAAAGCCGCCCGAATTCCTCCTCAAGGACCTCCCGCGGGCGTCCTCCAAATTCCACCGCCCCCTGCATCCCGACGCGCGAGGCAATCTCGCCCTTCGGTTGGTCCAAAATCTCGCGATATCTTGCGGGAAGCGATTCTTTCTCGTTCTGCAGGGCCCGAAGAAATGCTTCATCAAAAAACGCGAGAGAAAGAAGTCGTCTCGAGATG
>JBBTZM010000073.1:0-2723 GCA_038061335.1 Patescibacteria group bacterium | reverse complement strand
CTTGCCCCGCGATCACAACCTTTGCGGGGCCATTGTCATGGTTATAGTTGAGTATTGTAAGGATAGACGCCCTACGGTATGATGAACGCAAATGAAAAAAATCCTAAAAAAACCGGAAATAATCTCCGGTATGGCGGCTATCGCGCTCTATTTCGCGGCGGGGATTGTGCTCTTCGTACACCTCGGCAGGTTGCCGGATCAAGACCTTATTATCCGCTTTAACTCCGCGGAAGGCATCAAGGCATTGGGCGGGAGGATGGACTTTGTCATGCTTTTCATCACAAGCGGAGCCATTGCCGGGATAAATTTTTTTCTCGCGAGAGAACTCTTTTTCAAAGAACGCGTGCTCTCAATGCTTCTTCTCTGGGGAAGTGGTCTTCTTGCCCTTTTTACGCTTATCGCAATGGGCCTTATTGTTTCTATAAATTGATACGATGAACTTATGATTTATATTATTCTAGCCATTCTCGCCATCATCGTCCTCCTCGCCGGTTTTTATTTTATTGTGAAGTCGCTCATCCCCAAAAAAGAGGAGGAGAAAAACGACACCCAGTCGTTTTTGATGCTCCAAAATCAGCTGCAGGAAATAACGAAAGTATTGGATGTGAAGCTCGGGGAGTCGGGCAAGGCGGTCCAACATCAATTTTCGGAAAGCGCGAACATGATCCGGAAGGTAACGGAACATCTTGTGAAGCTGGATGAGACAAACAAGCAGGTGGTCGGCTTCGCTTCCCAGCTTGAGCGCTTGCAGGACATTTTGAAAAATCCGAAACAGCGCGGAATACTTGGAGAATTTTATCTGGAAACACTTTTGAAAAATGCTTTTGCCCCCAAGCAGTACGAGATGCAATACAAGTTTAAGGACGGGGAAATCGTGGATGCCGCGCTTTTCGTGGGGGAAAAGATTATTCCCATTGACTCCAAATTTTCTCTGGAAAATTACAATAGGATTATTGAGGAAAAAGACCCTGCTCGCCGTGAAGAACTGGAAAAACTTTTCAAACAGGATTTGAAAAAACGAATTGACGAGACCTCAAAATATATCCGGCCCGGGGAAGGCACAACGGATTACGCCTTTATGTTCATTCCGGCCGAGGGGATTTATTATGACCTTCTGGTAAACCAGGTGGGGGCGATTAAGGTGAACACTCGCGACCTTATTGATTACGCCATTGGTGAAAAGAAAGTGTATATCGTATCCCCCACGACATTCTATGTAACGCTTCAGGCCATGTGGCAGGGCATGAAGGCATACCAGATTCAGGAAGGAACGAAGGAAATTTTGAAAAACGTGGAAGGGTTGCGCCGCCACCTGCAGAGTTATGAGGACTATATGATGAAACTCGGCGGGCATTTGGGAACCACGGTAAACGCCTACAACGCCGCCTCGAAAGAATTGAAAAAAGTGGACAAGGACGTTCTGCGCTTGACCGGAGAGGGAACGGAGTATGAAACGCTTGCGCTTGATAAGCCACAGGAAGATGAATAAATGGCAAAAGCTCCTGAAATGGCGCCGGGTCTTTGCCTGGCTCCCGTTCGTTGACTTCGCCCTTGTCGCGGGCTCCATGGCCATGGGTGAGGCGCATGAGGACTCGGACTTCGATATAATTCTCGGGTGCGGAAAGGGCAGGATGTTTACAGCCCGCGCTTTTACTATTTGCATATTCAATTTTTTGGGAAAACGGAGAAAAGGGAAGTACACAAAAAAACAATCAAAAAATAAATTTTGTTTTAATCATTTTGTAACTCCGGAGTCCTACACCCTCCGCCCGCCATACAATCTCTACTGGCAGACCCTGTATCAAAACCTTGTTCCCGTCTATGGCGAGGAAGAAAAGATAAAAAAATTTTTTGAAGCAAACGCCTGGTGCGGCCGCTCGTATGTCATGCCGGCGAAAGCCGGCATCCAGGGTTTCAAAGCAAAGCGCCCCCATCCCCTTCGCTCGCCAATAGAACTTTTACTCGGCGGCGTATTCGGCGTTCCGCTCGAATATCTCCTCATGCGTTATCAATTAAAAAGAATACAAAAAAATATAAGGACGTCGGACGTCCTTAATATCGAGACAAGCCGTCTCTACGCCGACGAAAACGAACTCGAACTCCACCCCGACACTTCCCGTATAGAGGTATGGATTCAAAAAAGAAAAGCCGTCTCAAAAGAAACTTGAACCAAATTAATTATTAGTTAGGTGGACAATTCTATAGAATTGTCCACCTAACTAATAAGGTGAGGCATGAATTTGTAGAGGGGGTTCGAGTAGGGCAGAGGTGATATAATGAAAATATGGAGGTGAAGATAAAAAGGTACACCGTAATTTTTCGGGCGCTCGCGAACGGGAACCGCCTGAAAATCATCACAATGCTTTCGCGGGACAAGCCGGGGAAAATGAGCGTGAGCCAAATCGCGCGAGCGTTAAAAATTTCTCTGAAGGCGACCTCAAACCACCTCGTCATACTAAAAAATCTTGATGTGTTGGAAGACCAGGGGAGCCAAGGTCATGTATTTTATTCCGTAAATTTTGCTATGCCTGAGGACTTTCGAAAAGTAATAAGCGTGTGGATATAAAAACTGATTAGGTGGACAATTCCATAGAATTGTCCACCTAAAGGGTGTTTTTTGAAAATTGGACTTTTTTCGGCCTGGTGTGGATATAAAAACTGATCAGGTGGACAATTCCATAGAATTGTCCACCTAAAGGGTGTTTAGTGTGGATACCTGCTCG
>JBBTZM010000072.1:6220-6965 GCA_038061335.1 Patescibacteria group bacterium | reverse complement strand
ACTCATCATTCGCGTCTCGCGTCGTGCCCATCAACGCCACCTCGTTCAGCCGCACTCCCCCTCCGCGTGGAAATGCCGATGTCTCATATGAACACTTAGCGTAGGAGGTCGTACCTCCGCCCACAGGAGATCGTATCTCCTGTGGAGATCCGATCTCCCCACGGGACGACGTCGCTGAAAGCGATTTTTTATCCTCGCGCAGCTCCTCCAAACTTTTTGCGTCCGGGTCTTTCTCTAATTCTTCGGTAACAACTGGAATAGAATTCACCGCGCGCGGAGTCCCGCCCGGCAACACGCTCGTCTGCCACGCAAGTTCCGGCGAACGCTCCATGGTCTGTTTTGTAGTGTTATTCCCCGCCGCCCATGGGGAGCCGGTCAGAACTTCATCTAACAAATTGCAATCCGCGTCATATAGTCGAACCCCCTCCCCGTCATTCGCGAGCGAGCCGGAATACAATACATCCGCCTTCACTTTTGGCACCGCGCCCTCGCTCCGCTCAAAAAGGTAAAATCCGTTCGCGCCGATTCGCGCGCCACTTAGAAATCGAATTTTAATATCCTCCTTCAAATCAATGAGTTGAAAACCTGAAACGTCGAGTGGCTTCCCGGAAACATTCTGAACTTCGAGCCACTCCTCCTGCGCCGAACGCGTTGAGCCCATCCACGCAACCTCGCTTAAAATGAGCGAATCCCTCCTCGGCTTCTGATTCGTTTCAAACGAACAAAACGAAACCTCCGTCGAAGT
>JBBTZM010000072.1:0-6210 GCA_038061335.1 Patescibacteria group bacterium | reverse complement strand
GACTTCCAGCGGAAGTCGGACTTCTTGCTTCGTCCGTCAAGGCAGAAGTCCTATCTCTTTCGTCAGCCAAATCAATCTCCTCCACCTCCCCGCCTCCCCCAAACGTCTTCGAAAAAAGCGACGCCGCCCCGCCGAGTATATTTCCAAAAAAATTTTTGACCGCCCCAGTTGCTTTCAAAATTTCCGCTCCCGGGGACCAGAGCGCGCCAAACGGCGTCTTCCCGACGTTCATCCGCGTAACGTGCTGGGGGATAAAGTCCGCGGCCTCGCGATGAAAGAGTTCAAGCGCCCCAACCCCATGCGCGATTATTTGTTTCGAAAGACGGGAAAAGTAGGCGTCGTAAATAGAAAAGTAACCTTGGGAATTTCCAAGGGTGTATCTTTTAATAAGGTTGTGTAATTCATCGAATTCCTCATCATACATAGCCAACTGGAATGAAGCCCCACTCTCGTCTAGACCATACGCAAAACGATTTTCATGTTTAACAACCTTCGGCGACTCATACGCCGAATCATTTATCGTATCTTTGGAGAAAAAGAACTTGTTTGAATAGAGTGCGAGGGAATTTAGATACTCCTGAATACTGGACTGCGAAACGGGCGCAATTGCTCCGACACCAATCCCTTGTCGAATTGTGTCTCTATTCCACTTCTTTGCGTAATTCTCGTACGGGGACCCGGTTTCCCCCACCGCCCCAGCCGAATGAGGATGCGGGTCGTTTCGTGTATGGTCCGGCACTCCCATGTCTTCCAAAAGGTGGAGCGTGTGCCCCAGCGTAAGATACGCCTCGTCCTTATCATTATTCGCGTAGTATTCCAGAGCGCGAGTCCACGTCCTGTCCCCTCCGTACCTCTCATACCTTTCCTGGGCCTCGCGATTATCTACCCATTCAACTGCGGAGAGCCACCCCCTCTCCGGGTCAAGCCCCCAGGAAAGGAGGGTTTTTGCGGTTTCTTGCGGCACATTGCCGAGATTCTCTCCGTTCCACGAAATTTTCTGGATTGGGTCGTAGAGATGGTTCACCCATCGAGGAGGCGTGTCTTCAAGCGTACTTCCTTTGATAATAAGTTCTTTTTGTTCTGGAATAATCGGTTTGTCAGGATGGCGCTTGTTATATTCATCAACAATAACCTCGGTCAAGGCCGGGTGCGTGGTAGTATCGCCGTATGCAAAAACAAAGCCCGGAAAAAGAAAAAGGAAAAAAAATATTACTCCCTGAACCTGTCGAGGGGTCACATTAGTTAAATATCAGTCAACTTCCAAGTACCATTTGGATAAAGGATAAATTCTATAAAAACAGGGTCATGCAAAATATAAACATCATTATCTACAGAAAAGCCCGCGGGATCAAATTGAGCATTTTTTAACAAAGAGACCATGTTGTCTAAATTTTCTTTGGGACTTTTTTCAAAACTCTTCAACTCCTCGCTGCGTTTCTTCTCCACAAAATACTTGCTCGCAAGTTCGTAGTCCCCCTTCTCCACGGCCTCAATGTACATTTGCAAGGTCTCCTGCGGGGTCTTGCCCCCATAGGTGTCGGCCATTGCCGTGTCATACATCTCCTTTCTCACTCCCTCCACCTTTTTTTGAAATTGCACGTCCTTCCACCCTTCGTACCACGAGGCCGCCTTCGGCGCTAAAAATAAAATGAGCAAAACCAAAAAAAATATCCCCAACATCCCGAGGATATATTTTTTATACGCATTGCCGCGCTTCGCGCCTGAATCCACGTTCTGATTGTCGAACATGAATCCATTATATAAAAGCCGAAAAAAATTTCATATTCCTCCTGTGGATAACACCAAACCCTATCAGTCAACAATTCCATGGAATTGTTGACTGACATATTTTTACTTCAGCAACCACTCTAACGAAATTACTAACGAAATAATGAAGTCGCGCTGGAAAAATCCGAGGGCATGTCAGAGTTCAAAAAATAAAACACATGCCCCGCCGTGCCCTCCGCCTCTAAAACCTCGAGCTTCTCGAGTAAGATGAGGTGATTTGACGTCGCGGTAACGGAAATCTTAAGTTCGCGGGCGATCTCCCCCACACTCATCCTTTTGCCGCCCGACAAAAAGCGCACAATCTTCAGGCGGTTAATATTGGCAAGCGCCTTAAAAACCACAGTCCACCGCTTGAGGTTACTCATGCCTTACATACTACACCATGTCATCCAACAATTCCATGGAATTGTTGGATGACCAAATTTTTTTCTTACCGGGCGCCGTTTGTTTTGCCGGAGATGATTTTGTCCACAAGCCCGTATTCTTTTGCCTGCTCGGCGCTCAGATAAAAGTCCCTGTCCGTGTCGCGCTCGATATCTTCCTTTTTCTTTCCTGTGTGCTTCATTAAAATTTTGTTTAATTTATCTTTAATTTTCAAAATCTGCCGCGCGGTAATCTCAATCTCCGAGGCCTGACCCTCGGCTCCGCCCATCACCTGATGCAACATAATCTCCGCGTTCGGTAAAGCGAAGCGCTTGCCCTTCTTCCCCGCCGAAAGAAGGACCGCGGCCATCGAAGCGGCCATGCCCACGCAAATCGTGGAAACGGCTGGCTTCACATACTGCATGGTGTCATACACCGCAAGCCCGGCAGTCACGGACCCGCCCGGAGAATTGATGTATAACTGAATCTCCTTTTTCGAGTCCTCATGCTCCAAAAACAAAAACTGGGCGATAACGGTATTCGCGACCGCGTCCGAAATAGGGCCGCCTAAAAAAATAATCCGCTCGCGCAAAAGGCGGGAGTAGATGTCGTACGCTCTCTCTCCATAACCGGATTTCTCAATAACCGTGGGGATTAAGTTCATATAACCCACAATACAAGAACTGCGGAAAAAAATCAAAAACGTACCTGCTGAACAAGTTTTGCCTCAAACACTTTTGCTTCGCGGATGTTCTCGTCGCTCTCTACCACAACCTGCTCTCCGGGCTTCAATTCCTCAAGTGTAAAAGTCGAGCGCGTGGGGTCTCCGTTCTCTTGGGGCTTCGAGTAATCCACCAACACATATTCCGTGGCACCCGAAACATTGGCGGCCTTCACAGCCGTCTTCCGCGGGCTTCCGTCGAGGTGCGGAAGATAGTCCTCCGGAGCATTCACATCAAGATGAATCGTTCCTCCTACCACCGCGCGCACCGTACCTGAAATCCTGTGAATCTCCAAGGCAGGCGGCGGATACGCCAAATCAAGCAGGGCCTGATATTCGCTTCGGGCTTTTTTGAGTCCCGCCTCGCGTCCGAAATACCCGCCACCCGCGGCTCCGGCAATCAAAAAAATTACAGCAATCGGAATAACAATCTTCAAATTCATAATATTATTATACCACAACCCTCACCTTGCGAAACTGCTTTTTCCCCTTCCGCAATACAAGCGCCCCATCTGCAAAATCCTTTTCAAAAAATATACCGTTCGCGTCCGAAATCTTTTTATCGTTCACCAAAATCCCGCCCTGCTCCAAAAGCCGCCGCGCCTCGCTTTTAGATTTCGAAAGTTCGGTACGGAGAAGAAGTGTAATAATGGAGATTCCCGAAGGCCCGAGTTCCATCGGTTTCAAAAGCAATGTAGGCAATTCCGCCGAAGCCGCCTTACCCCCAAATGCTTGCCGCGATGCCTCGCGCGCTTTCTGCGCCTCCCGTTTTCCGTGGCAGAGCGTTGTGGCCTCGTACGCCAATGCGTCTTTCGCGCGCCGCAAGTCCGCGCCCTCTAATTTCTCAAGCTCCTGAATTTCCGCAAGCGGTAGAAACGTAAAAAGACGCAAAAATCTCCCCACATCCCGGTCATCGGTGTTTATCCAATACTGATACATTCCATAGGGGGATGTCCTTTTCGCATCAAGCCACACCGCGCCCTTCTCCGTCTTTCCCATCTTGCGCCCCGAGGCAGTAACGATAAGAGGGAACGTGAGCGCAAACGCTTCCTTGCCCCGCACGCGGCGTATAAGGTCAACGCCCGCCAAAATATTTCCCCACTGGTCATTCCCGCCCATCTGCAATACGCATTTCTCTTTGCCAAAAAGAGTCAAAAAATCATATCCCTGCAAAAGCTGGTAACTGAATTCCAAAAATGAAAGCCCTTCCTCGCGCAGGAGCCGCTCCCGATACCCCTCGGCGCGGAGCATCTCATTCACCCGAAAACGAGAGCCAACCTCCCGCAAAAAATTCACTAGAGAAATCTTCAAAAGCCAGGAGCCGTTATCAACTACCTTGCCCCGCTTTCCGTCCAATACCAAATATCGCTTCATCTGGCCCAAAAGCCCGCGCGCATTTCGCAGTATCTCCGTATGCGCGAGTATGGGCCGCACCTCGGTCTTGCCGCTCGGGTCCCCGACCATGGCCGTGCCTCCACCCAAAACCGCAATCGGAATATGCCCGGCCTTCTGCAAATGCGCCATTGCCATAAGAGGCACCAAGCTCCCCACGTGCAAACTCGTGGCTGTCGGGTCAAACCCTATATAATAGGAAACCTTGCCCTTCGAAAACGCGACGCGAAGCCCCGCCTCGTTAGAACACTGAGCCACAAATCCACGTTCCTGTAATTCTTGAAAAACATCCATACATAAAGAATACAATACCTACACGATATAGCAAAAAATCGGCTCCTCCCCTTCCTCCCTCACAACGCGCGCGGGCTCCCACCCCGGTATAAAAAACGCGTAGGAAAAAATCCGCGCCCCGGGTTTGCACTTCGCGCGGAATGCGGGACCAAGCCGGGTCATTGCCTTTGGCGTCAAAAAACAAAAAATCACATCCACGCCTTGAAGCGGCTGACGATACAAATCGCCAATCCTCAAACGTGAAACCGGAATGTGAAGCCACAAAAGCCGAAGAATACCCAGGAACCAAATCAAAGGCACGAACTCCACGCCGCGCACCTCCCGCCCAAACTCCCGTTCCGCCATGACGATAAAATGCCCTATGCCCGCGCCAAGGTCATACGCCACTTCCCCGTCCTTTACGTCCGCCTCCCGAATCATTCGACGCGCACTCTTTTTCTTTGTGCCAAGATAGGGCGCGGCAACCCACCCCGCGTACGCAAGGGGGAGAACGATAAAAAGGAGAAGAAGGCGCCACCACATAAATGCTGATTTATTTTGTTGCCCCTCGCTCCGCTCGGGGTGCTGAATTTCTCGTCCAATCACTTCGCTCTTGGGAGAAATTCGCGTGTGCGGGCAGGGAGAATCCTCCTTCCCCGAAATTTCAAGGGACTGAAATTTCTCCTCCGGAGTCCGGCGCGCCCGCTTCATCGTGCCCCGCACGCGCGGGCGTCGCCTTCGATTCTCCTACATCATAAATCCAAATGACCAAAACATAAAGTTTTGGTCATTTGGATTTTGTGCGGGCAGGGAGAATCGAACTCCCACTAGCTGATTGGCAACCAGCTGTTCTACCACTAAACTATGCCCGCGTACATGTCTTTCCGAAACAAACTTACTATCTATCTTTATATCCAACCGGATCCTCATGCGTCAAATAAAATACATGTCTCACAATACCTCTGGAGTAAGATCGGTGTGTTTTGCGATACGAGAAAGCATCCGAGGCCCAATTTCTTCTCTGTCGTGAAAAGCAAACGTAAGGTCAGGATATCCGGTTTTCCGGAGAATTCTATGCGAACCCTTTTGTCTTTTAATCTCCCAACCAAGAGAAAGCAACACCCCAAGCAATCGAGACGTCTTAACGGCCCGCCATTTCATATTGGAATAAACTCGACACGACGCGAGGAGGATGACCCCCTTCTTCTATAGTATCCGCAAGCGTTCTAAGGGCAATTGAATATACTCGTCGCACTGCCTCTTCCCTGGTCTTGCCGTAAGCCATAACCCCCGATAGTTTCGGAATTTCCGCAATCCACCGCCCATCGTCTTCACGTTCCAATTCAACGCTAAAAGGAGAAAATTTCTTTTGTTCTGACCTCTTTATCATGTATATACTATAACACGTTTCAACTTCCAACTCATCACTCTTAACTAATCAGCCAACAAACTAATCAACTCATAAACTAAACCCTGTGCCCTCGAGAGGAATCTCACGTCGTCCCTCACAAAGTTCGGGACTCCTTGAAACCTTGCGGTTTCAATGCTTCCACCACGGGGAAACTCCCGTTTCCCCGACCCCCTTCCCGTTCGATTCCTCTCGAACGAAAATTCGGCCTGTGCCCTCGAGAGGAATCGAACCTCTATTACAAGATCCGCAATCTTGCGTCCTA
>JBBTZM010000071.1:0-7399 GCA_038061335.1 Patescibacteria group bacterium | reverse complement strand
TATATCCACGCCAAGCTCTTGCCTCGCCCGAGCCGCAAGCGCCTCCGCCTCTTCTTCCTCTCCCTGCGTTACAAAGACTTTCTTTACCGAACCGCGAAAGCCTGAAAGCCAGTGAATAAGTTCATTCTGGTCCGCGTGCGCGCTGTACCCGCCGATTGCCTCGACCCGACACCTGACCGGAACCCTCTCTCCCAAAATCTTCACATACTCCGCCCTATCAAGTATCTGCCTGCCGAGAGATCCTTTTGCCTGATATCCCAAAAAGAGAATCGTGCTTTGCGGGTCCGAAACATAGAGTTGCTCGTGGTGCAAAATCCTTCCGCCGTTTGACATGCCGGCTCCGGCAATCACCACTTTCGGAGGCGGAACACGCGCAATCTGTTTCGATTCCCTTGTGGTAAGCGAAGTATGGAGCCCGGGAAAATCAAAAATCGCGTCCCCGTGCCGGATGAGTTCCATGGCCTCGGTATTAAAATACATTGGGTCGCGCGAATATTTCTGATACACGGAGGTAAGACGAATCGCGAGCGGGCTGTCCAAAAATATCGGAAGGTCTGGAATTTTGTTGTGCTCCACCAAATCGTTCAATTCAAAAAGGAGTTGTTGTGTCCTCTCGAGCGCGAACGCGGGAATCATAAGAACTCCACCCGCCTTTGCCGTCTCGATAATCACTTGCTCCATCTTTTTCTTGCGGGATTCCACGTCCCCATGAATGCGCCCGCCGTACACCGACTCGCAGAGGACATAGTCGGCCTCCTTCGGATATTCTTTGCCGACAATAAAAGGAGAATCAATGTTGCCGAGGTCGCCGGAAAAAAGAACCTTCTTCCCCTCGGCAAATACCATGGTGGAGGCGGAGCCGAGGACATGTCCGGCATCCCAAAATTCAATCCGTATATCCCGAATTTGCATTTCTTCGTGATATCGCCGCTTTTCCCAACATTTCATAACTTCGGTAACATCACTCGCGTTATAGGGCGGCTCCCTGCCCTCGTCCTCGGCCTCGCGCGCGAGAATATGCTCCGAGTCGAGCAGAAGAAACTCCGCGCAGTCCTTCGTGGGAGGCGTGGAATAGATCTTCCCCCGAAACCCGGCCTTGTAGAGCATGGGGATTCTCCCCACGTGGTCAATGTGCGCGTGTGAAACAAAAAGTGCCTCGACCTCGCTCGGGTCATACGGAAAGGGCTCGAAATTTTCCCGCTCCGAGTACCGGCTCCCCTGCTGAAGCCCGCAATCAATTAAAATTTTCGTATGTCCGACTTCCAATAAATAATTCGCGCCCGTCACCGACTTCGCGCCCCCGTGAAAATGTAATCGCATGATAAAAGTATAGCAGAAAGAACGTAACCTGATTACCTTCGGTAATCAGGTTACAAAAAATTTGCGTAAAACGAAAAAACAAGTAGTATGGAGGTGGCAACTTAAACTCTCCGCGTGATAGGGAAAGGAGAAATCGCGTGCGCAACAACAAAAGAAACGGCGGGAACCTAAACGAGCTACGACTCTTCACGGGCCGCGCCCACCCGGAACTCGCGACCGAGATTGCGGACCTACTCAAGGTCTCACTCGGCGGACTTCGTTTAGATACTTTCCCCGACTCGGAAACGCATGTCCAAATCGAGGAAAGCGTTCGCGGCAAAGACATCTTTATCATCCAGCCGACCTGCCCGCCCGTGAACGAAAACCTGATGGAACTCCTCATTATGATTGACGCCTTCAAAAGGGCGTCCGCGGGCCCCGTAACTGCAATCATTCCGTACTATGGATACGGGCGTCAGGATCGGAAATCCACAGGACGCGAACCCATCTCCGCGCGGCTCGTCGCCGATCTCTTGGAAATAGCAGGGGCGGACCGCGTGGTCACCATGGATCTGCATGCGTCGCAAATTCAGGGATTCTTCAACATTCCGGTGGACCACCTAACCGCGATCACCACCATTGCGCAGTACTACCGAGAAAAAAAACTCTCGAGTGCCGTCGTCGTCTCCCCGGATGTGGGACGAGCAAAAGTGGCTGAGAAGTACGCCCAGATCCTCGACCTGCCAATGGTTTTAATGCACAAACGCCGCGACGGCGTGGGCGGAAAAAAAGTGGAAGTCGTCGAAATCGTGGGGGACGTGAAAGGAAAAACTCCCATTATTGTGGACGATCTCATCGCGGGAGGAAGCATCATCGGGCAGGCGCGCACGCTTGTTCGGGCCGGATCCGAGCCCGTCTATATCGCGGCCACGCACGGCATCCTCGTCGGGAACGCGCTCGAGCTCCTCGCCGAGGACTGTGTGCGGGAACTCATCGTAACGAATACCGTTCCCGTTCCCGAAGAAAAACGGAGGGCGCTTCCAAAACTGGAAGTCCTCTCGATCGCCCCGCTTCTCGCAAAGGTAATCAAAAACGTTCACGAAGGAAAGTCAGTAAGCGAAGTTTTCCACGAGTTCGGAATCAACTTCGCTGTCTGAAAACTCCTCGACGCGAGCCCCATACCACGGGGCTCGCAAAATTTATACGTCACCAAAACACCGCGTTCTCTTCACGAACCGGCCCTATTCCGTCTTCGTCGTCGCCAAAAACGTCCTGCTTCCCTACCCCATAAAATTCCTGCTTTAATTTTGAAATCACATTAGGCGCGGAGAGGAACCGTGAGACCTCGCCACTCCCCGCGCCGCCCCGACTCGGCATATAACTCGCGCACAAATACAAATTTCGCCTTGCCCGCGTTATCCCCACATAAAACAATCTCTGCTCCTCCTCAATCTCGTCATCCCGGCCGAGCGCGAATCCTGAGGGCAACACTCCTTCCAGAAGCCCGATAAAATACACATCCTCCCACTCAAGCCCCTTTGCCGAATGAATCGTGGAAAGCACCAAGGGCTTTTCATCTTTATTGTTTTTTTGGGCTTGCCCCGCGAAGCCCGACGGACGAAGTGGGGGCTCAATTACAAAGTCCGCGAGAAACTCATCAAGGCGGGCATATCGCTCCGCAATCTCCTGCAAGACAACGAGGTCCCCAAGCCGCTTTGGCCAGTCGTCAAATTTCGAACGAAAAATCGGTTCATAATATTTATTCACAAGCGCATACATTTCCGCAACTCGCCGTTCCGGCGATTCATGAATATCGCGAAGAAGGGCACCAAGCCGCCGAATCCCCTCTCCGTGCCGGCTCGTGGATGAATACGAGTCAAGAATCCCCGAAACCTCGAGCGGGGCTTTCGCGAGAAGAATATCTTCGAGCATCCGTTCCACGCTCCGCGTCCCGATTCCCTCCAAGAGCATGAGCACACGATTCCACGCGAGCTCATCCCGAAAATTCTGAAAAATTTTTAGATGCGCGATAATGTCTTTCGCGTGCGCGCTCTCGTAAAATTTTATTCCGCCAAAGACCTGAAACGGAATGTTGCGTTTCGTGAGTTCCGCCTGCAGTGGGATAGAAACGTACGCCGAACGAAAGAGCACGGCCTGCCGCGAAAAGTCGAGTCCCCCATCGCGCGCCTCCTTGACGCGCTTTGCAATCCAGTCCGCCTCCTTGTAGGAATTTTCGAAAAAAAGAAACGTGGGATGGATTCCCGCTTCGTCCCTCCCGGAGGTCATACGCTTCGCGTATTTCGAAACCATGTTGTTCAACACCTCGTTTGCCACGTCCAAAATTTTTTGCGTACTCCGATAATTTTCTTCGAGTTTTATAATCTTTGTGTCCCGAAACCTCCGTGGAAATTCCATGATATTTTCGTGGCTCGCGCCCCGAAATCCGTAAATGCTCTGCGCGTCGTCCCCCACGGCCATGACGTTTTTGTGCCCGCGCCCTAAAAGATAGGCAATGTCGCCCTGCGCTCTATTCGTATCCTGATACTCGTCCACCATGATGTGCGTGTATCCTTCCGCGATTGCCCGTCCCTCTGCTTCGCGCCGAAGAAGTTCTACAAGAAAAAAAAGAAGGTCGTCATAATCCAGGTATCCTTTTTCCATTTTGTACTCCGCGTACTTTTTCTTTACTTTTTCAATCTCGTCCGCGAGCTCAAGAAAATGCGAGTACTCTTTCAAAAGCACGGCCTCGACCGTGAGCGCCTTGTTAAACGCCTGCCCGATAATCGCGCGTAGCGTCCCCTTTTTTGGAAATCGAGTGTCCGCGTTATAGCACCCGAGTTGCGTTGCCGCCCGATGCACCGCCTCTTCCGCGTCTCCCTCGTCCAGCACGGAAAATGATTTTGGAATTCCAAGCGCCTCTCCATGGCGCCGAAGCATCTTGTAGGCAAAAGAATGAAATGTGCCTCCGTTCACACGCGCGGCCTCCGGGTTCATTCTCGACGCGCGCCGCAACATCTCTTCCGCCGCCCTCCGCGTGAAAGTAAGAAGAAGTATCTTCTGCGGCGGCACGCCTTTTTCGATAAGGTGTGTCGCCCGATGCTCGATGACCCGCGTCTTCCCGCTCCCGGCTCCGGCAATCACAAGAAGCGGCCCGTCTGTTGTCGTAACCGCCTCCCTCTGCGCCTTATTCAAATCATCCAAATGATTCATGACCTACGTATTCTATAAACATTACCGGAACTTGTCGAATTCGTATCGGGCCTGCTCGCGCTGCTTGTGTGAAACATTATATTATTGACATAAAGTGTAAAACAATGTGAAACACTGAAAATGAAAATCTTTGAAAAAGTGCTAAAAAATGGCTTAAAATCTATGTTTTTGTTTTTTATTACATTTGTATTGTTTTTCAACAAACACTTTTAACCAAATTTTTCTTATTTTTATATTTATTATTTCATTTTTTGTTTTTCTTGTGTGTACGCCAAACACTAAAATTAAAATAACTCTTTTTTTTACACCATTTTCTCTTTTTCTTATTTTCTTGTGTGTACGCGAAACATCAAAAACATTTTTCCACCATTTTTATATTAAAAATCTTAAAACTATATTAAACTATATTAAAATTAACCAAATTAATGTTTTTCTTGTGTGTACGCCAAACATCAAAAACATATTTTATGGCAAAACATATTGAAACCGGACTTATTGGAGAGCATATTGCCGCAAATCACTTGCGCAAAAATGGTTACAAGATTCTTGAACGGAATGTTTGGTATAAATTTGGTGAACTTGATATTGTCGCAAAGTCCCGAGACGGCACCCTGGTCTGCGTTGAAGTAAAGACCACACGCGGGTGGAATCCCCATGGCATACAACCTGAGGACCAGATGACTTCTGCAAAACTAAAAAAATTCAGACGTGCGGCTTCGTGCTATATTTCATCTCATTCGGAACTCATGAGTGAGCGTCGCGGATTCCGCCTTGACCTTGTCGCTGTCTTTATCATCGGAGAAGGGAAGGACAGCCATTACGTCCGCCATTACGAAAATGTGTGAACCCCGTACCACTTTTACTAGATGCGTTTTTGATATTTTGGAGAAATGGCAACACCATAGTAAAAGTGGTGCGGGGTGAATGTGTCCTCAAACTGACTGCATATGTGGATAGTTTGAGGATTCTATGATATGCTGCGGTTATGGCAAAAACGGCTCGCCACGCAAGACAACACGCAGAGGCGCTCGCAGAACTTTTTTCTGATATTCGAGAGGTGACGACGGAGGCGATGGACGCGCTCATCAATCATTACGAAAAGAAAAAATATCTCCGACAAAGTTTACAACGACTTATTGAAAGGGGAATCATTGATTCCAACCCAACTAAATATCTTCTTACCAAAAAAGGAGAGCGATTTTTTGAAACTTATCGCTCGCGCTACCCACTCCCCATGCCTCCAAAATCCTGGGACGGGAAGTGGCGCATCGTAAGCTTCGATGTCCCCGGAGAGTACCGAATTGAGCGTGATCAAATTCGAGCACTGCTTAAAGAATTTAATTTTTATCTTTTGCATAAAAGTGTTTGGATTTCTCCTTCGTATCTTTCGCAGGACTTTTGGAAGACGCTTGTGGAAGCCAATCTTCATCCTTACTGCAAAGTCATGTTGGTTGAAATTCTGGAAGGGGATGAGGATATCCGGAAACGTTTTCATCTTTCATAATCTGTCCTCAAAGTGTCTGCATATGTGGATGGTTTGAGGACATTGGGAAGGCGCGGAGAGCATGCGCCGACATTTGTCCGAGTTTTACTTTTTTCTTTTTTTTGATATACCTAATCACAGACAATCGGTAACAGCACCACACACTCCGTCCGAAAAGGGAGAATGGGATGATTTTCACGCTGACTCAAAACGGCCACCGTCTCTGGGTCCTCCATGCGCCAATCTCTCCTGTCATCTCTATTCTGGAGGTACAAATTGTAATCTGTGCTCTTTTCCGGAATCGGGTTGCTCCTCAGGATTCTTTCTTTGTTGAGCCCGATTTCGCTCTCTCGGTCGGGGAACCTTCTTTTTCTCATCTTGACTTGTGGCGGGAAATTGGCGGCCTGCTTCCCCGGACTCCCCGCGTGATTGGCGTCCGTGACATAGAAATTGGATACGCATTAATCCGACGGGAGGGGAAGAAAGTTTTTTCTGAACCACGGATCGAGAAATTACGAGAAGACTCTCCGCTTTTCGTAGTAACTACCATTGAGATTCGGCACGGAGAAGAATCGAATGATTCTGTTATCCGCGCTGCTCCGACTTTTTCTTTGCGATGAGTCGGTTTGGTGAGGGGCGTGATGACCGCGGAAATCTTTCGGTTTCCGCGGTCTTGCAATTTTTTTGGAGACCGCCTACTATATAAACGTAGTTTCCGCCCGCACTTGAGGCGGAAAAGTTTTATAGACATACAATAAAACAATATGAACCTAAAGGAACTCGTGGCCGCGGTTGAGCAGGTAGCGGAAGAAAAGGGGATACGGACCGACCGCGCCTTTGCCGCGGTTGAGCAGGCCCTTGCAGCCGCGTATAAAAAAGAATATCGGAATCGCTCGGAGGTTATTCGAGCGAGCTTGAACCCCAAAACGGGAGAACTTCAATTTTGGCAGGTGAAGACCGTGGTCCGTCCGGAGGAAGTAAGGGTTGTGGAAGAAGACGCGGGAGGCCAACACGAAGGACACGAACAACGCGCGAACAACGCGAATCTTCTCCAGCCACCTGAAGAAAAAATAGATATTCCTTTGGGGCCGGATGGAGAGCCCTTGCCGCGATACAATCCGGACCGCCATATTTTTCTTGAAGAAGCGCGGGAGTATAAGCCGGGAGTACAAGCCGGAGATGATGTCGAGTTTCCGCTTCAGCCCATCGCGGACTTCGGGCGCATCGCGGCGCAGACCGCGAAGCAGGTAATTCTTCAGGCCTTGCGCGAGGCGGAGAAGGAGTCCATCCAATCGGAATACGCGGACAAGGAGGGCGAGATTGTGAGCGGGGTCATCCAACGGTTTGAACGCGGGAGCGTGTACGTGGATATGGGGCGGGCAATTGGAGTGCTCTTTCAGAATGAGA
>JBBTZM010000070.1:0-2150 GCA_038061335.1 Patescibacteria group bacterium | reverse complement strand
TGCTTATTAAGCGTTTAAATAATACGGTAAAAAACGCGGAACGAAATTTACGATAGGACTCATCAAAAACAGCGACACCGCGAAAAAAAAGAAACACGAGGAGGGTGGAGAGTCCGCCGACTTGCGGAAAGAAAAAAAACGTCCGGACTTCGAAGTCCTCTGCGCATTGGGCGAGCAGGAAAAAATAAAAGCGTGTCTTCGCGAGTACGAAGAAGGTCTTTTGGCGATTACCTGCAGGGGCGAGGTTCACATCCCCGATTTTATAAAAATCATTCCCTACGTGCCCTACCTCAGGACCCCGACTACGGAATCACTCAAATGGGCAACGGACAAGGCGATGATGCGCCGCGCCATGCGCGCGTATGATAAAGCCATTGTGCCAAAATTTCTGGTTGTGGGAAGAAATACGAAAGAGGGGAGAAAAGAAATAAAGGGGAAAATAGGATTTCCGCTTGTCTTAAAGCCGGCGAATCTCGCCTCGAGTTTGCTTGTGAGTATTTGTTTTCACGAAGAAGAATTGGAAGCGTCTCTCCGGAAACTTTTTCGGAACATACGAAAAATTTACAAAAACAACAACCGCCCGCAGGAACCGAAAATTCTAGTTGAAGAATTTATGGAAGGAAGCATGTATTCCGTTGACGCGTACGTTTCCTCGCGCGGCACCATCTGGTTTTGCCCGCTCGTGCACGTCGAGACCGGACGGAGCGTGGGATTCGACGACTTTTTTGCGTACAAAACAATCACCCCAACGACGCTGAATGAAAAATCCGTATGCCTTGCCGAGCATGTGGCAAAAAAAGCGATTCGCGCCATGGGTCTAAGGAGCGTGACGACGCACATCGAACTTATGCGAACCGAATCCGGCTGGAAGGTAATTGAGCTCGGACCTCGGGTGGGTGGCTTCCGCGTAAAACTTTATAAACTTGCCTTCGGGTTCGACCACGGCCTGAATGACATTCTGGTCAGAATCCCCAAAAAGCCAATCGTAACGCAGAAGGCAAAAGGACACGCGGCAATGCTCCGCTTTTTCGCAAAAAAAGAAGGAACGCTTGTGAGTTTGCAGGGAGTGCAAAAGATGAGAAATTTGAAATCTTATGTGGAAGATAAGGTGAATAAAAAAATCGGAGAGAGATGTACCTTCGCGAAAAACGGCGGCCGGGGCGTGGTGGAAGTAACGCTTTTCAACAAGTCTCGTTCGCTCCTTCAGGCCGACATTCGTCGCCTTGAGCAGATGATAAAGATTGAAATAAGATAAGAATGTGTGCTATACTAAATACATGAAAATAAGCGCGCTTGTACTCATGATTAGTTTCCTCGCCATCGTGGGTGTGGGTGTCTTTTTTATGGGAGGCGACATGGCGCAACATGAATCCTGCCTCGCGACAGCGATTAACGGATTTTCCTGCCCCACGGAGAGCGTGGTAGGGGAGACCGTGTTTCATCTGAACGCCGCGCATGCCTTGACTGCCTTCCTTCTTATCGCGCCCTTTTTGTTTTTCGTAATAGCGATCAGAGGTTTGACCTCCATGGGAGGTCGAACCTCGGCGTTCGTGAGAAGTTCGACCCCGCCTGGGCGGGGTCGAACTTTGCGGACGTTTCCGCAAACCCTGCATCTCGCTCGCTGGAGAGCTCTCCACGAACTAAGCCCCACGGAAGAATAAAAAGCGTCCGAAAAAACGACGAGTCGAAGTCGTTTGTTTCAGGCGCGCGGAACCCCATTCGGGGATATTTTATTTACGATATTTTGGATATCGGATATCCAGAGGATATCCGATATCCCCGACATTGAAATATTATGAACTCAAAAAACATCATCATAGGAATAGCAATACTCGCCTTTCTGGGGACTCTTTTTTGGGCGGGCAAGAACAATGCAAAGCCGGCAGAACAAACCGAAGGACCAAAAATAGAATCATCGCTTACCGCGAATATCTCATCCTTCGATTTCGGAACAATCCAAATGAAGAATGGGAACGTAGAAAAAGTGTTTGAGGTGAGAAACGAGGGAGACAAAGAAATCCGTTTCGGAAACGTCTTTACCTCCTGTATGTGCACAACCGCGTATCTGGAAAAAGCGGGCGAGAAGCAGGGTCCCTTCGGTATGCCGGGCCACGGCGGTCCGTCGGCCAGGCCGCGCCTCTCCGTTCTCC
>JBBTZM010000069.1:0-2458 GCA_038061335.1 Patescibacteria group bacterium | reverse complement strand
CGAACTTGGGATGACGCGTGGGATTCCTACGAACGAAAGTTGGAAAGGGGCTTAAAAAATATTTCTGTAAAAGCGATTGACGAAGCGACGAGGTGGGCAAAAATGCAATAAGACATGCTCGTTGTTTTTGATTCCAACGTTCTTGTTTCCGCCTTCTTGTGGCAAAAAAAATTGAAGCCGATTTATTCCGCTATTCGGAGTGGAGGGGTTCAGCCCTGTTTTAGCCCCGAAACATGGGCTGAATTTCAACGAGTTTTGCGTTACAAAAAACTTTATCGTCAGCTCGAAAAAATAGGTCTCGCGCCGGAAGAAATTTCCCGACTTCTCGCCGGCAAAGCGCGATTTTTTATACCCAAGGAGGCGGTTTCGGTGATTATGGAGGACCCTTCGGACAACGCCCTGCTTTCTGTAACGCTTGCCGCGAGTGCAAAAATTATTGTTTCCGGAGACAAACATCTCCTAACATTAAAGACGTTTCGTGATATTTCTATTGTCACTCCTGTAGAATTTATAAAACAACAGATTGAACAATCATGATTATCAATGGCAAGAAAATCTCTCAAGAGATTATCGCGGAATTGAAACAAACGCCCGCGCCGAAAAAATTTTTGGCCGTGTTTTTGGTGGGAGATGATTCTGCCTCCGCGAGTTTTGTGGAGCAGAAAGAAAAGACGGCGCGGGAACTCGGCGTGGACTTACGGATGTATCGCTATCCGGCAGATATTTCGCAGGACAAACTGCGACGCGAGGTTGGGAAGGTTACGGCGCACAAAACCTGCGGAGGCGCGATTGTGCAGTTACCCCTACCGAAACATCTGAATCGCCATTATGTGTTAAACGCGATTCCACGCGAGAAGGACGTGGACGTGCTTGGCGAGCGCGCGCTCGGGGCGTTTTATACCGGACGGAATCCCATCATGCCCCCGCCTGTCGCAACCGTTGAAACAATTATTCGACTTACAAACTTAGAACTTAAAAACTTAAAAACTGCCGTAGTCGGCCTTGGATTTCTAATCGGCAAGCCCATAGCGGAATGGTTGAAGGGTAAGACAAAAGAACTCTATTGTTTGGATGAAAAAAGCGATCTCACGATTTTGAAGGAAGCGGACTTGGTTATTTCCGGCACAGGGCACGCCGGGCTTATCAGGCCGGACATGTTAAAACAGGGCGCGGGAGTGATTGACTTCGGCTACGCCAAAGGCCCGGGGGGCGTTCTCTTGGGCGATTTTGATTCTTCTAAACTTACAAACGTACAAACTAATAGACTAGCGTTCTATACTCCCACTCCCGGTGGCACCGGCCCAATTGTGGTTGCGCTTCTTTTTCGGAACTTCTATACTTTGAACAGATAGTTTCTCTTCCTTCAAACTAAGTAGGGGGTAAGGGCATGAACGTGATTTCTGAAGAGGTTGCCTCTAAATTGGAGGCGCTCGGGTGGCGGGGTGTTGATATGATTGACGAGGAGCTCACGAGAATTGAGCGATTTGCTCATGCGCTCCGAGTTCTTCGGACAAAGATTGCCGCCTCACAAGCAAAGAAGTGCCGGGAAAAAATCCTCGCGAATCTGGCTGCGGCATGGGCCTTGAATCCGCCAGACGCGGCGGGTCTCTCGGTGTGAAAAGGGGGCATTTTCTGTGCCCCCTTCTTCTTTTCTACTCTTCAAGAGCTCCTTCGCCGGTTGCGGAATGGAGTTCTACGCCGCTTTGCATTTTTTCCAAAATCTTTTTTTCTATTTCCCCGCGCAGTTTTTTGTCTTCTTTCAGTTTCTCGCGCACATTGTCGAATCCGTTGCCTAGTTTTTCTCCGTCCATGGAGTAACTGGCTCCCGCCTTTTTCACTACTCCGTATTTAATGCCTGTATTTAATACGTCCGCTTCATAGGAAATGCCCTGCCCGTACATAATGTCGAACTCCACCACCTTGAATGGCGGGGCGACTTTGTTTTTTACCACCTTTGCTTTTGTCCGATTGCCGACAATCTCCTCGCCTTTTTTTATCTGCGCGATGCGACGCACATCCAGGCGGACAGAAGCGTAAAATTTTAAGGCCATACCGCCGGTTGTTGTTTCCGGGTTGCCCCACACGACTCCTATCTTCATGCGGGTCTGGTTTATGAAAATTATGAGCGTATTTGCTTTGTCCGCGATGGCCGTAATTTTACGAAGGGCTTGCGACATCATGCGGGCCTGAAGGCCCATGTGGGTCGCGCCCATCTCCCCCTCGATTTCCGCGCGCGGAGTAAGGGCGGCCACGGAATCAATGACTACCACGTCAATAATGTTCGAACGAACAAGTGTTTCCAGAATGTTCAATGCCTCCTCGCCGTCGTCCGGCTGGGAAATGATAAGGTCTTTTACTTTGACTCCAATGCGAGCCGCGTATTCCGGGTCTAAGGCATGCTCCGCGTCAATATACGCGGCTTTACCTCCCTCTTTTTGCACTCCTGCCACGGCGTGCA
>JBBTZM010000068.1:0-14592 GCA_038061335.1 Patescibacteria group bacterium | reverse complement strand
ATTTCCCAACTGGCGGAGGGTACAGGATTCGAACCTGTGAGGGATTTCTCCCACACGCTTTCCAAGCGTGCGCCTTAACCGCTCAGCCAACCCTCCGAATACCTCTCTTAACGCAAAATTAAAATACCTTATTTTGATTTTATTCTCAAATGCCAATTTTGTCTCCGCGGAATTGAAGCGCCTCGGATCAGAAAACCCGAGGCGCCAAAATTGAAACGCTTCACCTCACCTACCGGCGCCATTTTTGCTGCGGGGGCCTGTGCGATAGGCCCTGTCGCGCCGGCACCTAGAACGGCAATTTTTCTTGTCTCCTTCTTCTGGAGGATAAAACGTCGCGATAAGATGTGTGCGCGGGTCGTAGCACGCGAGAAGTAGGACACTTCGGAAAGAAACCCGAAACACGATTCCTCCTTTTCCTGTCCGCCGCACAAACTCCGCTTCCCGCCGATGGATACACGAAACCAAAAACCAATAATCCTCGGGCGGAAGGCGTAGTCCATATCGCTTCGCCGCTCTTTGTTTGGCGTGACGCACTTGGCGCGCCTTAATCCGCGAGAGGTTATTCCAAAAACTGCCCAAGAGTATGCCTCCTGGATGGGGGTGAAGTAAACGAAAACTCTATTTTTATTTTAACCGAAACTGAAACTTTGTCAAAAGCAAAAAAATCCGTAACCCTACCTAATCACCGTCCCTCTTGCCTCCTTGCCTTCCAAAAGAGCCCAAAGATTCTTCAAGTCCGGCCCCATGACAATAGCCCTAACCCTCGCTTTCTCGGCGAGACGAGCGGCAACCGGGTCCACCGGGGCAGACGCCCCGGGAATCCATTTGGCGGGCACGAGCTTTTTGTACTCCTTCCACGTTATTTCCATGTACGGCACGGTGTCCGGAAATTTTCTTGGGTCTTTATTGTACACATAGTCCGGAGTACCCATAATAATCGCCTCGGAAACGCGAAAATCCGCGGCAAGCTGGACCGCCACATGGTCTGTGGAATTCCCGGGCCTCCAACCCGAAGCAATAGTAACCGGATGCGTAAGCAACTTTACCTTCCCGCGCGCGTCTATCATCACAGGGTTCGCTTCCTCACGAAAAATAGTTCGGAGCAAGTGGCCGTTCGTCCGGCTCGCGTGAATCCCAATCCAGTCCTTGTCCTCATTTGTCACGCGCACAATCTTTTCGGCCGCATCCTGATACACGCGGCAAATCTTCCCTCCCCCCACGATAATCACAAACCGCCGCTTGTGGCGGCGAATCTGATTTATTATAAACGCGCGAAACGATTTCAAAAACTGAATGTCGATCGCTTTAGGATACACGATAGACCCCCGAGTTTCAAAATAATGGTTTTTCCAAACTGATATTTCATACCTCCATTCCACGAAGCGCCGCCACCCTCTCCCCAACCGGCGGGTGGGTCATAAAAAGTTTGTGAAGCCAGGGCTTTCTCGCGTAGCGCTCCCCGCGCGGGTCGTCAAATGGGTCATCAATCCAAAGATGCGCCGTAGTATTTCCCGAAAACCGCATGGGAAGAGGGCTTTTTGAAATTTTTTCAAGCGCCAAGGCAAGCCCCTCCGGATACCGCGTTAAAAGGGCGCCTGATGCGTCCGCCAAAAACTCCCGCTTACGCGAAATCGCGAGTTGAATAAGTATGGCCGATATCGGCGCAAGGATGGAAACCGCAAGCGCGATAAGGAGCATGATGCCCCCGCCGCCCCTCTCGTTGTCTCGCCCTCGGAACCAGAGCGAACGCGTGAACATATCCGAGAGAATGGAAATGAAACCAACTAAAACCACAGCCGCGGTGGAAACAAGCATATCGCGGTTACCGATATGGGAAAGTTCGTGGGCCAAAACCCCCTCAAGTTCGCTTCGGTCCAATACCTTCAAGAGCCCTTCGGTTACGGCGACCGCGGAATGTGTTGGGCTTCGCCCCGTGGCAAAGGCGTTCGGTTGCGCCTCGGGCACAATATAAATCTTCGGCAACGGCAGGCCCGCGGTCATGCAAAGATTCTCAATGATATTATAAAGTTCGCGATGGGACTCGCGCGTTACCGGCTTCGCGCGCGCCATGGCAAGCACAATCTTATCCGAATACCAAAACCCCAACACATTCATAACCAAACTAAAAAGAACCGCGATATACAAAATCGAAGAATCCCCGAGCGCCTGCGAAAAAATCCATCCCACACCCACCACAACAACCAAAAACATCGTGAACAAAATCCACGTTTTTCGGATATTAGACGACTGGTGAGTGTACAAATTCGCCATTAAAACTTAACGGAAACGGGTTTGCCTTCCACGTTTTCGTCAATATCGAAAAACTCGCGCTTCTTGAAGCCGAACATTCCCGCAACGATATTGGAAGGAAAGGACTCCGCGTGCGTGTTAAAGTCGCGCACGTTCGTGTTATAGAACCTTCGCGCGGCCTGGATCTTATTCTCCGTATCCGCGAGCTCCCTCTGTAAATCAAGAAAGTTCGCATTTGCCTTGAGGTCCGGATAACTTTCGGCAACCGCAAACAAGGTCTTCAGGGCGCCGGAGAGCATATTTTCCGCGGCCCCTATCTGTTTTACATCCCCTTTTTGTTCCGCGCCCATCACGCGTGTCCGCGCCTCGGTCACGTCATCAAATACTTTCTTTTCATGTCCGGCATACCCCTTTACGGTCTCGACCACATTCGGAATCAAATCTGTCCGACGCTTTAACTGCACCTCAATATCCGACCACGCCTCATCCACCCGATTCCGCAAACGGACAAAGCCGTTAAACGCTGTGATAAACCACAAGAGCGCAACCGCGACTACCGCGACAACCACCCAAATTTCGGTAGATATTCCTAAAATCATATGGTTATAAAATTAAATAATTCGACTTTTCTATAGTATAGACGGAGAAGTCCGACTTCACAAGGGAAGTCGGACTTCGTCCCGTCTGCGTCAATCTGCGTTTAATACATATCCTCCATCCCCCCTCCGTGGCCGCCATGCGGCTTTTCTTTCTTTTCCGGAATATCCGCCACAACCGCTTCGGTAATAAGAATCATGGAAGCGATGGAGATGGCGTTTTGAAGGGCCGAGCGGGTAACCTTGGTGGGGTCCACGATACCGGACTCGAAAAGTTTCTCGTACTTTCCGGTCGCGGCGTTAAAGCCGTAGTCCGCGTCTCCCGAGGACATTACTTTGTGGAGCACTACCGAGCCCTCATATCCCGCGTTTTCGGCAATCTGCCTGATGGGAGCGTAGAGCGTTTCAAGCACAATCTTTGCGCCCACCATCTTCGCGATGTCGTTCTTGCCGAGTTTGTTCACATACTCCTCCACGTCTTTGGCGGCCCGCACGAGCGCGACCCCGCCTCCGGGAACAATTCCCTCTTCAATCGCGGCCTTGGTGGCCGAGACCGCGTCTTCAATCCTGTGCTGGGCCTCCTTCTGTTCCACCTCGGATGGCGCGCCGACTTTAATGACCGCGACTCCGCCCGAAAGCTTTCCAAGGCGTTCCTGCAATTTCTCGCGGTCGTAATCCGAATCCGTTTTTTCAATCTGCGCCTTAATCTGATGAGCTCGGGCATCAATTTCTTTTTTCGAGCCCTTGCCGTCCACAATCGTGGTATCGTCTTTTGTCGCGACCACGCGGTGGGCCGAACCCAAATCATCAAGACGCGCGTCTTCGAGCTTTCGTCCGAGTTCTTCGGAAATCACTTCCGCGCCGGTCAAGACCGCGATATCCTGCAGCATCTCTTTCTTGCGGTCTCCAAAACCCGGGGCCTTTACCGCGAGCACGTTAAACACTCCACGGATTTTGTTCACAACCAAAGTCGCGAGCGCCTCGCCATCCACATCGTCCGCGATAATGACAAGTTCCTTCTTTCCGCTCTGGATAACCTTCTCAAGCGTAGGCAAGAGGTCCTGAATCGAGGAAATTTTTTTGTCCGTAATGAGAATGTAGGGATTCTCGAGCACCGCCTCCATCCGTTCCTGGTTTGTCACCATATAGGCGGACACATACCCCTTGTCGAACTGCATTCCATCAACGATTTCATGGGTAAGGCCAAGGGTCTTTGATTCCTCAACCGTCACCACTCCGTCCTTGCCAACCTGTTGAATCACCTCGGCGATAAGCGCGCCAATCTTCGGGTCGCGCGCGGAAATCGTTGCAACCTGCGCGATGGACTCCTTGTTTGCGCCAACCTCCCTTGAAAGTTTTCTAAGTGAAGCAACTACAATCTCCTCGGCCTCGGCCATGCCCGCGCGGAGGGCCATGGGGTCAAGCCCGGCCGAAAGATTTTTAATCCCCTCGCGAACTAAAACTTGCGCCAAGAGGGTCGCGGTCGTGGTGCCGTCTCCTGCCTCATCATTTGTTTTTGAGGCAACCTCCTTCACGAGTTCCGCCCCGATTTTTTCAATCTTGTCCTCTAATTCTATTTCTTTCGCGATAGTAACGCCGTCCAAGGTCACAACCGGGGAGCCGTATCCTTTGTCGAGCACCACGGCCCGTCCGCGCGGACCCATGGTCACGCGAACCACGTCTGCGAGCTTATCCACGCCCCGCTTCAGGGCCGCCCGCGCCTGTTCGTTAAATATGATTTGTTTTGCCATGCTGAAGCTGATCTACGAATTACGAATCTGGTACGAATATACGAATTCGTACATTCGTATATTATTCGTACATTCGTAGCTCATTTACTTTTCTACAATGCCTAATATATCTCCTTCATCCACAAGATACTCCTCCTTGCCGTGTATTTTCAGCTTGTCGTCATCACTCCACGGCTTTTTGAAAAGCACCTCGTCTCCGACCTTGACCGATACGGGAGTTCGCTCTCCCTTGTCATTCAATTTGCCAGGGCCTGTCGCGGTAACCTTTCCGCGCAAAACCTTGGACTTCTCGACCGTGTCCGGAAGGATAATTCCGGAGTCGGTCTTCTGTTCCTCCTCGACTGGTTCTATGAGAACCCTGTCCGAAAGTGGTTTCAATTTCATATTGGTTTATTGGTTACGCTGCGCTTTAGTTTATAAGTTAAAAGGACGCAAACTTTCAAACTTTTAACCAAGAAATGAGCGAAGCGAATGAAACTTACAACTAAATTAGCAGTGGCGACCTTTAACTGCTAACGCACCATGCAGTATAGAGAAAACCCCTGGACAATGTCAAGAGAAAGAAGATAAGGTATACTAAAACCATGAACATAGACGTCTCTGAACTCCTGAAAAGAAGGACTGAGTCCATGCCCGAGGAGGACCAAAACCTCATAAAAAAGGCCTACGATTTCGCAAAAAAGGCGCATGAAGGGCAGGAGCGCAAATCCGGTGACCCCTACTTTATTCATCCATTTGAAACCGCGAGGCAGGTCGCGGAGTGGGGCCTCGACGCCCACGTCATCTCTGCCGCCATCCTCCACGACACTGCCGAGGATACGAAACATACTCTGGAAGAAGTGCGGAAAGAATTCGGAGAAGAAATCGCCTGTCTCGTGGACGGGGTCACAAAGCTTGGCCGCTTCAAATATCGGGAGGAGGGAAAGCGGTGGAAAAAGGAGGCGAATGAAATACCAAACAATTTTCGCAAACTTGTCCTCGCGGTAAGCGACGATATCCGCGTGATTTTTATAAAGCTCGCGGACCGTTTACACAACATGAAGACCCTGGACGCCTTATCTAAAGAAAAGCAGGCTCGCATTGCTCTCGAGACATACGAAATCTACGCGCCGCTTGCCTACCGCCTCGGCATGACGGCCGTGGCGGGCGAACTCGAAGACCTCTGCCTCCCCTACCTCTTCCCCAAGGACTACAAATGGCTCCTTGAAAACGTGCCTCAAAAATTGGAAGAAGGAGAAGAGTATCTTCGTGGGGTAAAAACGATACTTGAAAAAGAACTCATAGAAAACGGCGTCGGGCTAAAAGAAATAAACTTTCGCGCCAAGCGTTTTTCAAGCATTTTCAAAAAACTGAAAAAATATGAAATGAATTTTGAGCAGATTTACGACCTTGTGGCCATGAGAATCATCGTGGAGTCGGTCGAGGATTGCTACAAAGCCATGGGAATTATCCACGGCATCTGGAAGCCCTTGCCCGGACGCATCAAGGACTATATCGCCCTTCCCAAGCCAAATGGATATCAGTCCATCCACACCACGGTATTTTGCGAAGGAAAAAGAATTACGGAATTCCAAGTCCGCACGGAGCAGATGGACGAGGAGGCGCGCCACGGCATCGCGGCCCAGTGGGCATACGCGGAAGCAAAAGGGAAAAAGTCATACGAAAGGCGCCGCGCCGTTTTCGCGAACAAAAAAGAAACCGCATGGATTACCCATTTGAAGACATGGCAGGAATCCCAGGACGAAGACAAGGACTTTATTAAGACGCTGAAAAACGATTTCTTTCAGGACCGAATTTTCGTGGTAAGCCCCAAAGGAGACGTGTTTGACCTTCCTCATGGCGCGACTCCGGTTGACTTTGCCTACCACATCCACTCGGACGTGGGCGACGAATGCGTTAGAGCAAAAGTAAACGGCCGCATAGTGCCCCTGCACCACGAACTGTGCTCAGGGGACATTGTGGAAATCCAAAGACAGAAAGGAAAAAAGCCCTCGGACTCTTGGCTCAGGTTCGTAAAAACGAACGCGGCAAAGGAGCATATCAAAGCCGCCCTGCGGAAAAAAGGAAACCTTATGTCCCACCTCTGGAATTTGAAGAAGAAATAATTTTCTTCCCCACATACTTCCGCAATACCTTCGGAATCTCCACACTCCCGTCTTTTTTTTGATAGTTTTCGAGAATTGCGACAATGGCGCGCGCAGTCGCGATTGCCGTGCCGTTTACGGTGTGCGCGAACCGAAGTATGCCGTCCTTCCCGCGATACTTAATCCCAAGCCGTCGCGCCTGAAAGTCAGTGGTGTTCGAAGTTGAGGTAATCTCGCCCCAATCGCCCCGCCCGGGCATCCAGGCCTCCAGGTCATATTTTTTCGCGGCCTGCCCGCCCAAATCCCCGGTGCACATCAAAAGCACGCGGTATGGAATTCCAAGTCCTTTCCAAATCTCCTCCTCCAACGCAAGAAATTTTTGGTGCATACCTGCCGACTCCTCGGGCAGAGTGTAGGCAAACATCTCCACCTTCGTAAACTGGTGCACTCGATACAGCCCCTTGGAATACTTCCCGTACGCTCCGTCTTCTTGCCGAAAGCAATGGGAATATCCGGCATACAATTTCGGAAGTTCTTCCTCGCGCAAAATCTCGTCCGCGTGCAAACCCGCGAGCGTTACTTCCGAAGTCGCAATAAGCCCCAAGTTCGTGCCCTGAATCTGGTAGGTTTGCGCCTCCGGCCCGCGCGGCAGATATCCGGTGCCGAGATAAAATTTCTCGCGAGCCATATCCGGCGTGAAGACAAGCCCGAATCCCCGTTTCTCCAACATATCCAACGCATACCGCACAAGTCCAATCTCAAGCAAGACCGCCTCATCTTTTAAATAATAAAACCCCGAGCCGCTTACCTTCGCGCCCCGCAGAAAATCCAAAATTCCCAATGCTTCGCCGAGTTCCAAATGGTCTTTTGGCTCGAACCCTTCGCGCGTAAAGTCCCGCTTTTTGCCGACCGCTCGGAGTTCTTGATTGCCCTTCTCGTCACCCCCGACCGGAACGTCCTCAAACGGCACATTTGGAATTTGCAACAATGCTTCCTCCCGTTTTTCCCGCAACTCTTTCTCTTCTTTTTCCAGCAAAGATACGCGCTCCTTTAGCGACTTTGCCTCTTTCAAAAATTCCTCATTCTTCCCCGCCGAAAGTTTCTTTGTAACCTCATTCTGCTTCGCGCGGGTTTCGTCGAGTTCCGAAACCGCGCGACGCCACTTTTCATCCAACGACAAAAACTCATCCACGATATTCGGATTCATGCCCTTCTTCTCTGTCCCTTCCCGGACTTTGCCGGAATTATTGCGAATAAAATTTACATCTAACATAAAAAATCACAAAACACAGGAACCAAAACACAAATAAAACACAAACTACCAAAAACACAAAACACAAACAGTTTGTGCTTTTTGTCTCTGTGTTTTGTGCTTTATTTGGGTTTTGTGCATATTTGGGTTTTGTGCTTTTCTACTTATTCAGCAACGAACTATGATACTTATCAGACTTATACGGCTTCATAACCCTAACTTCTATCTCCAATCCCTTCTCCCGAATATATTCCTCCAAAGCGCTTTTTAGCGCACCCTGGTCATATCCTAATGCTATAACATCTGGAGCATACTTTCCAATCACTTCCCAGCTTCGAAGCTCCGCATCCCCTTCCACCACCTCATCCACAAGCCCGATTTCCATAAGTTCCTTAATCCTTAATCCTTGATCCTTTTGAGAAGGCCTGCCTTTAAGTTGCCGAACCACCTCATCCCTCGTCACTGCCGCGATAAGCCATATTTTTTCTTCCGCGTCATTCCGCGTAAAGTCGGCGTCAGTCCGCGCTTGCCGCAAAAAAGCCCGATGCCCCTCGTGCAACCCGTCAAACACTCCAAATACAAGTACCTTCTTCATATTTATTGACAATACACGACGCAACGACTATAAACAAGAAAGAATCGAAGTGGTTTCGCAACCAACGAAAGGGTGGTTAAGATGGCGCTCCAACTCCAAGAATTGGCGAAACGAGTAGGAAAACGACTCGCCTATCAAGCATATATTGAGGCGGGTGGGAAACCAGAAAATCTCCCCAACGACCCAGACGGATGGAGAATCCGATACCTCGAAGCAGAGGAAAGCGAGTGTCGCGCACTACACGGAGCAACCACGCTCAAAACATTCAAGGAGGGCGAGGAAATCCTCAAAATCTACCAAGAGCTTGGAATAGATGCAGGACATGTACTCGCGCAAATGTTGCAAATAGCGCGAACGCCTGAAGAACTCGCGACAATCATCTACTGTGGGGACGCGACGCAAATAACAAAAAAGGAAGCACGCGCGCGTCTTGCCGAATTTGTCGAAATCTAACAAAGTTTGGAGGTCGGACCTCCAAAACATACCCCTCCGGCCTTAAACCGGAGGGCGAATTTTTTGCCAACTTTCAACTACGCTTTCGGCCTCAAGTTCGTAAAACTAATCACCTCCCGAATCGAGTTCGAGTCCGTAAAGAGAGCCGCGAGGCGGTCTATGCCGATGCCGACCCCTGCCGCGGGCGGCATCCCGTACTCGATTGCCTCCAAAAATTCTTCGTCCATGCGCGATGCCTCCGGGTCTCCTGCCCGGTGCTTCCTCTCCTCGTCTTCCATCCGCTCCCGCTGGTCAATGGGGTCATTCAATTCCGAAAAAATATTCGCGAACTCGCTTCCCGCGATTAAGAGCTGTGCCCGCTCCGTAAGAGTCGGGTCGTCATCCCGCGACTTGGTAAGCGGCGATATCGCCTTTGGATAATTCACCACATACACCGGCTCGATGAGCTTCGGCCGCACCACTTTTTTGAACGTCTCGTCAATCTCCTCAACTTTTAATTTTTGTATGTCCTTGCCCGCGTGCTCCTTTAAGAGTTTTGCATACTCTACCCGTGGCCATTTTTTGAAAAAACCCTTGAGTTCCTTTCCTCGAAAGAAAATTTTCGTAATTCCTGTCCGCTTCGCGGTTTCTTTCAGCCACCGCTCCACGGCCTCCATCATGTCCTCGTAGTCCTGGTAGGCGGAATAGAGTTCGAGCATGGTAAATTCCGGATAATGGTCGCGGTCAATACCCTCGTTCCGAAAGTCCTTCGCGATTTCAAACACCTTCTCAAATCCCCCGACAAGCAAGCGCTTCAAATAGAGCTCGGGCGCGATGCGGAGATACACGTCTATATCCAAAGCATTAAAATGCGTCTGAAATGGACGTGCCAAAGCCCCGCCGGGAATGGGCTGCAGGACTGGCGTCTCAACCTCTAAAAATCCATCCTCCCCCAAAATCTCCCGTACAGCCGCCTCAATGCGAAACCGCGTGTCGAGCTTTTGCTTCGATTCGGGATTAAAAATAAAGTCCAGATACCTCTTTCGGTGCCGCTCCTCCTCGTCGGAAATGCCGTAAAAAGAGGAGGGCCATGGGCGAATACATTTCGTAAGGAGCCGAATCTCTCGCGCTAAAATACTCTTCTCTCCCCTTTTTGTGGTAAAGAGCGAACCAGAAACTTCCACAAAATCTCCAATATCAAAAAGTTCTTTCTTCGTCTCAAAATCCTTGGTCTCCTCGGCTTTCAACACGAATTGAAACTTCCCGCTCTCGTCAAAAAAATCACCGAACAAAATTCCGCCCTGCCCGCGAAGCGACGTAACACGCCCGACGAGCGTTATGAGTTTCTTCGATTTCTCCAGTTTCAAAAAATCTCGAAGCGCCTCGCCTATGGTATGGGTCCGTTTGGAGCGCGCGGGAAAGGCGCTTCCGAATCTTTTTCGGTACTCCTCCAATTTCTTTTTTCTGTCTTGTATTAAATCCTCCAACATAATTAAAAAGAAAATCCAATGCTGTCTCCGAGCGGATTCCGAGGCTGTTTTGGCATGGTCCCCCGCCGAAGGCGGGGGCAAAACGGCCGAGGCCTCGGAGCGAACGGCTGGGTGAGCGAGAATGAGCGAGGAGATTGCATTGGATTTTCTAAAAATTACTCAATCCTTATTATCTCATATTTCACCCTCCCTTTGGGAGTCGTAACCTCCGCCGTCTCTCCTGTATGCTTTCCTAAAAGCGCCTTGCCTATTGGGGACTCATTTGAAATAAGTCCTTCCAATGGGCTTGCTTCGTTCGAGCCAACGATGGTGTATTGAATCTCCTTTCCTTCTTTTTGCAGAATGACCTTCGAGCCAACGCCTACCCTGTCCTTTGATTCCGCGCCCTCGATAATGCGCGAAGTCCGGACGAGTTCTTCGAGCTCTCGAATTCTCCGCTCAAGCGCGGCTTGGGAGTCGCGGGCCTCCTGATATTCGGAATTCTCGGATAAATCCCCAAAGGATTTGGCGTGTCGAAGACGAACCGCGATTTCCTCGCGCCCCTCATTCTTCAAATCCTCAAGGGTCCGTTTTAATTCCTCATACCGTTCTTTTGTGAGATATTGTGGCATAAATAAAAAAATCGAAATTCGAAACAAAAAAGTAAAAAGGGTTAAGGTTATGCGCTTCTTTACCCTTGCCCTTTATCCACTGTTTCGGATTTCTCTCGTATACGATGTTCATAGTACCATAGGAAAACATCCTTGGCTATAGGTATGGCATTCAAACTCCCCTCCCTCGCATCCTCGATTAAAACGAGGAGCGCAATCTCCGGCTGAACGGATTCGTTTATTCGTTCATTCGTGCCAGATTCGTTATTCGTTGATACCGGGCCGTAGCCCACAAAAAACGCGTTCGTTTTTGTATTTCCCTGAATCTGCGCGCTTCCGGTCTTACCCGCAAAGCGGACCGGAAGGTCATGAAGTTGGTATGCGGTGCCATACGGACTCGAAACCGCATCCTCCATGCCCCCCTGAACAATCGGGAGAACACGCGAAATTTCCGGCCGAAGAGTAAAGAGAACTTCCGCGCCTGTTGCCTTTTCCACTTTATTATTCTCTCCCATAACCGCGGTTACAAGATGAGGCCGATATATGAGCCCCCCATTCGCGATGGTCGCGATATACGAAAGAAGTCCTATGGGAGTAATGACAAAATCACCCTGCCCGATGGACACGTTGTACGTATCGCCCCGGAGCCATGCTCGGCCCGTGGCCTCTTCTTTCCATTCCGGAGTCGGTAAAAACCCCGCCTCCTCGCCCGGAAGGTCGATGCCTGTCGGAAAATTCAGACGAAATTTTTCCCACCACTTTTTTAAACGCGTGATGCCAAGCCCGGGCTGGTTCTGAAACCCGCCTCCGATTTGGTAAAAATACACGTTCGAGGAACGGGCAAGCGCGCTCCGCGCGTTCACCCACCCATGCGCCTTCCAGTCCTTAAAGACGCTGGGCTTCGAGGGATTAAAGGGGTTTGGAACCTCAAGCTTGCCGGAAGAAAAAATCGAGGTCTCGGGCGTCACCACTCCCTCGGTAAGCGCGGCGAGGGCGTGCAGGGGCTTTATCGTGGAGCCCGGGCTGTAGAGACCGGAAATCGCGCGGTTAAAGAGCGGACGGCGCGGGTCCGTGAGATACTCCACGAGACGCGAAGAATCAAACCCCGGAACCCCAAAAAGCGCGAGTACCTCCCCATTTTGAGGGTTCACGGCAATGCCCACGCCCACGCTTCTGCCGAGCCGTCGGAGCGTATCCTCCATCCGCCCGTAGAAATATTCCTGAAATTCCTTATCAATCGTAGTACGAAGCGACTTCCCCTCCCTCGGCTCCCGAAGCGTTTTTGTTTCCCGCACGTTCCCCATCGAGTCCCGAAGAAGGGTCTCTACTCCATCCACGCCGCGGAGAAGATCGTCATACTCCGCCTCAAGCCCGGCCCGCCCGACTTCAAAAGAAGACGAAAGCGCGGGATCGCGCGCGAGGTCCTCCTTGTTCGGAGAAGAAGTATATCCGAGAACGTGCGAGAACACGGAAGGGCTCGTGTAAAAACGACTGAGTCCCTTTTCCACGCGCACGCCCGAAATGGTAAGTGAACTCGCGGAAATAAGTTCATCTTCCGGCAAATGTTCCCGAAGCAGTATTCTGCTGTCGAAAAACGGCAGCTTCCTCGCCGTCTCTTCGAGAAGCGCCTCTTTCTCGAGCCCGAAAAAAGCGGCAATCCGGGAAAGCGCGGCATCCCGTTCCTCGCGGGTAGGCGGGAGCTCCCTTGGAAAAAGAACCGCGTGAAACGCGTTTGTCGTGTCTCCAAGCGGCTTGCCGAAGCGGTCGAGGATGAGGCCGCGCGCGGCCGGAATGATGCGATAATTTTCGGCGTTCGCGGAAGCGCGCAGGGCGTATTCTTTTCCTTGAAAAACACCGAGCCGAATAAGCTGTATTCCCACAAGGAAGATAAGGAGAAAAGAAAGAAACCGAAATCCGCGAAAGACAACGCGGTGGAGCGGAAGTTCCGCGAAATCATCTTCCGCTTCCTTATCAAGAAACACGTCCTCAAACTGAAAGGAAGTCCTTTTCATGGATGGAGAAGTCCTCGCGGCAAGGCGCCACGGACGAAACCGACGTACCAGAAGAGAAGCGCGAATACAAAGGTGAAGAAAAATTGCGAAAAAGACGCGAGAAAAAATTGGAGAGAAAAAGAGCCGAACCCCAAAAGGACGAAATACCCACACCCAAGGAAAATAAAAAGGAAGAAGTCCGCTCCAAACGTGCCGGAAAAAAATTTTCGAACAAGAAACAGGAGAGAAAAAAGAGCGAAAAGCCCCGCCGTCTCAAAAAGGAAAAACGGAAAAAAAAGAAAAAGAAGAAAAAGAAACATACCCTGAAACAAAAGAAAAAAAAGAAACCCTCTCCCCCCGCGCGGCAGAAGAAGGGTGAGGGCCCCGAGAGAGATAAGAAAAAGATTCGGCTGAATGCCGAAGAACGAAAACGCGCGGGCGGCCTGGAGGCCGAACACGAGGAAAAAGAAGAAAAGGAGAGAAAAGAGATTCACCGCGATACTCATATGCAGTATATGTATTACGGAAAGTCGCGAAGCACGGAAACCGTAGAGAGGTCTCGGCTTCGGAAAATCGGCCGAAGAGTTACCTCTTCCCAAAATCCGCCCTCTCCTTTCTTCAGCGTTTCAAGGACGCCCAAGGGGAGCCCGAGCGGAAATTTTTCCGAAGCGTTCACGACCACATCTCCCTTCCGAAGGGGAAATTCCGAGCCGACAAGCTCGACGCGCGGGGCGGAGCCGCCCTTCAAGACCCCGCGCGCCGTAACCCCGGGAGAGGAGGAGAGGCGGATAAAGACGCTTCCGACCCACCGCGCGTCAAACATGGTGCGGACCTCGCTCTGGGCATTTTGTACGGAAACAATTTCTCCGATAAGCACATTGTCTCCGGCGAGAACCGGCATGCCCGAGGTCGCCCCCTCCCGCGCGCCGAAATCAACGACAAGAGTTTCTTTGTCCGAAAACGGGTACCTAGAATACACGCCGGCCCAAATTACCTCCCCTCCCCGAAACGAGAGGGGCGAGGGGGAGCGGCTCCCGAGACGGAAGTTTTCTTCTTTCAAAAGCGCGTTTTCTTTCTCGAGTTCGAGAAGACGGCTCGCGTCTCCGGAAGAAAACGCGCCGGAAAGAAAACGCGAACCCCGGAATACTCCCGTCGCGATGCCCCGATAAAAAAATATAAAAAGAAAAAACGCGACACAAAGAAGAAAAAAAGTAATATAAATACCAAAGGACTTCATATATTCTTCCTACTCAATCTCTTTCCCGAATCCCAAGCTCGCCGACGTATTCAAAATCGGCTGGTGGATTTTCAAATCATCCGCAATCATTCCCGCACCACGGGCCACGCACCGAATCGCGTCATCCGAAATTCGGACAC
Organism: Patescibacteria group bacterium; assembly: GCA_038061335.1. Lineage (GTDB taxonomy): Bacteria > Patescibacteriota > Minisyncoccia > UBA6257 > GWB1-50-10 > JAUYPG01. Next base: position 184 of record JBBTZM010000068.1, on the reverse strand, counting down.
GGACCCCAATTTCCCGTTCAAGAAGTTTATCAATCCCGCGGAGCAAGCTCCCGCCCCCGCACACGTACACTCCATTTTTATAGACATCCCCCACAAGCTCCGGCGGAGTGGACTCGATAAGGTCTTTGGCGCTTTCCACAATCGAACGCAAGGCGCGAAGGAGCCACACCCGGACCTGCACATC
>JBBTZM010000067.1:0-1433 GCA_038061335.1 Patescibacteria group bacterium | reverse complement strand
TCCCCTTTCTTCGGGTTCCAGAGCTTTGCCTTCCGCCAAACATGAAGAAGAAGATCCTGGTAAAGCTCCTCGGCATCTTCGGCGCTCCTTACCGAGCGATACACCATGCCGTGAAGCCATGGGCCGAAGACGCACATGAAATCCTGAAGAGCGGACCCGTCTTCCTCCTTCAGCCGCTCTCCAATCCGCAGTTCTTTCGCTTCGCTTCGAATTTTTTCGAAAGGAGACCTCGACGTTTCTCCTTTATCCGTACGTGAGGACGCTTGAACCATCTTTTTCTTCCTTTTCAAGCGCTTTCTTCACGAATTCTATCCCATTGATCAGGCTCATCATTCCGTCCGCGGCTAGGTAGAGCACAGCCATTTCTCCTAACGTGAGGGCAGACTGGAAGAGAAGAAGAGCTATGAAGAGAAATGTTCTCGTGCGTTTATTCACCACGAGCGCAAATGGGTTTAGGACAGCAATCATCCCCGAGATGATGACGACATCAAAAAGGATGCTCCAGATGCTTTGCCGAGGCCTGACACTCTCCGCAGGAAGCGTTGAGATTGCTCTCACAACGCATTCCTGAACTTCCTCTCTTCGCCGGGTGCGCTTTCTTATTTCGCGCTCCTTTCTCTGGGCAGAGACCTTTCCGCCTTTCATTAGCTGACCTCCTTCGTTCGTTTGTTTCCCATGACACTAGTTTCAATGTATCCCCTGTTTTTAAAAAATACAACCTAATTCACCCCGCACCATAGAAAGCCGCGACTTAAAAAAAGAGGGCGGGATTTTCTCCCGCCTATGGCTTGCGCATTTCGGTAGCCTAAAAACAACACGTTTTTCATAGCGCGGAGAAGACGTCCACTGGGGGACATTCTTCGGTCCGCACTCTCTACACGGCTTGTGATGGAGAAGAATCTCCGAGACACGAGAATCTTGAAACTTCCTCTCGAGCAAGCCGAAGGCGGTTTCCCCGTGACGGAAACAAACCTCCAGTTCAACAGACGCCGTGCCGCAGTGAACCACTTCCTTGCATCGGTCGCAGGTAATGCGGACGCATCGCACGAGAGCTTCCGCGCCATCTGCCCTGTGCACCCTCCGAAGCACCGAGGCAAGCTCTTGCCCGGCAGGCACAAAAACACCATGCCCGTTTTTTGCGGTCCCGTGTTCAGGACACACAAAAAAGGGAACAGGTTGAGGCATATCACACCTCCTTTCGAGGTCTATGCCATAGGGACTCCTTTCCTGAAACATGAATCGAACTGCCTTTATTATAAATGGAAAAACAAAAAAAGCGAACCCCTTCAATTCCGTCTCCGAAAAACCGTTAAGTTCTGTATTGGTGCGCGGGAGAGGATTTGAACCTCCAAGCCCTTGCGGGCACTACCACCTCAAAGTAGCGCGTCTGCCAGTTTCGCCACCCGCGCATTATGTTGTCTCGGCAAGGCCTC
>JBBTZM010000066.1:0-12421 GCA_038061335.1 Patescibacteria group bacterium | reverse complement strand
TCCTCGCCGAAACGTTTTTCATGTCCGTAAAGTATCCAAAAATCATGGCCACGCGCCCCGCTCCAAACGCGTCCAAAGAATACGGCATGGTTTCATTCCATGTAGAGACAACGTCTCCCGCTCTTCCGAATTTTGCGTAAAAATCAAGCGCGCGAGTTCCGGCGCTCCCCTGCGTTGCCGCGCCGAGCGAAGTGCCTTCCGCGGCGGCGTGTTGAAACGCGATAAGTTTCAGAATATCCTCTGCCCGAGCGATTGTATCCCCGGAGCCGCCTAATGCCGCTCCCGCCCGCGTCAAATTCCCGGCGCCGTCTTTTTTCACAAGCCGAGGAATCATGGCTTCCAGTTCTTCCCACGTTTCGGGCGGCAAAGCGACTCCGGCCTCGTTCAACGCGCTTCTATTATAGAGCAAAGCAAGCGTATCTATGGAGCGCGGGAGCGCCCCCACCCTTCCTTCCAAAAAAAAGTCCTCTTCCACCACGCGCGGAAAAAAACGGCGAAGGGAAAGGAGCGACATTTGGCTCTGCGGAGCAAAGGCGATTTTTTCCTTATTCCGCTCCAGAGCGCCGTTCGGAATCATAAAAATATCCGGCCCTTTGCGCACCGCGAGCGCTTCCAAAAGTTCTGCTTCGTACCGCAGAGGGTCGGTAAATTTTTTGTACGAAATTTCAAGCTTGGGATACCTTGCCTTAAACGCGGCAAACGCGGGTTTCAGAGCGTCTCCATCGTCATACATTCCCCAAATAACAAGCGTCCCCTGCACCGCGTTTTTGGCGGCCTTGTTGTCTTTTTGAAGCCCGGGGAGAACGCCCTTAAAAATAAGGAAAAAAAGTATAGCGATTCCCAAGACCGCGCCTATAGTTATTATTTGAAATTTGTTTGGGTTCATAAATCCTTAATCCTTAATCCTACAAACATACAATACCGACGAGCTTATCTCCCTGTTTCAGGTTCATTACTCGCACGCCTTGCGTGTCGCGGCTCGCCTCGCGGATGTCTTTCAGTTCCGTGCGAAGCGCCTGGCCCTTGGAAGAAAAGGCAATCACCTCCTCATCCTCGCCCCCAAGAATTTTCGCGGCAATGACTTCCCCGGTTTTTCCGGTTACTCGCGCGGTCTTTATGCCCGAGCCGCCGCGATTCTGTACCTTGTATTCTTTGAGCGGCGTCTGCTTCGCGTATCCATTGGCCATGACAACAAGGAGCCTTGAATCGCGAATTTTAGGTTGTAGGTCTTCTTGTATTATATCAAGAGCGATTACCTCGTCATCCTTTTTCACGCGAATCGCGGCAACGCCCGAGGCCGCCCGGCCCATGGCGCGCGCGTCGCTCTCCTTAAATCGAATCGCCTGCCCCTTTTTCGTTACCACCACAACCTCGTCCTTCTCACTCACCATTTTTACCTCCTTTAACTCATCTCCCTTCTTCAAGGTGATGGCGATAATGCCGGTGCGGCGCACGTTTTCAAATTCGCTTAAATACGTTTTTTTGATAAGTCCGTTCTTTGTCACAAGCACAAGGGCTTCCTTTTCAAGCTCCCCGGCTTTCACGTTGCCTTTGTACGTCACAAGCGCGCTTATGCGCTCCTCCTGCGGCACCTCAAGGAAGTTTTGAATCAGTTTCCCTTTCGCGACGCGCGAACCAACGGGCACCTCATACACCTTGGTCTGAAACACCTTGCCGCTCGAAGCGAAAAAGAGGATATTATCGTGCGTTTCCGCGCCTTCAAAATGCTCAATCTGGTCCTCCTCCTTCACCTCCGAGCCGATAAGCCCCTTGCCTCCCCTCTTCTGCGCCTTGAAGGTCGAGGGGGGCATACGCTTCACATAGCCGTCGCGAGAGAGCGTGATAATCGTCTCTTCATTTGGCACCAGGTCCTCTTCGCTAAACTCCTTCAGACCGGACTTCACGATTTTTGTTCTCCTCCCTTCGCCAAAGGTTTTTTTAAGCTCGCCAAGGTCATCCTTGATAATTCCTAAAATCCGTTTCGGAGTCCGCAAAATCTCCTCAAGCTCTTTAATAAGCGTTTTCTTTTCCTTCAATTCCGCCTCAATCTTTTCACGCTCAAGCGCGGCAAGAGTCGCGAGACGCATATCCAAAATCGCCTGCGCCTGAATTTCCGTGAACGCGAATGTGTGTATCAAGTTTTCTTTCGCGGCGTCTCGGTCTTTGGATTTTTTGATAGTCGCGATAATTTTGTCTATGACGTCAAGCGCTTTCACGAGCCCCTCCAATATATGCGCGCGCTCTTTCGCCTTTTTAAGGTCAAATTCCGTGCGCTTCCGAATAATCTCTTTCCGGTGCGCGATGTATTCCTGAAGGATGTCTTTTAAGGAAAGAAGGCGCGGGTGGATGCCTTGAACGAGCGCAATCATGTTCATATAAAAATTTTTCTGGAGGTCGGTGGTCTGGTAGAGCTTGTTCAAAATCTTTTGTGGAATCGCGTCCGACTTAGTTTCCACGACAATACGAAGCCCCTCGCGGTCCGACTCATCGCGAATATCCTTGATACCCTCAATCTTTTTTTCCGTCACGAGTTCCGCCATCTTCACGATAAGGTCCGCCTTGTTCACCTGATACGGAATCTCCGTGATGACGATTCTTCCGAGCCCTTTTTTTGTCTCCTCAATTTCCGCGACAGCGCGAGTGGGCACGCTTCCCTTTCCGGTGGCGTATGCCTCCTCAATGCTTTTTCTATCATAGATAATCCCGCCGGTCGGAAAATCCGGCCCGGGAACGTATTCCATAAGTTCTTTCACCGTTGCCTCCGGATTTTCGATGAGGTACATAATCGCATCCGCGATTTCCTCAAGATTATGCGGAGGAATGGAGGTTGCCATGCCGACCGCGATGCCCATGGTGCCGTTCAAAAGCAGATTCGGGAGCTTTGCCGGAAGGTAGGCCGGCTCTTCGCGCGAGGCGTCGTAGTTCGGGTTCCATTTCACGGTTTCTTTTTCGATGTCTTGCAAAAGTTCTTCGGAAATTTTCGACAATTTTGCCTCGGTGTATCTCATAGCTGCCGGGCTATCGCCATCAATCGAGTTGTGGACAAAAACGCCCGCATCGAGAAGGAAGTTGTGCGATTCATCAATCGTAATGTCATACACATCCTCTCGCTGTCGCAGAAATTGCACCATCTTTACTTTGTGGTTGTATGTTTTTGCCTCCCTTTTGATTTCTTCAAAATCCTTAAAATATTGGAGGGCTCCCTCAAGCGATGGGATTCCGTTATTTGTCCGCTTTTCCTCATAAAGGCCGGGGGTTAATTTTTTATGTTCATTCAGGATTTTATTTACATACCCTAATACCTTGCTCCGAATCACTCTGGTTTTATATTCCGGATTTTTCCAATTCTTTCGCAGAGAAATTCCTGCCTTTTCAGCCATTCTCCGAAAATGTCCCGGATTTTCGTCCGCCATTTGTTTTCCTCTTTCTCTTGTGAGTTCCGTTATTTTCTCTCTAAATTTTTCGTCCTCCCATTGTTTTTTTGCTTTTTCGGCGTGCAATTTTTTTACGTCGGGATTTTCCCACATCTGTTGAATCCGTTCGCGATGACGCGCCATGAAAGAAACGCTGCCCCACAGTTTTTTATTGAGTTCCCGCGCTCTTTCCGCAAAGACGTGGGTGTTTTCTTTGATATATCTGTTTCTGCCTTCTGCCAACTTTTTTACATACTCCGGGTCGTTTTGATGCCGCCATGAAGCGAGTTCATAATGGAGTTTCCAATGCTCTTTCCAATCCATTCTTTGAATATTGTGCGGGCTATTATTTAATTTATTGAAATCCTTATGGTGGCGGATTCGTCCCGCATTTCTTTGATATACGCCGTACCGGATGTTCCATGCGTCAGCAAGACAGTGCGCCCAGTCCCATGCTCCACGCATTGGCTGCTTTATCATTGTGTACCCTACGGTATTTTTATCGTCTTCTTTGGTGGAAAGGCGTGTATATCCGGCCATGAGCGATTCCCCCTTCTTCAATTCTTGCGCTTCTCTGTATGTGCCGTCCCGGAGCATAAATTTATGGTCCGGTGTACATTGTATTTCTTCTCCGTTGTCCAGCGCCACCTTCACCAATTCCGCATTTTTTTTTGTGCGGCGAGGAGATTTTATCTCTGCGATTTCAATTTCTTCTGTTGCGTGATTAAACGTGTATGTATAATTTTTCTTTCCCTCTTTGTGTTCTTTTATGAGTTCTTTGAAGCTAGCGCTCCGTCCGTCGGTAAGTTTTATTTTCGTATCTCCGGTAAAACACCCCCAGTTGCCCTGGCCGCGGATTAAGGGATAACGCAATGAAAAATCCTGCGCCATGCGCGCCATTGCGTCATAAACTGCGCTATCACCGTGCGGGTGATAGCGTCCTAGGCAATTACCCACGACGGTTGCGGATTTGCGGAGCTTGGCGTTTGCGGTAAGGCCGTCTTCCCACATGGCCCAAAGAATCCTCCGGTGCACGGGCTTTAGGCCGTCGCGCACATCCGGAAGAGCGCGCGAGACAATCACGGACATAGCGTAGTCCAGATACGACTCCTTGAGCTCCTCGGTGATTTCCCGTTCTTCCACCTTTCCTCCTGCCGGTATGATATTTTCTTCCTCTTTTTTAGGCATTTCGTTGTTAGGTTAATTAGAATAATTTCTAATGCCTCCTTCCACCTTTTCTCGAATATTCCCCAGGCCCTCGCGCGCGCCCTGAAGCTCGCCCCAAAATTCTTTTGCCATCACCCGCGCGCCCTCCTTCATCACTCCAAAAAAAGACGCCTCTCCATCTTCCGCCGGCACCAGGCGCTCCCCTCCAATCCTCGGCATCGTAAAACTTACATACAAAAACCAGAGAGATATAACGAGAAGCATGGCGAGCGCGGAAAGAGTAAAAAGCCATACCCGCTTTGTGTTCTCGCCGGAACGCTGCACGCGCCGAAGCCAATGTTGGGTTTGCGCAATTTGCTCTTTCATGTGACCGCAGGATCCTCTGGGCGTAGCCCGAAGGACACCCTTGATTTACGTTTTCAACCACACTCCCCGAATCTTGCCGGGCGTAATTTCTTTTTTCTTGATGACCAATTTTTCTTCCGGCGCGGGCGACTGCCCGAGTTCGGCAAAAAACTTTTTATAATCCCCGCTCTCCGTATTATATGGGATAACAATTCCCGGCTCTATCTGGCGAACGAGCCCTACGACGTCTGACGTAGGAAGAATAAGGATGTCCACTTCCCCTAATTCCTCAATCACTTCCGCGGTAGGGTTCGCCGTAACCGGACCCAGAATTCCCACCTCGATTTCCTCTATTTGTATTCTATACGCGCCGACTACGCTTCCTTGTTCGAATCCGGCGTTCCATCCCTCGATACGCACCCCTCCGATTTCATATTCTCCCGCATTTTCAATCCAAAAAGTCCCCTCTTCGTCTTCCGGAGGACTCATGGGAGGAGGGGTCGTGGTATGTAAAATAACATTCGCTCCCTTAAACGAACGCGCGTTTGTAGGGTTGAGAAGCAGGGTAAAGCTCCCGGATTGAATTTTGAAATACGAACCGCCTTGCGGGGTGATGACCATACCGATTATTTTACCCTACCGAAACATGATTTTCAATTGACATCTCCCGTATATCTCTGTACCCTCATAATACATTATGCCTTCCGAAACAACTCTCCAAACAAAGCCGAAACGCCAGACGCTTCTCCAGCAAATTCTCCGCGAGGAGCCCGCGCACTTTTCACCCTTAAAACTTGGCGAGGTCGTGCAGGGCGCGGTTCTTCAAAAGGGCTCCCGCCTTCTTCTTGTGGATTTGGGCAGGCACGGCACGGGCGCGGTCTATGGCGGCGAGCTCCAAAACGCCCGCGAGCTCGTGCGCTCCCTTACAGTAGGAGACGCGGTATTCGCGAAAGTCATTGAGCTTGATAACGACGAAGGGTTTGTGGAGCTTTCCGTTGCCGAGGCCGGGCGGCAAAAGGCCTGGGACGAAATACGGGAACTTCAAGAAAAAGACGAGGTACTGCAGGTACAGCCCGTGGGCTTCAATAAAGGCGGCCTTATTATCGAAGTCGCGGGAGTCAAAGGGTTTCTTCCTCTTTCCCAGCTTTCTCCGGAACACTACCCAAAAATCGCGGACGGAGACAAACAAAAAATCATCCACGAACTCCAAGGGCTCCAGAAGCAGACCTTTTCCGTAAAAATTATTGACGCGAACCCCAAGGCGGAAAAGCTCATCTTCTCCGAACGCGCCGCGGCTGAAGAAAGCATGAAAGAACTCGCCAAAGAGTATGAGGTGGGACAGATTGTCCGGGGCGCCATATCCGGCGCCGCGAGCTTTGGCGCGTTTTTCCGCTTCGCGGACCATCCCGAACTCGAAGGCCTTATCCATATCTCCGAACTCGCGCATCGAATTATTGAAAATCCAAAAGAGATTGTTTCCGTGGACCAAGAAGTTGAGGCAAAAATCATTGAAATCAAAGACGGCAAAGTGTATCTCTCCCTAAAGGCCCTGCAGGCCGACCCGTGGACTGAGGCGGGAACCCGATTTCATAAGGAAGACGAAGTTCAGGGAAAGGTGTACGCGTTTCACCCCTTTGGCGCGGTGATTGACCTCGGCGGCCTCCAAGGGCAAATTCACGTTTCCGAGTTCGGCGGCGTGGACGAGATGAAGCAGGCCCTAAAGCAGGGCGAGGCCTACTCTTTCGTCATTTCCGACGTAAAGCCGGAAGAAAAAAGAATTTTCCTGAAGTTGAAGAAGTAAGGAACTCCGTATACAATAGCGATATGCGTAATTTTTCCAAACATTTTCTTTGGGCCGTGGTTTCTTTGATCTCCATCGCGCTTGTGTTTTCCGCGCTGTTTCAACAAAAAGAGGTGGGGCCGGAAAAAATCGGGCTTTCCGCTTTGGCCGAGCGTATCAATGCCGGGAGTGTTACGGGCATCGAGGTTTCCGGGGACGCGCTTTCTATCGCGCTTTCGGGGGACAAGAAGGCGAGTTCTAAAAAAGAGGCGGAGGCCGGGCTTACGGAAACGCTTGTGAATTACGGGGTCATGCCCGAGGCGCTTTCCAAAATTGACATTACGATAAAAGAAGAAGACGGCTTTAAATTCTGGATGAGCGTAATTTTGCCCTCCATTCTTCCCGTTCTTCTCCTTGTGATTCTCTTTTCCTGGTTTTTCCGTCAGGCGAAGGGAGGCATGAACCAGGCCTTCACCTTTGGCAAGGCGAATATGAAACTTTTTTCCGCGGGAAAAGGAAAGGTTACGTTTCAGGACGTGGCGGGTTTGAAGGAAGCGAAGGAAGAACTCGAGGAAATCGTGGACTTTTTGAAAAATCCGAAAAAGTTTTTGGACATGGGCGCTCGGATTCCGCGCGGAGTGCTCCTCATGGGTCCTCCCGGCACGGGCAAAACCTTGATGGCGAGGGCGATCGCCGGAGAAAGCAATGTTCCTTTTTTCCATATGTCGGCTTCGGAGTTTGTGGAAATGTTTGTAGGTGTGGGCGCTTCGCGGGTACGGGATCTCTTTTTGACCGCGAAAAAAGCCGCGCCTTCACTGGTCTTTATTGATGAAATTGACGCGGTGGGGCGGGAGCGGGGCGCTGGCCTTGGCGGAGGACACGACGAGCGCGAGCAAACCTTGAATCAGATTTTAGTTGAGATGGACGGCTTTGAGCGCGACACGAACGTCATCATTATCGCGGCGACGAACCGTCCGGACGTTTTGGACGCCGCGCTTCTCCGGCCCGGACGCTTTGACCGGCGCATAGTCCTCGATATGCCGGACATCAAAGACCGCGAGGAGGTTTTGAAAATCCACGCCAAGGGCAAGCCGCTTGCGGGGGGGGTGGACCTTCACCGCGTCGCGGTACGAACTCCGGGATTTGCGGGTGCGGACCTCGCGAATCTCTTGAACGAAGCCGCGCTATACGCCGCCAGGCAGAACCGCAAAGAGGTTTTGCAAAATGATATCCTTGATTCCATTGAAAAGGTGCTTTTGGGCCCGGCGCGGAGGTCGCGGAGCATCTCGGAGCGGGAGAAAAAAATTACGGCCTACCACGAGGCCGGTCACGCGCTCGTTACAGCGTGCTTAAAGGACGCGGACCCGGTGCAGAAGGTTTCTATCGTAAGCCGCGGCATGGCCGGAGGATATACCATCAAACTCCCAATGGAAGAAAATCGCTTAAAAACTAAGGCGCAGTTCTTGGCCGAGCTCGCGGTTGCCTTTGGCGGATACGTGGCCGAACTTTTCAAGTTCAAAGAGGTTACCACGGGCTCCTCAAGCGATATTAAGCAGGCAACTGGCATCGCGCACCGGCTCGTAACCCGCTATGGCATGAGCGAAGTTTTGGGACCGCGCTCCTTCGGGAAGTCCCAGGAACTCATCTTCCTTGGTCGGGAAATCTCGACGGAAAAGGACTATTCTGAAGAACTTGCCGGAAAGATTGACAGAGAGGTGAATCTCTTAATTGATACGGCTCTCAAAATGGCAAAAAAGGTTATCTCCACGCACGCGTCCGCGCTCGAGAAAATCGCGACGACGCTTATCGAAAAAGAATCCGTGGAGCACGACGAATTTTACGCGATTATAAAAGAGTTTCAGCTGAAACCGGTGAAGATTAAGTGATTGGTTTGTAATTCGTGATAGTCATGGTTTATAGTCAATGCGTGAGAGGAAGTCCCTCATTATTCACGCGCCCGTAGCTCAGTCGGTTAGAGCACAGAGCTTATATCTCTGGGGTCGCAGGTTCGAGCCCTGCCGGGCGCACCAGGCGGAAAGTTACCGCAAATGGTTCTGGTATATGTGGGAGAAATCAACGCCGCCGAGGAAAAGAACATAGATTTTTCAAAATTTGTTTCTTCCCCCATTTTTTGATACAATGCGAGCATGAAATCGAAATGTGTTCCAGTCATAGATATCAAAAAATACGGAGGTAGGCATGTCGCAATCCTGGATGGCAAAGTTGTTGCTCATGGCCGCACCCTTCAAGAGGTGCTTGGGAAAGCAAGGAAACAGAACCCTTCCCGCCCGCTCCACGAAATATCCGTGTTCGCGGTTCCAAAAACGCTCGCGGTTATTTATCATGCCTAACTTGGGGGGCAAAATTTTCCCTTACGCAATTACTTTGCGGCAGGATGGCGTCCTCGAAACCGTCCCGGTTGCGGATGTTCGCGTCAAAAACAATGAGAGGGAAGAAATTTCCCTTCTTTGCATCATTGACTCTGGCGCGCATATTTCTCTCCTCCCCGAAGAAGACCTCCTTATGCTTCACGCGGTTTCCAAAAACGGGACGCCGCTCCTTATACGGGGAGTGACCGATACTCCTATGCGGAGTGTTGTTCGCATGGTGCCCGTTTCCATTGGGGGAGTCCCGCTTCGTATTCCTGTCGCTTTTGCCAAAAGCCCATGCCCCCGCGTCCTTGGAAGAAAAGGTGTTTTTGAAAAATTCACTGTCATATTTGAGGAGTCCATGAATCGCGCGGCTTTTATGCGCTCCGGGACGAAAACTTCTCAAATCGTCCGCAAGGCCGTTGATTCTCTTTCTTCATAATTTCGCTCTTCCCCCCGCCGTGACGAGCATCGGAGTCGGCTTGTCACTTTACGGTGTTAACTCTACAAAAACTTGGCGGAAAGTTACCGCAAATGGTTCTGGTATATGTGGGAGAAGTCCTCACCGCCTAGGAAGGAGAAGTAAAAATCTCCACTAAAGTTACATGACGGCCGTCATGTAACTTTAGTAAAATAACACCTTTTGTTCGGCCTCACGAAAATTTGCCTATATCGCGGGCGGAAGATATTATGAGATAGGTTCTTGTTGGGACTTGCTCCCAAAGCGCGCTTAGCTCAGCTGGTTAGAGCACTTCGTTTACACCGAAGGGGTCCGGGGTTCGAATCCTCGAGCGCGCACCAACAAACAATTGACTTTCTCCGCGCCCCTGTTACATTGGGGGTAGAGTTCGACATTTCGTCGAATTTTGTCAACGTAACTCCGTTACGCAACGGGAAAGGTGGCTACTATGGAGGGCAAGGAGATTGTCCTTTCTGGAATCCGCGCTACCAACCGACTACATATTGGAAGTTACATAGGTGCGGTCCAAAAGTTCGCGAAACTTTCCAGAGACCCGACGATGCGATGTTTCTACTTCATCGCAGACCAACACACCCTGACGACGCTTCAGGATGCTCGCCTCATTCAAAAGTTTCTCCCGCACATCGTGCTGGACTACCTTGCGGCAGGGGTTGACATCCAGGCGGGCGCCATCATCTTCGCCCAGTCGAGCATACCGGAGACCTCGCAGCTCGCGTCAATACTCGCCTGCTTCACGCCGGTTGGAGATCTCCTCCGCGTGCCAAGCTACAAGGAAAAAGCGGACCAGACAGGAGCGAACGCGGGACTTCTCAATTATCCTGTGCTCATGGCCGCAGATATTCTTGGTCCCAAAGCGACCATCATTCCGGTCGGCAAGGACCAACAGCCACACCTGGAACTTGCGCGCGAGGCGGCGCGTCGGTTCAACCACTTCGCGAAGCGAGATGTCTTTCCCGTTCCCGAAGGCAGGTTAACGACAGTCGTCCCTGGTCTCGGGGCGGCGAAAGTGAACGAGGACGGCTCGGTCACCTTCTCCAAGATGAGCAAGAGTGAGGGGGGTACCATCAATCTCTCCGACACACCGGAAGAGGTGTGGGAGAAGCTTCGACACGCCCCCACTGACCCAGCTCGCGTGAAGAGGACCGACTCGGGAACGCCCGAGGTGTGTCCCATCTACGCGTTGCACCAGCACTTCACCCCACTGGATGAGATGCTCCAGTGCGCCGAAGGGTGCCGCACGGCGTCCATCGGATGCCTGGACTGCAAGGAAGTCCTCGCGGGGCACGTTAACGCGCTCCTTCAGCCGTTCCAGAAACGGCGGGTAGAGCTCGAGCGACAGAATGGTCTCGTGCAAGACGTCCTTGCCACAGGCGCGAGGCGAGCGCGTGAGATGATCGTGCCTACCGTGGAGGAAGTTAAGGATGTGGTCGGTCTCCCTCGAATCAATGGAGGCTAACGGGCCAATCATCACTAAATCCGGTCGGGCCTTTTGGTTCGACCGGTTCCTTATTGACAACGCGCGCTTTCTTTTTATACCATGTCATTGGGTCATCCAGGCGCCGGCGTAGCTCAACGGTAGAGCAACGGTCTCCAAAACCGAAGGTTGCAGGTTCGAATCCTGTTGCCGGTGCCAGCAATTATACGTTTTGATTGCGTACGTTTTTTACCCTCCTCGCGTTTTCGCTTGGAGGGTTTCACTTTTTTCATACATGAGAAGCGGCGGAACTTATAGGTTCCGCCGCTTATGTTGGTGGGATGTGGGCTATGTTTTTTCCGCCGCTACAATGATGTACGCTCCAGATATACATTTATCTGCAAGCGCCTCATCTGCTTCCCGTACCCGTCGTACCCCCTTTTCATCAAAAGGAATTTCGGGTAGGAGGGAGGCTATGGTTGGGTAGCTCCAGACCCAATTTTTCCTGATTTGGAGTCCGATGCTTCTCATCAAGATTCTTATTTCTACAATTGTGTAGGGCTGGGCAAAGACACGAAAAATCTCTTGCCCGAACCGCACATCCAGAGTGTTGCGGAGTTCGTTGAACTCCGCAGACAGCCCCGGATAGTACGGAATACCTAGCGTGTAGAATAGTGCTTCCTCATTGTAGAACGAGAGGAAAACCACTCCGCCCTGTTTGAGGACGCGCTTGATTTCCCCCAACACGCGGGGAAATTCAACGATGTCGCTTGCCGTGCCCATATTCATAAGCACGAAAGAGAGACTCTCGTTCTCAAGCGGCAGGCCTTCTTCCACGTCGTGAACAAGGAATTCGACTCTTGACGACGTGTTTCTCTTTTGCGCCTCCGCAATCATGGCGGGGCTTAGGTCAAGCCCTACCACGCGCTTGAAGTACGGCGCGAGGTGCCGAGTAAGGGGGCCGGTTGCACAGCCTAAGTCGAGGGCCACTTCTCGGTGCGAGAGATCTCGGGACACGCGATCAATCATCCGTTGCTCGAACTCCCGGTACACTTTTGTCGCAATCCCTCCGTACTTCTCTTCGTAGATGGGGGCCACAAGTTCTGTAAGCCGAAGTAGATTTTGCCGGAGTTCTTTGTGTACATCTTCTTCATCCACAAAGTCTGGCTCCGGTGATTCTCCCAACATGCCCTCCTGAATCTCGCACGAAACTTCGATGATTTCGCGAAATATTCTTCTCGCCTGACCCGGGTCCACGCCCAGATCCTCGGCATATCTCGTGATTGCCTGAAGCCGCTTCTCTTCGATATCCGGACGGCGAACCTCCTTATGTTCTTTACGCTTGATCCGCCCAACCTGACGGACAATTTCCGCCCGGCGGCCGAGAAAGTGGACGATTGCGGGATCAATCCTTTCAAAGAACCCCGCCAACTCTTCGAGAGTTCGATATTC
>JBBTZM010000065.1:1462-3511 GCA_038061335.1 Patescibacteria group bacterium | reverse complement strand
CCAGAAACGTGGATTCCTTTCCAACTGAAGGAGGATTCTGAAGTTACGGTTACCATCTTCGATCTTGGCGGTAAGGCGGTTCGCGTTATCCCCCTTGGTCTTCTCCGGGCCGGGGATTACACGACACGAAGTCGGGCTCCGCGCTGGGACGGAAGGAATGATTCCGGCGAGTCCGTTTCGAGCGGACTCTATATTTGCACAATCCGTGCCGGAACGTTTACTTCGTCCCAGAGGATGATCCTTCTTCGTTGACTCGAATGAAGGAATGCGTGAATCCGCGAGTGCTTTTGCGCTTGCGGATTCTTTTTATTGTTTGTCTCCAGAATACCGCCCCGCAAAGCGTGGCGGATGAATGGAGGCACAAACAATAAAACCCCGCCGATGACGGGGTGAACAACCGCACCGCAAGCGGATACCGCACCGCTTGCGGTGCGGTTGTTCATTTGATAGTCGGAAGTGGGCAAGGTAGCCCTTCGACTCCCCCGCCAAGGCGGCTTCGCTCAGGGGATAAATAGTTTTTGTCATTTTACAAGCGGCCGCTTGTAAAATGACATTTTTGATTTTTGGGATTTTAATGTATTGACATTTGATATACATTCGATTTATCATTAAAATATATGAATCCCTCACCTTTGAAGCATTTTTTTGAATAGTGAGGGATTTTTAACTAGCAGTAATAAAAGATTTAGTAAACAAAAAATAATATGGAGGATAGCGAACGCAATGCTCCAAAGGTGGGGGATGAATAAGACGAGTACATTAAATATACGGGTTGATGAAAAGACCCATCGGGAACTGAAGAAATTTGCCGAACACATCGGAATTCCCGCAAGTTCTCTTGTGAACGCGAGTATCCGGCAAATGCTCCGCACGCGCGAGGCCGTATTTAGCGCGTCTTTGAAGCCGACCGCGTATTTGGAGGGCCTTATTAAGGAAGCGGAGACGGACTGGCGCGCCGGTCGTCGAAATATTGAGGGCCCCTTTAAGTCCGCGGACGAAATGATTGCGGCGCTTGGTTTAGAAGAATAAATTTTTATGCGTTTGCACTATCACCGCGATTTTGAGAAGCGGGCTTCAAAATTGTTGCCGGCTCAACAAAAGCGGCTTGCTTGCGCCTTGCGGTTGTTTGAAAAAGACCATCGTCATCCAACGCTTTATAATCACCCTTTGCGCGGCAGGTGGGCGGGGCACCGCTCCATTTCTTTTGGCGGCGACTGGCGAGCGCACTATATCGAGAAGAGTGATGATGGCGCTTTCTTTGTTGCCCTTGGCAGGCATCCTGAACTTTATGGGGAATAATGAGGAGTTATTTCGATATGTCGAGATATCAATGTTTAAATATGTAAAAACTTTTTTGATTTTCTACGGATTGATATATTGATATATTGATATAATGAAAGCATGAGGTCTAAGGTTTTTATAATTATTTTACTATCCGCGCTTCTTCCCTCGGCGGTTTTTGGGGCAGAGATTAGCGTTACCGTGAGCGCGTACACGAGCAAGGCGGGCGCGCTCACCGCAACGGGGACCAGGCCTAAGCCCGGTACGATTGCGGTTTCGAGGGATTTGTTGCAGAGCGCGCTTCCGCACGGCAGTTGTGTTCAAATTCCCAAGATGTATGGCGGGTCTGTGTTCCGCGTGGAAGACACGATGGCAAAGCGATGGGCCAAGAAGATTGATATTTGGGTGGGGTCGCTTGAAGAGGCGCGGGAGAAGGTTGGAGTACGGAAGGAGGTGGCGATAAAGCAAGTGCCGTGTCCGAGCGGTTCGGAGGAAAGAGGGCAGAGCGGAGGCGCGCCGGGGGCGTTATTCGACCCGGAGCATGGCGTATGGATTCCAGAGCCCTTTGGCGCGGCCTGCCCCACCGACATTACCGGAGACAACATTACGGACATTTCGGACCTGGTTCGCGTCGGAGTGCGGTTTGGGGAGTCGAGCACATATCCGGGCTGGATACCGGAGGATATACACAAAGACGGCATCATAAACATTTTGGACATCGTGCTTGTGGCCCGCGAGTTCGGGAACCGGTGCGAGGGGGCGGAGGCG
>JBBTZM010000065.1:0-1362 GCA_038061335.1 Patescibacteria group bacterium | reverse complement strand
TTTTTCGGGAGCATTTTTGACACCTTCTGGGTGTGGAGGACGTTACGATAAGCGAACAGAACTGGATTCCGGCTTTCGCCGGAATGACAAAAAATGTATAATACGTTTGATGCTGAAAGCGCGGAAATATACGGATATACGCAAATTATTTTTTGCGGGTGTTTTGTTTTTTTGTTTGGCAGTGAATGTCGCGGAGGCGGCGAATTTTAATAAGAAGCCGACGAATTTGCGGACTACGACTCCGGCGCAGTCATGTAGGGCGCGTCTTACATGGGATTGGGCAATCAACCCTTCGGAGGACGAGGGGCCGAGCCAGTCCATATATTTTCAAGTATTTCTTCGCGCTGGGGCGGGCGGGGGAGACGCGCAGACGCCTCTTGTATTTTCCAACACTCCCGAGAAGACGGAGGTGCGGAATGACGCGATTACCACCTACTCATATTCATTTGAACAGAATCTGCCCCCGCGTTCGTATCAATACTCCGTTCTTATAAGAAGCGGAGGGAGTTCTCATGAATCGGGTTGGAGTTCTCCCTTGAACATTACCGGCCCTTTGGAACCCGCGGCGCCGAGGAACTTGACCGCGGCGTGGGACAACACAAAGACATCCGTGGATTTGTCGTGGGAGGCGGACATGATTTCCGGAGTGACGGGATTTGAAATTTGGCGGAAGGACGGGAATGGAAATTTTGAATTGAAAGAAACTATAGCTCCGTCTGATTTACTGCTCATGCAGGACTCGGTTCTGTACCGCGACCCGAATGTGGATACCACGGTCTCCCACACGTATAAAGCGCGGGCATTTAACGCCGGGGAGGGATGCGGCGCGCTCGCGACACCCGTTCCTCCGAAATTTTCCGGATACTCAAATGAAGCATCCGTGGAAGACGTGCCTGTCGCGCCCGCGCCTCCGCGGAATCTCAAAGCCGAGCTCGACGCGATAAGCGACTCAAAAGTATTTTTAAGTTGGGAGTATGCTTCCGGCTTTGAGGGAAATTTTAGAATCGAATATACCGGCACCCTGGACAGGAGCGGGCAGCCGCTCTGGGACGCGGCATCCATCCGTCCGCATGTGCGCGGCGGACCCGCGAATTTTCGAATCGAATTTCCCGGGCTTACTCAGGGCAAAAAATATTTTTTCCGAGCGCAGGCAATACGCACGGACGCGCGCGGCAATGGCCTGAAGTCGGATATTAACGCGGCCAAGACATCGATTGAAACCGGTGTCGCGACTCCGGTGGATGTTGGGGCAAGCGTGGTACCGGGCGCGGGTGGCACGGGAGCCGCCCACATTACATGGCGGAGCATTTCCGACAAAGAGAAGAGTTTTGAGGTGGAATTTTCGACCACAGGCAACGCTCC
>JBBTZM010000064.1:0-6303 GCA_038061335.1 Patescibacteria group bacterium | reverse complement strand
CGACCTCCTGAAGGGAAAACAGGGGCGTTTCCGCCAAAACCTTTTGGGAAAGCGCGTGGACTACTCCGCCCGCTCCGTGATTGTGGTGGGGCCCGAGCTCGCCATGAACGAATGCGGTCTGCCGAAAAACCTCGCGCTCGAGATGTTTCGCCCGTTTGTCATAAACAAAATTATCGAGCGCGGGCTCGCCTACAACATCAAACAGGCGAATCGCCTCATTGAACACGGCCCGCCCGAGGTCTGGGCAATTTTGGAAGAGGTGATTGAGAACCGCATGGTGCTTCTGAATCGCGCGCCGACCCTCCACCGCTTGGGAGTCCAGGCCTTTAAGCCCCTCCTTATCGAAGACCTCGCAATCCGCGTTCCCGCGCTCGTATGCGCCGCATTCAACGCGGACTTCGACGGAGACCAGATGGCAGTCCATCTTCCTTTGACGGTCGAGGCCCAATACGAAGCCCGCGAGCTTATGGACGCCTCCAAAAATATCTTGAAGCCCGCGGATGGAGCCCCTATTGCCGACCCCACGAAAGACATTGTCCTTGGGTGCTATGCCTTAACGCACGAAAAAGAGGGCACTCCGGGGGAGGGCCGCGTATTCGCCGATTTCACGGAAGCGACTCTCGCCAACGAGACGGGCATCCTTCATATGTGCGCGAAGATGAAGGTCTTTATGCCGAAAAAAGACGGCGGGCGTGAGATTGTGGAAACGACCTACGGGCGCCTTCTCTTTAACCGGGTTCTTCCGGACGACTTTGAATTCGTGAACACCCACCTTACGAAAAAAGTTCTCGCGAAGCTCGTCTCCCGCATCGTGGAAGAGTACGGCATCGGAGAGGCGCACGAATACATTGACCGCATTAAAAACATCGGCTTCTGGTATTCCACCTTTTCCGGCATTACCTGGGGCATGAAAGACACCGTGATTCCTCCGGAAAAACCAGAACTTCTCTCCGAAGCCGAAGGGAAGGTTGAGATTATCGAATCGCAATTTTCCGAAGGGCTCCTGACCGCGGAAGAGCGGCGGGAAAAAATTATCCTTATCTGGACGGAAACCCGCGAAAAAATCGCGAAACTAATTCCCAAAACCCTCTCGAAAGAGAACCCCGTCTATTCCATCATTGATTCCGGCGCCCGAGGGAGTTGGTCGCAGCCGATTCAGATGATGGGTATGAAGGGCCTCGTGATTAACCCGCAGGGAGACATCATCGAACTGCCGGTGAAAAAATCGTACAAAGAAGGCCTCTCGGTGCTTGAATACTTCATCTCGACTCACGGCGCGCGCAAGGGCTCGACGGACACGGCCTTAAAGACCGCGTCCGCGGGATACCTGACTCGCCGCCTCGTGGATGTGGCTCAAGACGTGATAATCCGGGGAAAGGATTGCGGCACGAAAACCGGCTTCGAGGTGTTCCGGGCGGACGGAGAGCAGTTTGGATACAAATTCGCGAGCCGCCTTCATCTGCGAGTGCTCGCGGAAGACGTGATGTCCGGCAAAAAGGTGATTGCCC
The DNA here is from genome assembly GCA_038061335.1 of Patescibacteria group bacterium. Taxonomy (GTDB): domain Bacteria; phylum Patescibacteriota; class Minisyncoccia; order UBA6257; family GWB1-50-10; genus JAUYPG01. Next base: position 4,795 of record JBBTZM010000064.1, on the reverse strand, counting down.
GCGCGAACGAAGTGGTAACCGAAGAAATAGCTCGCTCCATCGAGGAGGCAAACGTACCTTCGGTCAAAGTCCGCTCTCCCATTGCCTGCAGGGCGATCTACGGCATTTGCGCGGGGTGTTACGGGTTTGATTTGAGCAAGCGCGCTCCCATTGCGGAAGGCGAGGCCGTGGGAATCATCGCGGCCCAATCAATCGGCGAGCCGGGCACTCAGCTTACCATGCGAACGTTCCATACCGGAGGAGTCGCGGGCGTGGACATCACCCACGGCCTTCCACGCGTGGAAGAAATTTTTGAGGCGCGGACTCCAAAAGGCAAAGCGCCGCTCGTGAAGCTGGGGGGAATTGTCGAAGAGATTGAGCCGCGGGGGCTTTCTCAGGTGGTAAAAATAAATACCGGCGCGAGCAACAAAACAAAAAAGCGCGGACTCGCTGAATACGTTCTGCCCTTGGGCGCCACGCTCTACGTGAAAAAAGGAGACGTGGTGGAACAAGGCCAGCAGATTGCCGAGGGTCCGCTTGAAATCGCGGAAATCGCGGAATACCGGAGCGTTCCCGAGGCAGAGCGGTATATCGTAAATGAGGTTCAGAAAATTTACGTGCCTGAGGGAGCGGCCATTTCCGACAAGCACATCGAGGTAATGGTTCGCCAGATGTTCTCTCGCGTCGCGGTAAAGGTTTCCGGCGATACGGACCTTACCCAAGGAGAAATTTTGGACGTATCTCGGTACCGAGAAATCGCGCGCGTGACAAAGCGCGCCGGAGGCGCGCCCCCGCGCGTAAGCCAGCTTGTGCTGGGAATCTCTCGCGTCGCCCTTTCCACGGATTCTTTCCTTTCTGCCGCCTCTTTCCAAGAGACAAGCCGCGTGCTTGTGAACGCGGCGATTGACGGACGCATTGACCGCCTGAAGGGATTGAAGGAAAACGTCATTATCGGCAAGCTTATTCCGGTCGGCACCGGACTCCGTAGAATTCCCGAAGAAGAGCTTCAGATGATGAGAAAAATATTTTTGAGCGAAGAGGCGCCTCCCGAAGAAGAAGGAGAAGTTGCCCCCTCCTCTCTTTTGTGATACCTTAATTTTCTATGAATTACGAAGATACCACGGATAATGAAACACCCTCCTGTCCGTACGAGCTTACCTATCTTGTCCGCGCGGAAGAGGAGAGCGCGCTTCTTCGGCGCCTTTTTGAGGTACACGGAATTTCGCTCGAACGCGAAGAGCAGCTCTCAAAAATTCAGCTCGCCTACCCCATAAAAGGCGAACTCTACGCGTTCATGGGGGGTACGCGCTTCTCGGCCTCCCCCTCGGCCCTTCAGGCGCTTCAGGCCGCGCTTCGTTTGGAGAAGGGAGTGCTTCGGTATCTTTTGCTCCACCCCGCGCCCTCTGCTCCAAATTCCGCTCCGGGAAGAGGCCGCCCGTTTGGGGGCGGAACTTCCGGCAGGGCATCCTTTGACGCGAACCGCGCCGGAAAAAGCGGGGGAGAGCCCACCATGCTTTCAAATGAGGCGCTCGAAAAAAAGATTGAGGAGATACTTCAATAGTGTGGTATAGTAAAGATGTATGAATCTGAATAAAGTTTTCCTTATTGGGCGGCTTACCGCGGACCCTCAGCTTCGCTCCACGGCCTCGGGCCAGTCCGTGACGAACTTCGGATTTGCCACGAACCGATACTGGGTTGATAAAGACGGAAAACGGCAAGAGGACACCGAATTTCATAATATCGTGCTCTGGGGAAGGCAGGCCGAAGTCGCGACCCAATTCTTAAAAAAGGGGAGCGTTGCTCTTATTGAGGGACGGCTCCAGACGAGGACATGGCAGGACAAAGAAGGTCAGAATCGCAAGACCACGGAAATCGTGGCCGAGCGGATTCAGTTTGGGCCCCGAGCCGGAGGCGAAGGCCGCGAGCCGTTCACCCCTTCCGCGCCTGTTGCTTCGTCGTCTGCCTCATCCGCCGCTCCAAAAAAGGCGGCGCCCGGGGAAGACATGCCTTTTGATGAGCCCATTCCTCAGATTGATTTGGATGACGAGATACGGGCGGAGGACATACCTTTTTAAAATTTCTAATATCTAATATCTAATTTCTAATCACGGACGATTGACTTCCGCACTCTTTTCGTGGTACAAAAACTTTCATGGCTACCAAACACTGCATATTTTGCTCCCAAAATGTTCGGGAAATAGATTTTCGCGACGCCGGCTCTCTTCGGAGGTTTATTTCTTCACAGGCGAAAATTATCGACCCGCGCCACACGGGAGTGTGCGCCAAACATCAGCGGAAGCTCTCACTCGCGGTGAAGCGAGCGCGTTTTATGGGACTCCTGCCGTACGTGGGAAGATAGTTCATGGACATTTCTTTATTCAATTTTTTTTATTCGTTCGCCAATCGCTCTCCTTTGTTTGACGGACTCATTGTCTTTTTCGCCTCGTACCTTCCGTACCTCCTCATATTTGCGTTTTGCGTCTTGCCGTACACCTTATTCTCCGGCTGGAAGAAGCGGCTTTTTCTGTTTCTTGGGCTCGCGCTCTCCGGCATACTCTCCCGCGGCATCATTGTCCCTAGTATCCGTTTTCTGTACCACAGGGCGCGCCCCTTTGAGATATTTGGTTTCGAGCCCCTCATTACTCCCTCCGGATTCTCCTTCCCATCAGGGCACGCCGCTCTCTTTTTCGCCCTTTCCTTTTTTTTGTTTTTTTTCGCGAAAAAGGCGGGCATATACGCCCTGCTTCTCTCTCTTACGATAGGCGTATTCCGCGTGGTTTCCGGCGCGCATTTCCCGGGCGATATCGTAGGGGGCATGATTCTTGGCTTCGGTTCCGCCCTTCTCGTGTTTTACCTCCTTCCGTCAAAAGCCGTGTGTGCCTCAAAAGAAATCTCGGAGAATCATGCTTCGTAGAACTCTTTCCGTTTTTTAAGAAGTCCGTCTTTTAGAAGAGAGGAAAGAATCGCTTCCGGGGCGTAATCCACCTCTTCTTTTCGCAGGAGCTCCTCAAGGATTTTTTTTATTGTTTCTTCAGAAATTTTTTGCTTTGGCTCTTCGAGCACGAGGCGAAGCGCGCGTGTTCGAAAAGAGCGAAATGAGCCCGTAAAGGGGGATTGTTTTGCATAGGTCTTGCTTCGTTTGTTGATTGATGTATCGCGTAATTCCATGGCGCCATAATCAAAGAGGGCGTAGTGCCATTCGCGCGGATTTTTTTTCCACACCGCTTTTTTTGCGACTTCCAGAATTTCTTTGTCGGAAACGCTTGTGGTGCGGGGAAAAAAGAAATGGAGATATACGCGGCGGATGTTGGTGTCTATAAAGGGCTCCGGGGCGTTCCACGCAAAGCAGGCGAGGGCCCGCGCGGTGTATGGCCCCACTCCGGGAAGGGTCTCCAAAATTTTTGCGTCTTTCGGGAATTTCCCGCCATGATGTTGTAATATACGTTTCGCGGTTTCTTTCAGGTATTTGGCACGCCGCCAGTAGCCCAATCCCTTCCAGATGGTAAGAAGTTTTTTGTCGCTCGCGTTCGCGAGGGTTGTAATCGTGGGGAAGGCCGTACAAAATTCTTTGTATTTCGGGAGGACTCGCGAAACCTGGGTTTGGTGGAGCATGATTTCCGAGACCAAAATTTTGTACGGAGCGCGAGTATTCCGCCAGGGCATATCTCTTTTGTTTTTTTGATACCACTCCAAAATAGTATTTTGGAAACGAGATATAGTCATAGGAGATTTTTATATTTGTAAATTTCTAATTCTAATGAAATTCCAATGAAGAAATGACATAATTACTAACGAATGTTTTGGTATTGAGATATTAGGAATTAGTAATTAGGAATTAGTAATTTTAATTGTATATACGATATCATATATCCATGCCGTGGACGAAGAAACAAATCAGCCAGCACATCCGGGCCGCAAAAGAACTCTCTAAAATCAAGGACGAGTTTTTTTCGTTTTTGAAGCCGGGCGTTTCGGAATACGAGGCCGTGGAGTTTTTGCGGAAGAAATACAAGGAGCACGGGTTGTGGAGCGTTCACGCTCCTATTGTGGCATTCGGGCAGAATACCTCTTTTGTGCATTATTTTCCGTCCCAGTATTCGCGGCGACTTCGACGCGGGGATTTGATTCTTTTGGATATATGGGCGCGGGTTCGGGAGGTGGGGGCGCCGTTTGCGGACATGACGTGGATGGGATGTTGCGGCTCGTTTACGAGTTACGATCTCGTACATTTGATTTTTCGGGCGCGGGACGCGAGCATCCGGTTTTTGCGAAGCCGTGTACGTGAGGGTGTGGTACCTCGGGGCAGGGAAGTTGACGCGGTTGCGCGGGGAGTTTTGGAGGGTGCGGGATATGGGAAGTATTTTTTGCATGGACTTGGGCATCCGCTCGGGTTTCGTAGCCCGCACGGCACGGGCGCTCGGCTCTCTCAGAAAAAAGGAGAAGGGGCCTTGGAGAAACGGGTGGGATACACCATTGAGCCCGGAGTATATTTGAAAAATAAATTCGGAGCGCGGAGCGAGATTGATTTTTATATTGACGGAAAGGAGGTTGTTATCACGACGCCTGTGCAGAAAACAATTACGAAAATATAAGGATATCCGATGTCCTTTGGACATCGGATATCCCAAGTAGTATCAATGGAAGTTCGTATCAACGAGAGGGCGCAGAGGGCCATTCAGGAAAATGTTTTTCCGGCCTGTGTGATTGGGGTTGTGAAGGGGAACGGAGAAAGGATTGTGTTGCCTTTCGGGGAAGTTCGGGGTGACTCTATTTTTGACATCGCGTCCGTCACAAAGGCAATTCCAACCGCGCTTAC
>JBBTZM010000063.1:0-8946 GCA_038061335.1 Patescibacteria group bacterium | reverse complement strand
TGAGGCCTGGAATATCGGCAAGAATGAGGTCATACCAGGCCCCGAGGTGCGGCTCGAGCGTGGTAAAGGCGTAGTTCGCGACTTTGCTTTTCGCGTTGGTGAGCGCGTTCAAGAGCGAGGACTTTCCCGCGTTCGGGAGCCCGATAAGCCCGACATCCGCGATGAGCTTTAGTTCCAGAAAAAGCGTTTTTCCCTCCCCGGGGAGGCCGGATTGGAATTGCTTGGGAGAGGTATTTACCGAAGAACGAAAAAGAAAATTTCCCTTACCGCCGCGTCCGCCTTTCGTAAGGAGTATTCGTTCTCCAATTTTCGTAATTTCCCACTGTTCCTTTGTTTCTAGGTCCGTGAGTACGGTCCCGACTGGTACTTCGAGAACAAGGTTGTTGCCGTCCGCTCCGTCCCGAAACTGGCTCCTACCGTCCTTCCCATCCTCTGCCGCAAGGACTTTTTTGTATCGAAATTGTTGTAGTTTTCCGATATCCGAGACGCCTTCAAAATATATGCTCCCGCCCTTACCGCCGGAACCGCCTACCGGTCCGAGCTCCATCCGGTTTTTGTTGAAAGCCACGCCCCCCTTTCCCCCGCTCCCTGCGTGTATTGTAATTTTTACCTCGTCTATCAGCATACCCGCATTATACCACTATCCGGCGCAGGTGTGAGGGAATGTGTATCAGTATTTCGTGGCAGTTGGTGTTCGCGAGGCGGGCCATGGATAGTACGGAATTTTTCGCCTTGGGGTTCGAGTGTATTACGACGACCGGTTTTGCAAGGTCTTCATCCGGAATTTCCGATATATCAATCGAGGCCATGTTCATGCTGACCCGCCCCAGGATTTTGCAGGCTCTTTCTTCAATGCTCACAAACCCCTTGTTTGAAAGCCGCCGGTCCAGGCCTTCATAATATCCTGTAGGAATTGTGGCGATTTTCATATTCTTTGTCGCCTTGAACGTGAGATTGTAGCCCACGGCCTCGCCTTTTTGTATGGGGCGCGTGGAGGTGATTTTAGTTCGCATTTCAAGAATTGGTTTCAGACCCATATTTCTTTCCGGAGACGTATCATATCCATAGAGGCCCAGCCCCAGGCGGATGACGTTCGCGTCAATTTTTTTTGAGTAAAAACTTCCCGTGGTCGCGGCAAGGTGCGCGTACCGGACGCCTGTGAGCTCGCTTCGGAGTATTCGCATGGACTTGTTCCATACTTCTATCTGCCACTCCGTAAACGCGGAACCCTCGGTGTCCGCGTCCGCGAAGTGGGAAAAAACGCCCTCAATTTTTATGTGTTTGCTTTTTTTCAAGAGCGCGAGCGCTTCGGGAATTTCTTTGGGTGAGATTCCTTGGCGGTGCATACCGGTATCGAGTTTTATGTGAAACGCGGTGGGGAAGGAGAGGGTTCGTTCAAGGTCTCCGAGATGGTCCATGCTTATTACGGCATACGACACGTTGTGTAGAGGCGCACGCTTCAAGTTCGAGGGCTCGGTGTATCCGATAACAAGAATGGGGGCGCGGATGCCCTTTCCACGACACGTCTGCGCCTCGAAATATGAATCAACACAGAGGAACGAACAGTTTTCCGTATCCAAAATCCCCGCGACCTCGCAAAGTCCGTGGCCGTAGGCATTTGATTTCAAAACAGGCGCGAACTCCACGCCCGGATATGCGGTCTGAAACGTATGGAGATTTTCCAGGAGCCGGTTTTTATGGATGAACACTTCAATAAGCGGCGTATAATCCCGTAGCCGCCATTTTCGGAACAACGTGATGAGATTTCGCATGAATTTTTATTATATTGCATGGAGAGGAATTTTATCAAATGTATGTGTCTTTATCTTAATATCATGGTAGACTTTTCAAAGCGTCGAAAACAAGCAAACCTCGCGTAAAGGGACTTTCGGATGTTACAAGTCGTACCTACAACTCCCTGGCTCTTTCCGGAAAAGCAGGAAGAAGTCGTGAGGCGTCTTCTTGAGTGGGGTTGTATCAAGTGTGATGAGGCAAGAAGCTTACCGCTCAAAAGCGGTGGGCGGACGGATGTGTACGTGAATCTTCGCGATGCCCGGGACTATCCCGAGGCAATCCATTTCGTGTCCGGACTCTTCGAAATTCCACTTAGGCATCTTCGTGTGAATCGTTTCGTTGAAGTTCCGGACGCGGTCTCCTGCTTTGCCGGTCCGCTTTCGCTTGCAACAGGAATTCCGTACCTCACTATCCGCGAGCAAGAGAAAATGGGACGCGTTGCGGACGCGAGGATTATCGGTCACCCTGTCCGTGGCGAATCGGTATACATTCTAGACGACGTCATCACGGACGGCGCATCGAAAATCGTACCGATTGAGGAGTGCCTACGGCTCGGACTTTCCGTGAAGGCCCTCGTCGTCTTGGTGAACCGTGAGCAAGGATGGAAGAGGAAATTCGCGGAACAGGAAATTTCCGTCCCGGTCTGGGCCGGAATGACCCTGCACGACGTACGTCGCCAACTCATCGAGTCGGGGGCGATGCGGCGATGCGACCCAAAGGCAGAGGAGAAAAATCCCATTATTCTTGCTCTGGACGGCAAGAGTTGGGAGGAAATTCTTCCAGTCATTGACCCCCTCCGACCAATGGGATGTGTCTTGAAGGTGAATGACCTTGCCTTTGCTGAGGGGTTTGACCGGCTTCTGCCAGACCTCTCGGTCTATGGGCGTGTCATGCTTGACCTGAAGGCCCACGACATCCCGAATACCGTTGGTAACATCATGAGCCGCGTGCGAGCGCATGCTCCATGGGCTGTGACGGTTCATGCCTCGGGTGGGGAGGAAATGATTCGGGCCGCGGTGAAGGCGCTCGAAGGAACACAAACGATGATTCTCGCAGTTACGGTCCTCACTTCTTTAGGGCCGGATTGCGAAGAAATCTACACTCGTTCGCCGCTCGAGCAGGTAAAAGTCCTCGCGGCAATCGCTGACCGAGCCGGAGCGCACGGCTTCGTATGCGCTCCGGAAGAAGCGCGCGAACTTCGAAACCTCTACCCCGACGCGCTCATCGTTACTCCCGGAGTCCGGTCTTCAGGGATAGATAGCGGAGATCAGAAGCGCGTCATGACGCCCAAGGAAGCCATCGAAAACGGGGCAAACATGGTGGTCGGAGGGCGGCAGTTCCTGAATGATTCCGACCCGGTGGCTGAAGTTCGCCGAGTGCTTGAGCAGGAGCTAGGTGTGTTCATCTAGCATGGTCGAAAACGACGACGGCCGAACATTCCAAAAGAATGTTCGGCCGTTTAGCGTTCAGCCGCGGATGTCATCGCAAATACTTCTCGATATTCGCCTTATGTTCCTCAAACGTTTCCGCGCAATGGATTTGTTTTGAGTTGTCGTGAATATAGAAAAAACACTTTGTTTTTTCCGGGTGCAGAACGGCATTCAGCGCCGTGACTCCCGGGTTTGAGATTGGTGTGGGAGGCAGGCCTTTTTCTTTGTAGGTATTGTAGGGAGATTCGAGTTTTTTGTCCTCCGAACTAATCGGCGTCCACCAGCCCTTGTTGGTTTTCCCGCGAGCGTATTGGAGTGTGGCATCCACTTCGAGCCGCGTGTCGTTCAAAAGTCGGTTCCAGATGACCCCCGCGATAAGGGGCATATCGCTTTTCCCCGCGGCTTCACGTTGAACTATGGAAGCGATTTTCAAAAGCGTGGGCCATCGGATGTTTTCTTCAAGCGCTTCTTTTGCGTAGGGAGCGAATTTTTCTTCAAACTTGGCGCGAAGGCGTTTCGCAACTTCTTGGGTCGGCTCATCCACGGGAATAAGGTACGTGTCCGGAAAGTACACGCCTTCGGTGTAGTCCGCGTCTTCGGCTGTGTCTTTTATAATCCAAGTTTGCGTTTCCTCGTTTGTCCAGCCCAGTTCTTTTTGGAGAAGTTCCGCGATCTCTTCTTTGCGTAGCCCCTCGGGGATGGTTACCCACTTCATGTACGGCTCTCCGCCGAGAATCTTCGTGATCTCCCACGCGTTCATTGCCTTTGAAATTTTGTACGCGCCGGAGGGAATGTCGTTTATTTTTTTGAAAGAGAGGGCAAGCCGAAATCCTACAATATTTTTTACAAACCCTTGGGTTCGCAGGGCTTCGACTATTACCTCTTTGCCCGTGTCTTTTTTCACGACGAATCGTTCAATCTCCGCCTTTTCCGCGGGCGCGCCGAAGAGGTTGTTGTATGAGAAAACCGCCGTAACCGCGACCACGAACCCCACAACGCAAGCAATGATTTTTAATTTGTTGTTCATTAAGGTGCTTGTCATTCTGAGTCCCGGCGAAGCGGGACGAAGAATCCCAGATGACGTGGGCGCTATTTTTTCAGAGATGCCTTAATCTCCTTCAAAATTTCCTCATGCACCAAGCCGTTTGTCGCGACGCTTCCATGTATGGGTCCGTCATATCGCTGTTCATTTCCATATAGGTCCGTTACTTTGCCTCCGGCCTCTTCCACAATTATTTTGACCGCCGCCGCGTCCCATGGTTTGTCCGCGCCGTATACTTCAGCGATAAATTCTCCGCAGGCGACGAGTGAGGCTCCGTATGTACTACCGTGAAACATGACCGGAAAGGCCTCATGCTTCATTCGCATCATTTTTATAAAGTCCAAAAGTTTTCGGCTGTTTATGCCTACAAGCGCGCCTTTCAACTCTGTTTTCTTAGAAACCCTTGTCCGAACGCCGTTCAAAAACGCGCCCTTGCCCTTTTCCGCGTAGAAAAGGCGCTTCAAGATAGGGTCATAGAGTACCCCGGCAATCGGCACGCCGTTTTTCACGAGCGCGAGGGAAAACATGAAGGCAGGGTAGCCATGCGAGAAGGGAATTGTGCCGTCCACCGGGTCGCAGACCCAGGTATATTCGCTCTCCTGCAAAAAACTTTCCTCCTCTCCCAAAATCGAGTGGGTTGGAAAGTTTTTTCGAATTTTCCGTATCACGAGCTTGTTAATAGTGGTGTCGGTAATGGTAAGGGGAGTATTGTCCTCCTTCCACTCTTTTTTCATCCCAAGCGCGAAATTTTTCCGCATGATTTTTCCGGCGTCTTTTGCGAGACCGACGAGGATTTGTTTATATGTTTTTTTGCGATTCATAAATACACCCGAATCATAGCATTGGTTTTCAAATTTTCCAAATAAACATAAACGAAAAAAATAATTGTCATTGGACCAATTCGCGCGAATTGGTCCATAACAAAAGAAACGCCCCGGATTTCGTATCCGGGGCGGAAAAAGGTTAAGTCCGGGGGGAGTCAGACCCGGAGGTCTGCCTCGGCGCCCAACTCGTCGGCGTTCGCGTCCAGAATCGGTTGGACTTCTTCGTCCAAAAATTCATTCACTTGCGACGGCGCCCGACCGATATACCGCGACCCGTCCAACATCGTTTCCAGTTCCCCCAAATCCAACCGAAACGCCGAATCTCCCGCAATCCGTTCCAACAAGTCGTTTCTGCCTCCCAACTCCTTGATTTGATGCCCCGCCGCCCGCGAATGGACGCGAATCCGTTCGTGGAGTTCCTGTCGGTCCCCGCCTCGTTTGACAGCTTCCATGAGAATGTTTTCGGTCGCCATGAAGGGCAGTTCTTCGGCAAGATGTCGTTCGATGACCTTCTCATGGATGACCAAGCCCCGCGAGACGTTCAGGACGAGAATCACAATCGCGTCCGTCGCCAGAAACATTTCCGGGATGACGATGCGCTTGTTCGCGGAATCGTCCAGCGTCCGCTCGAGCCATTGCGTCGCCGCCGTGAAATAGGGGTTCTGCGCCGCCGTGAGGACGTATCTCGACAGAGACGCAATCCGCTCCGAGCGCATCGGGTTTTGCTTGTAGGGCATCGCGGAGGAGCCGACCTGTTCCGCCTCTATCGGCTCTTCGATTTCCTTGAGGTGCTGGAGAAGGCGAAGGTCGTTGCTGAATTTGTGAGCGGACCCAGCGATTCCCGCGAGAACGTTCGCCACTTGAGAATCCACCTTGCGGGTATAGGTCTGCCCGGTAATCGTGAACGAACGGGCGAAGCCCATCTTCTCGGAGACGCGGGCATCCAATCGCCGCACCTTCGTCTCGTCCCCATCGAAGAGCTCCACGAAACTCGCCTGCGTTCCGGTCGTCCCCTTGACGCCGCGAAACGGCAGATTCGCCAGCCGAAACTCCAAGTCCTGAAAATCGAGCAGGAAATCCTGAAGCCAGAGACAGGCGCGTTTTCCAACGGTCGTCGGTTGCGCCGCTTGAAAGTGAGTGAAGCCGAGGGTTGGAACGTCTCGATACCGCCGGGCGAACTTAGTGAGGGCGTCCATGACGTTCAGGAGTCCACGTCGGAGAATCCGCAATCCCTCCCGCATCTGAATCAAATCCGTGTTGTCTCCGACGTACGCGCTTGTCGCGCCGAGATGGATGATTCCTTTCGCGGATGGGGCGACGACGCCGTAGGCATGAATGTGCGCCATAACATCGTGGCGGATTTCGCGCTCTTTCCGCGCAATGGTTTCGTAGTCCACGTTTTCGACGTTCGCCCGAAGTTCGTCGAGTTGGGCGTCCGTTATCGGGAGGCCCAATTCCTGCTCCGCCTCCGCGAGCGCGACCCACAATCGGCGATAGGTCGTGTACCGGAAGTGATTCGAGAACAGAAAAGACATCTCCGGGCTGGCGTAGCGCTCGGTCAAGGGCGTTTGATATCTATGAGTGTCCATGAGACACTCCTTTTTTGTTTTGCGCCTTGCGTTCTGCTAGGCGCTTCTTTATTCATCCTGCCCGAAAGTTTCAAAATATACAATTCGACTATAGGTTTAATACCACGACGGTTTTATGCCGAGTTCGGGGATTTCGAGTTCATCCGGGGTTTCTACGATGAATTCCACGGCGCGGACAACTTCGGGCAGTTCCATGTATCGGGACATGTCGCGCTCCTCGCCCGCGTTTTTAAAGAGGTTGGTTTTCATGGAACCCGGATAGAATCCGGTTACGGTAACCCCGGAGCCGACGAGCTCTGTCTGGAGCGACTTTGTGAATCCCGTGATTGCCCACTTCGAGGCGTTATACACGGAGCGGTCTTTTTTGGCCGAGATGCCTGCGTGCGAGATGACGTTTATGATTCTGCCTCGCCCACCTGCCTTCATGGAGGGAAGTATTGCTCGGGTAAGCAGGATGGTGCCTGTGGTGTTTACGCCTATGACGCGCTGGATTTCTTTGGGGCTCGTTCCTTCAAGCGGGCCTCCGGCCCAGAGGCCGGCATTGTTTATCAAGATATCAATGGCCGAATGTTTTTTGAGAATTGTTGCGATGGCACGTTCTACCTCCGCATAGTTCGTAATGTCCGCAATCACAAACTCGCAGCCAATCTCATGGGCCGCGTGTTCCGTGGCTTTTTTGTCGTTCGCGAGAATCACGACATTGTGCTTTTTCGCAAATGCCACGGCAAGGGCCTTTCCAAATCCCTCGCTCCCGCCGGAGATGAGGATGGTTTTTTTCATGCTTTTATTATTGCAAATTTTTAGAACTTCCGCACACGCCCTCGGCCCAGAGGCCCTTCCGGTTTTCCTCGGCTTGTTTTTGGGCGGCCTTAAACTCCGTCTGGTACTCATAGGGGAGATTGTAGGTATATTCGTAGGCATACCCCTCTTCCACCATGTATTTGTTGAAAAAGAGTCCGTCTTCTTTATATACATACACAAGAAGGCGGTTATATTTGTCGCGCTCGTCCTGGGTTGGGTCTTTTTCAATTTTAATGTCCTGCCCGGTCAGTAATTTTTTTGCCTTGTCCGACGCTTCTTTTCCAAAGCACTCTACCGGCTTCCTCGGGTCCACGGTCTCGGGCGTATTGATTCCGATAAGCCGGAGGGTTTCGGATTTTCCGCTCATTTCGATTGCGAGCGTGTCGCCATCAATGACTTTTAATACGCGATAATACCCGGGCTTTGGCGGATTTTCGTTTTGTTTAATTTTTTCTTCCTGCGGCAAAAGCCCCTGGCTTGCAAGGTATGTCGCAAGTGCTCCAAGTGCAAGGTATAAAATTTTTCTTTTGATATTTTTTTTCATTTTACGAAACCGGTTTTTGCTGGGCGAGGTTTTCCAAAACCTGCGCGTTGGGGAGGAAAGCGAGGACACGGCCCGGCAGGGCGATCTTTGATTTGCGGATGCCGCTTCCTATTATTACGTTTTTTTTCGTAACCGCCTTGCCAATCAAAATGGTCCAGTCCGCGGGGAGGCCAATGGGGGTGATGGCGCCGTATTCCATGCCCGTTTCCGCGACGGCGCGTTCCATGGGGGCAAATGAGACCTTTTTCGCATCAAGTGCGCGGCGGGCCACACCGTTTACATCCGCTCTCGCGTTTCCCAATATCACGCACGCGGCAAACCATGTCCGTTCTCCGCGCTTTGCTTCAAGCACCACGCAGTTTGCGGCCTCATCCGGCCGCACGTCATAGGCCTCGCAAAACGCCGCGGTCTCGGAAAGAGTCGGGTCAATTTCCGTAACCTCAATTTCGTTCGCGTTTTCCATTTTTTCCAGCATGGCCTTCACCGGCTCGGCCAGTAATTCCGGCGCTTGAAACACTGGGGTAAATGTCAATTTTCCGATTTGCATATTAAAAATAATTTTTTTCTTCAGATAATGAAGATGGGTAAAAATCAAGTTGTTCTTCCGGAATACCAAGGGCTTTGCCATACTTGATTGCCGGGTCCCATGACGCGCGATCTGGTGTTATCGTAAATATTGTATGTTTGAATATTACGATAAGTTCGCCTTCGTTATAAAAATGAGCATAATATGGGGCATTGTCCTTCATCTCGGTTTGGACTTGTTTGATGGCGAGCGAAAGTTCGAAAGCAAGAATTTCTATGCCAAAAAGTGTCCATGAATTGGAAGAACTTTTTCGCTTCCCGAACACCTTGAAGGTTTCAGGAAATGTTTGGTAATCAAATGCCTGGTCAAAAGGATTCCGTGATATATCGTGCCTTT
>JBBTZM010000062.1:0-4412 GCA_038061335.1 Patescibacteria group bacterium | reverse complement strand
AGGGATTGACACGCAATGATATTTATGCTATACTTCCTCACACAATAAAAAATCGCTTCAGAATGGAATCTGTGGGTGACTTCTGGATATTTTCTTAAACAAAAGGACTCTCTGGTCTCGGCTGGAGAACTCCTCGGGGAAATCCTCCTCCCAACCTCGCTTGCGGGGATGGGAACGCCTTTCGCCTTTTGGCAACCTCACCCACAGATTCTGCGTTGAAGCGGTTTTTACCACTCAATTTTCCCGGTAACGTGCTCCACCTCTTGAAATGTAGTAACCCCTTCCAAAACCTTCAAAACCCCGTCCTCCTGCATCAAAACCATCCCCGCCTCGCGGGCTTTTTTCTTTATTGCCATCTCCGTGGGGTCCGTGTAAATAAGTTCCTCAATCGCGTCCGTAACCAAAAACAATTCAAAAATAGAAGTTCGGCCCTTGTAGCCCAACATTCCGCACGCCTCACAACTTCCGGGTTCAAAAATCGTGGGATTTTGATATTTCGTGAGCGAAACCCGTTTCGGCAATGCGCCCAAAAAAACCGAAACCTTCGCCTTCGTCTCGTCTGAAAGAGGAGTTGGTTTCTTACATTCCTTGCACAAGCGCCGGACCAGTCGCTGGGCAATCACAAGCGAAAGCGCGGGGCCGAGCACCTGGTGTCGTACCCCCAAATCAAAAAGCCGCGGCACCGCGCCCACCGCGTCATTTGTATGCAAAGTTGAAAACACAAGATGCCCGGTGAGGGCCGCGTTCAATGCAATCTCCGCGGTCTCCTTGTCCCGAATCTCGCCAACCAATATCACATCCGGGTCCTGTCGTAAAATAGAACGCAATCCGGAAGCAAACGTATACTGCGTATCGCGATTCACCTGCGTCTGAGAAATGCCTTGCAGATGATATTCAATCGGGTCTTCGATGGTAATGACTTTAATTTCCGGAGTAAATACCTTTTTCAAAAACGCGTAAAGAGTCGTGGTCTTCCCGGAGCCGGTGGGGCCGGTATTCAACACAAGACCGTTCGGACGCCGAAGAACCTGCTCGACAATTTTCAAATCATCCTCGCGCCATCCGAGCTCTTCAAGATTTATTTTCAAAGTAGAGGGGTCGAGAACGCGCAATACCGCGGTCTCCCCGTATTCCGAGGGAATAAGAGAGGTGCGGATTTCAACAGAAACTCCGCGAAGCGCGATAGTAAACCGCCCATCCTGCGGCTCTCGAGAAACATTAAGTTTCAAATTCGAAAGAAGTTTGATACGTGTAATAAGCGAGCGGTATGCCGGGGACAGAATTCCGGTAAACGCGGTGTGTAGTATCCCGTCTATGCGGAGGCGGATGAGTCCCTCCCCTTCCGTGGGCTCGAGATGAATATCAGACGCCCGAAGCCCGAGAGCCCCTCCCAAAATCACCTCAAGAAGTTCGGATGTTTTGGCGGAAAGTGCCTGAAGCGCCTCCGAAAACGCTTGAAAATTCGTAATGCGCTCCTGAAGCTCCTTCAGGCGGTTCTCGTCAATCTGAACTTTCCCAGAAATCTCCTTGCCCGCGGCGCGGATATACATATAGTGGCTCCACGCGTGCTCGAGCCCGGCAAGGGAAGAGACCAGAACCCTCACCTCGTATTTCTTTTTCAAATTCGCAAGCACGCGCTCGGTTTCGGAATTCGTAGGGTCAAAGACCGCGACCACAAGGTTCTTTTTCAAAAGTTGAAGCGGGGAAAGAAGGGCCTTCCGCGCCTCCTCTTCCGGCAAAATCTCCATGGCCCGAAGCTCCGTAGGGACCTTAATGGATACCAAATCCAAGTATTCGCAGCCGAGTTTCTCCGCCCTGCGCTTCGCGTCCGCCTCTTCCGTCTTTCGCTTCGCCTCGCGAAACCGAATATCAAGCGCTTGTGAAGAAGTAACCATATACACATTCTACCATGTCATCAAAAAAATAATGGCTTTCTTTCAACCCCGTGCCGAGCTACAATATAAATAATTCGTATTATTAGTATCATTCGTACCATTTGTATATTGGTATCATATCTCCATGAAAACCCTCCTCCTTATAGACGCCAACTCCTTCATTCATCGCGCCTACCACGCCCTCCCGCCCCTAAAAAGTCCGGAAGGCAAACCAACCGGCGCGCTCTTTGGGCTTACAAACACGCTCTTAAAACTCTTGAAAGATAAGCGCCCGGACTATATCGCCGCGTGCTTCGACCGCCCGGAACCCACCTTTCGGGAAAAAAAATATAAAGAATACAAGGCGCATCGTCCGCCTGCTCCGGACGAGCTTATTTCCCAAATCATCGAGGCACGCGTCCTCATGAACACGTTCGGAATTCCGATATTTGAAATCCCGACCTACGAAGCCGACGACCTAATAGGAACACTCGCGGAAAAATATAAAAAAGAAGATACGCAAATTTTAATTCTGACCGGCGACCTCGATACTCTCCAGCTTGTGGATAAACATGTGCAAGTCGAGATTCCAAGAAAGGGCCTCTCGGATATCGTGCTCTATGACGCGCGCGCCGTACAAGAACGTTTTGGCGTCCCGCCCGAACGCGTTACCGACTACAAGGGACTCGTGGGCGACCAATCCGACAACATCCCGGGCGTGCCGGGAGTCGGCCCAAAAACCGCGGAAACGCTCCTAAAAGAATTTGACACGATTGAAGGCCTCTTCGCGAATATGCCGGAAACCCACAATCTCGCGAAAAAAATCCTGCCCCACAAAAAAGAGGCGCTTCTCTCCAAAGAACTTGCGACCATAAACAAAAACGCTCCAATAGAAGGGACGCTCGAAGATATGGAATATAAAGAACCGGACCGGAACGCCATGGTCTCCTACATGGAAAACCTAGGCTTTGAAAGTATCGTAAAACGTCTTACCCCAGAAAGCGCGAAACATTCGAAGCGCCCGAATACCAAACCGACCGACGGAGTAGATTCGGATTATACCGCCGTCTTCGTCCTGGGACCCGAAGAGTGCGCGTCAAAAATTCTCTCCTCAAAGAAACTCAAAGTCGCCTATGACTGGAAAGAAATTCTAAAAGCAAAAGGGCTCGAGGAAATTGCGCCGCCCATATTCGATATCAAAATAGCGGCATGGCTCTTGAACCCGGACGGGCGCGACTGGAGCGTGCAGGCGCTTACGAAAAAATTTCTGGGAAGAGAAGTATCTTCCCTCGACAAAGAAACGCTCCGCGACCTCTTTGTTATTCTCGAGCGAAGCATTAAAAAAGAAAAACTCGAATACGTCTTCACAAACATCGAAATGCCTCTCGTCCCGGTGCTCGCCAACATGGAACGCGCCGGCATATCCGTGCGCGCGAAAAAACTAAAAGAACTCCGGGAAGAAGCGCGAGAAGAACTCCAAATCCTTGAAAAAAAAATTTACAAAGAAGCCGGAGCGGAATTCAACATCAACTCGCCAAAGCAGTTGGGAGAGATTCTATTCGACAAACTAGGACTAAAGGAATCCGGAAGAAAGACCGCGGGAGGGCAACGGAGTACGCGAGAGGACATTCTGGAAGAAATCAAAACCACCCACCCCGTCGTTCCCCTTATTCTCGAATACAGAGAAACCTTCAAAATCGAAAGCACGTATTTCGCCCCGCTTCTTGAAATGGCGGAAAAGGGAGAAAGAATCCATACCACCTATCTGCAGACCGGAACCGCGACCGGTCGGCTCTCTTCAGAAAAACCAAATCTTCAAAACATCCCACAGGAGTCCAAATGGGCGGCCCCGCTCCGCGACTGCTTTGAGGCCGAAGGGGGCTCCACATTCCTTGCCGCCGACTACTCCCAACTGGAACTCCGCCTCCTCGCCCACGCCTCAGAGGACGAAGAACTCGAAAAGGCGTTCCGGGAGGGAAAAGACATTCATATCCTCACCGCCTCAAAGGTATTCGGCATTCCGGAGGAACATATTGATAAAGAACACCGCCGCGTGGGCAAAACCCTAAACTTCGGCATCGTCTATGGCATGGGCGCGCGCGCTTTTGCCCGCGCCACAGGGTGTTCGTTAAAAGAAGCCGCGGAATTCATTTCTTCCTATTTCAAAAGCTTCCCAAAAATTAAAGAATGGGAAAAAGACGTGCTCGAAAAGACCCGTGAAAAAGGGTTTGTGGAAAATGAGCATGGCAGAAAGCGGTGGTTCGAATACGCGGACTCCTCACACCCCCGCTACCAGGCGGAGATGGCGCGAATGGCAGTAAATATGCCGCTCCAAGGACTGGGCGCGGATATCATAAAACTCGCCATGACAGAAACATCAAAACACGCGAAGCTCCTCCTCTCCATCCACGACGAACTTCTCTTTGAGGTTCCTGATGATATACTGGAAGAAACGAAAAAAGCGATAAAAACGCGCATGGAGAACGTGGTGCGTCTTCGCGTGCCGCTCAACGTGGAATTGAAAACGGGAAAATCGTT
>JBBTZM010000061.1:0-4932 GCA_038061335.1 Patescibacteria group bacterium | reverse complement strand
GAACAGCTCTTGTCATGCCCGACGGAGGAGAGTATTTTTCTCGGCGAACTTTCTCTGGATGGCGCTCTACGCCCGATTTCCGGCGCGCTTTCCGCGGCGCTTCTCGCGCGCGATAAAAAAATTCCAAACATATTCGTGCCGTATGAAAACGCTATTGAGGCCGCGCTTCTTCCGGACGTTCGCGTGTTTCCGGTATCCACGCTTTCGGAGCTCATTTTACATCTTGAGGGAAAGGAGGTGATTCTGCCCCAGCGGCCGACTCCATATCTCCCGTCCTTTCCTCCCTCGGAGGAGCGCCTCTCCTCCATTCGCGGGCTCCAGTCGGCAAAACGCGCCCTTCTTGTGGCGGCCGCGGGCGGACACCATCTTTTTCTTTCCGGTCCGCCCGGGACGGGAAAGACCATGCTCGCTCGCGCGCTTGCCTCGCTTCTTCCTCCTCCTGACCTTGAGGAGGGAATCGAAATCACCCGCATCTATTCAAGCGCGGGCCTTATGGGGAAGAAGCCAATTTGGACTCATCGGCCGTTTCGGAGCCCGCACCACAGCGCATCGTATGCCGCGCTTATCGGCGGAGGCGTTCTGCCGCGCCCGGGGGAAATCACTCTCGCGCACCGAGGAGTTTTGTTTCTTGACGAGGCGCCGGAGTTTCGACGAGACGCCCTGGAGGCGCTTCGCCAGCCGCTTGAGGCCGGGGAGGCGCATGTGTCACGGGTTGCCGGAACACTTACTTTTCCGGCCCGGTTCCAGCTTGTGATGGCTATGAATCCCTGCCCGTGCGGATATTACGAAGACGCGGCGCGCGAGTGCCGATGCACGGCGCACGAAGTGTTTCGCTACCAGAAAAAAATTTCAGGGCCCCTGCTTGACCGGCTTGATATTCAAATCGAGGTGCCGCGCGTACCTATCGAGGAGTTGCGCGCCGAACCCTTGCGCGATGACGAGGATGCTGTGTTTCGCGAGATTATTTCCCGGGCGCGCGAGCGGCAGGCGAGCCGTTTCAAGGAAGCGGGATTCCGGTACCGCACGAACGCGGATATGAATTCGGAGCACACCGAGCGGTTCGCGCGCCTTACTCCTTCCGCGGAAGAACTCCTTACCCGGATGCTCCAAAAATCCTTTCTTTCCACGCGGGGATATTATCGAATACTAAAAATCGCGCGAACAGTTGCAGACCTCGACTCGGCGGAGGAGCTCGATTCCCCGCATCTTAGCGAAGCGTTTCAGTATCGGCTTAAAGAGAACAGGAATTAGAAATTAGGATTTAGATATTATCTCAGGGCAAATGGATTTTTTGCGCCCACGATTTCAAAGTGAAGGTGACAGCCGGTTGGCCCGTGGGTGTTTCCGGTGCTTCCTATTGCGGCAATCTTTGTCCCTTGGGAAACATAGTCGCCTATTGTTACAAAACTTTCTTGAATGTGCGCGTATCTGGTTTCGGTCCCGTTCGGATGCTCGATTACGACAAGATTCCCGTATCCGTCGTTCCATGAACCGTCCGCGGATGATTCGGTCACAAGCCCTTCGGCTGAGGCGTATATTGGGCTGCCGCACTTATCCGCGATATCCACGGCGTTTTCAAAGTGAAGCATTCCCCAGTTCCATCCCCGCGCGGGCAGGGCAAAGTAGTGCTTCATGTCCGGAAGGTTCTTTTCCGAAATGGAGGAGAGGGGCTTTCCGTGAGGGATGACAAGATTCGCGCCCGGAGCATCAAGAAGTTTCTGGAATCCGGCATTGTATTCCGCGATGGCTTTCGTCCGTACCCTGAATTTCGCGGCCACGGACTCCAGAGAATCCCCGGAGCGCACTTCATAGAGTACTCCATCCACTGGAGGTATGGCGAGGAGCGTCCCTTCCACTACGCGCGTCCGCGCTCCCGGGTTTGCCCATTGGATGGTATCAAGCGACAATCCGAAGCTTGCCGCGATACCCGATGGCGTGTCTCCCTTTTGCACCCTGTACGTTTTTACTCCGTTCCTTTCTTTCAGCACGCCGCTTATATTCGACACCCCCTGGAGCGCGCCCCCTCCTATCTCAAAGAGCGCGGAGTCGTCTTCCGACGCTCCTTCTCCCGCGAACTCCAGTATTTCGCCGCTTCCCGTGATGTTAAAAGGCCCCGCAACTTCTCTCGGGCCTCCAAATGAAAACATTTTTTCTCCATCGAGCTTGGCAATCTCCTCTTCCGCCGCGTCCTCGCCTCTTTTCGCGTCCGCAGTTCCGGAGAACACACTCCCCAGAATCCCCAAAAGCGCCACGATACAAAACGACCATACATAGGCCGAGGAGAGGCATTTCCTCGTTTTTTTCCAAATCCAAGCTACCATAGTATGGGCGTTATTATAGCACTTCTTGCCCGATTTTCCAGAGGAGCGTGGTATAATGCGAGCATGCAAAAAACCCTCATGGTTCTCGCGTTTCTCTTTTTTGTTCCCCTTTTGATTCTTGCTTTGCTTGAGAGGCCCCCGGAAGTTCGTGCCGTGAGCATCTTTACCCCATTCGGCGGAAAGGTAAAGAGTCATTCGTTTCCGAGTTCGTGTCTTACCCTCATTACGACACCCATCGCCGCCGCTACTTTTTCCGCGGTCTGGGCAACGATTGAAGCGCTTGAACTCGAGGGGCCGGCAAACGAGAAACTCGGCATTTTGCGGGTGAATGGATTCCTTATCCCGGGGCTTACCACTATTTATGAGAAAGGCGGGTACACGACCCCGGGGACATGGGTTCTTGGCAATACCATAAACGTATGCGACCTCTGCGGAAAGGTAAGTGATGTTCCCGGCGCCAAAAAAATCTGCTCTTCCATTCCGCAATCCGACAAAATCCTCGGAACACTTTGTACCGCCGCGACGGCTGATTGTCCGGTCACAAATCTGGTTTACAAGATGGGGACGAGCGCCCGCTCCCTTGGCCCCATTCCAATCCCCAGTCCGCTTGCTATTATTCCCGGAGGAACCTTTGTGCAGAAAGGCATCCAGTTTGTAAAAAATCTTTTTTAAAACCAACACGAATCGTTCGTGTTGGACGCAAAATAATGACGCATAAAAAATTAGGACAACATTTTCTTCATAATACGGATATTTTACGGCGCGTCGCGGACGCGCTTTTGTTGCAGGCAGGGGACAATGTTATAGAGATTGGGCCGGGACGCGGCGCGCTCACACGCGCTTTAGTTTATAAGTTCGCAAGTTTACAAGTTGATACGTTTCGAATTATCGCAATTGAGAAAGACGAGAAGCTCTCCAAAGAGTTAGGATTAAGGATTAAGGATCCCGCCGACGCATCTTCGCTATCGCTACGAGCTTTGGCGGACAGGCAAGGATTTGAAATTATCGAAGGGGATGCGCTTCGAGTGTTGCCTGAAATAACTTCCAAACTTCAAAGCTTACAAACTTACAAACTCGTCGGCAACATTCCTTTTTATATTACCGGAAAACTCTTTCGAATCATCGGAGAACTCGAACACAAGCCGGAGACCACGGTTCTTATGATTCAAAAGGAGGTGGCAGAGCGCGTTTCCGCGAAACCGCCGCACTTCAATCTTTTAGCTGCTTCCGTACAGATATGGGCGGATGTGGAGTGTTTGTTTTTGGTTTCGAGGAAAGAGTTTCGGCCCATGCCGAAGGTGGATTCGGCGGTGGTGCGGCTAAGGATTAAGGCCCTCGGCTCTGAGAGCCCTCGGGCTCGAAGAGATGAAGGATTAAGGATTAATGACGAATACTACAAACTCATAAAAATTCTTTTTAAGCAGCCGAGAAAAACGGCCTTGAACAATCTTTCGGAGGGGCTCCGGCGTCCGAAACAAGAGATTGTACCCCTCCTCCGCGAGCTGGGGATCGACGAACGCGCTCGTCCCCAGATTTTTGGCGTAGAACTTATTACAAAGTTGCTCCAAATCTGGTAAAATAAACATTGATGGAGAATTATATTTCCATTCGCCGGTTGGCGAATCAAAGACGACGTCGCCTCGTTGCGTTTTTTCTGATTTTCGCGAGCGCGTTTTTTGCTTTTCGATTGATGCGGAGCGACCCTCCGAAACGTTCCGCGTTTTCTCCTTTGCCCTCTCTTCCCCGCGCGGACCGCACGTTTGCCGCGCTTTTGAAAAGTGGCTCACAGAAGGAGGTACCGCAAAAAAACATTACGGCAGAGGTCATACAAAAATATCAGGAGGAGGTCTATCGCCTGAACGAAGATAAAAAAGGACGAACCGCGGTTTCCGCCTCGGAAATCACGACTCCTCCGGATGAGTTTCTGGAAGGGCTTATCGCGGAGCGGGCCTCCACCGGAGGGCTCCCTATCACACTCTTTTTTGCAAAAGACATTCGCGTTGTTTCTTCAACGCCGGAGAATCTCGCGGCATACGCTGACGCGTATAAAGCCGCTTCCTCCCGGGCCTCGGCAGACGACTCATCTCCTTATCTTACCGCGGTCTATGAGGCGCTTTTGGAGGCCCGGCCCGCGGGGCTCCGTCTCCACACGCGGGAGGCCTCGCGGCTCACGGAAGAACTCTTGAAAATTTCGGTTCCCGAGCAGTTTCTCGCCTTTCATCTTGAAATGCTGAATCTCTGGCAGAGGAGGACTCATATCGGCACGGCGCTTTTGAATACCCAAGACCCTTTGGGGCAGGCGCTCGCGCTCGACGCGCTTTCAAAGGCGCTTCAAGAAGAGGAGCGGGTGCTCGCGTTTTTGAAGAATATACCAAAAGCACACTAAACTATGCAGCGCTTTTTTATACAATTTTCCACTTCGATTCTTCTTATGCTTATGATTTTTCAAGGCGTGCCCTTCTCTCCCCCCCTCGCGCGCGCCGAAGAATCCCAATGCGACTCTCTTCCTTCCGGGGGGCCGCGAGAGTCCTGCGAGGAAGCGAATCGCTTAGCAACGCCCCAAGAAATGGGGGAGGAAATAAAAAAGCAAAATGAGGCGATACAGAAGAAT
>JBBTZM010000060.1:0-7977 GCA_038061335.1 Patescibacteria group bacterium | reverse complement strand
GGATATTATTCCGACCCGCGCTCGTTTGCGACTTTTGTATTAGTCAGTAGAATGAGTCTATGGACCTGTCCCCAAATAACCTTTCTACTGCAATTCCCGGATTTCGGCTGCGACTTTGCAAAAATTGTTCAGCAGATACGTTGTATATGCCTCACAATTTTTGCTTCGTCTCGCCAGAAATCCAGAAATTTCGTTACGAAAGTTATTAGGGGACAGGTCTTATGAAAAAACTTCGAGTTTGTATTTTATTTGGCGGGAAGAGCGGGGAGCATGAGGTTTCTTTGCAATCCGCGAAGTCCATTTATGAGGCCCTCGACAAAGCGAAGTACGAGGTGTTTTTGGTCGGGATTGACAAGGAGGGGAGGTGGCTCTTGGAAGACGCGGCGAATTATCTTTTGAACGCCGAGAATCCAAAACTCATTGCCCTAAACAGGGCGAACGCGAAGCCGGTTACTGCGATTACGACAGAGGGGGGCGCGGAACTTATTGCCTTGAACCCTTCGACCCCGCCAAGGCGGGGCTCAGGGAATAACGATAATCGTCTTGGCGCAATCGATGTATTTTTTCCGATTACGCACGGGACATACGGTGAGGATGGGTGCTTGCAGGGTTTTTTGGAACTTTTGGACGCGGCTTATGTTGGCCCCGGGGTCTTGGGTTCCGCGGTCGGGATGGATAAGGATGTGATGAAGCGGTTATTGCGGGACGCGGGGCTTCCTATTGGACGTTTTTTTGTAACCCTTCGACCCCGCAAAGCTTCGCAACGGGGCGGGCAGGCTCAGGGAATAACGGAACAGGGTCGCTCAGGGAATATTGAGGAGTTTATTAAAGAGGTGGGATTTCCGATTTTCGTGAAGCCCGCAAATTTGGGCTCTTCGGTCGGGATATCCAAGGCAAAAGATGAGGATGAACTTCGGAAGGCGATTGAAGAGGCGTTTTTGTATGACACCAAAATTATTTTGGAGGAGTTTATCAAGGGCAGGGAAATAGAGGTTTCGGTGTTGGGGAACGAGAACCCTGAAGCGTCTCTTCCCGGGGAAGTCCGTTCATCCCATAATTTTTATTCGTATGAGGCAAAGTATATTGATGAAGCGGGGGCATCGTATGATATTCCCGCTCGGCTTTCGCCGGAGGAGATTTCCCGAGTTCAGGGGCTTGCCTGCCGCGCGTTTCAGGTCTTGGAATGTTTCGGGATGGGCAGGGTGGACTTTTTTTTGAGGCCCACCGGCGAGTTTGTGGTGAACGAAATAAACACGCTTCCCGGGTTTACGAAAATTAGCATGTACCCCAAGCTCTGGGAGGCGACCGGGGTGCCGTATTCCGAACTTTTAGAGCGGCTGATTGAGCTTGCCTTGGAGAAGAAGCGAGAAAAAGACAAATTGAAACGGACCTTTGAACCTTAATATTTGGGATATCGGATATCCGAAAGATATCCGATATCCTTTGTTTATAGTATAATTTGACGTATGGAAATTTTTGCGCACATTGTCGGAGTTCTCGCGGTTATTGCCCTTATGCTCGGTCTTGTCGTCTGGTTTTTGAATTTTATTAAAGTTATTCCTTTTATTACCGGATGCATTGGCGGCATTTTTGAGGAAATAACGAAAAAGAAAGGCATTTTCTAACTCATGATTCAGGTGTATCAGCGGACGGTGAAGGATAAAAAGATGCGGACTCTTCATGCGGTTCATGTCGGTTCGTGGGTGTATGTCGAAAATCCTTCCCTTGACGAATTAAAAACTCTTGCCACGGAGCTTTTGTTGGACGAGGGCCTGCTTTTGGACGGCATTGACCCGTATGAGGTCCCGCGCCTTGAGGTAAAAGATGGGACTTCGTACGTGTTTACTAGAGTTCCCCAGGAGGCGGGAGAAGAGATTGCCACGTCCCCGGTGCTTTTTGTTGTCAGCGAACATTACCTTGTAACCATCTCTCTCCGCGAACTTTCTTTTTTTGAGCCATTTCTGAAGGGGGAGGGAGACCTGCATACCACCCAGCGAACAAAACTTTTTTTGCAGATGTTCGCAGGCATAAATCGGACGTACCGGAAGAGCTTGAACCGCATCAACCACGACGTGCGGAGCGCGGGAGTGCGCCTCGAGGAGATTCGGAACCGCGATATCATTCAGTTTGTCCGCTTCGAGGCCTCCTTAAACGACTTTTTGAGCTCTCTCGTGCCCACGAAAAACATCCTCACAAACCTTCTTTCGGGCAATCTGCTGAAACTCTACGAGGAGGACCGAGAGCTTGTCGAGGACCTGTCTCTTACCACAGGCGAGCTCATTGAATTTTCCACCTCAAACCTGAAAACCATTGTGAATATCCGCGAGGCCTACTCGACCATTATGACGAATAATTTGAATCGCGTGATTAAACTTTTTACCTCGGTGACCGTGCTCCTTACCATCCCCACCATGATTGCAAGCGTATATGGCATGAATGTAGCCCTTCCCCTGCAGGATTCGCCCGATGCATTTTTGTGGATACTCATTTCTACGCTCGGCGTGAGCGCCGCTCTTATCGTGCTTTTCGTGCGGAACAAGTGGTTGTAGACGCGCCAGCGGAGTTGTCCACAACCCGTTTGCGGTTCTTCGGGGTATAATAAAAGAACCAAAAAAAAGTATGTCCATACACCACATCACAAAGCGGGACGGTCGGGTTGTTCCTTTTGACCGCGCGAGAATCGAGGACGCAATCGAGAAGGCGTGCGTCGCGACGCACACGCCGCACGCTCCGGAGCTTCTTCGGACGCTCGCGGGCAAGGTGGTCCAAAAGCTGAAGCAGAATTTTCAAAATTCCACGCCTTCCGTGGAGGATGTGCAGGACATGGTGGAGCGCGTGCTTGCCGAGAGCGGGCTTTTTCATGTGGCAAAGTCGTATATCTTATACCGCAAGGAGCATGAAAAAACGCGGGGAGAGCGGGAGCGCGAACTTTCGCTCCGGCAGGCGGCCTACGCCGCTCGCGCCGAACGTCTCGAGTTGGTGAAAAAGCGGGACGGGAGGATTATGGACTTCGACCCCACGAAGATTGAACGGGTTATCGAAAAGGCCTTTGTCGCGACCGGTGTAGGGGTAACCTCAAGTGTCATCGGAGGAATTACGGACAGCGTGGTAGAGGACCTTGAGGCGCGGTTCGAGGGCGCTACTCCTTCGGTAGAAGACGTGCAGGATGTGGTGGAGCGCAAAATCGCGGAACACGGGCTTTTTGAAGTCGCGAAGTCATACATCCTGTACCGTGAGGAGCGAGCGCGCCTCCGTGAAGAAAGGCAAAAGGAATTTCTCCAAAAAATCGAAAAAAGCGAGATACAGGTGAAAAAGAGGGATGGGACGCTCGCGGCATTCGACACGCGGGAGATGACTGAATTTCTCGAAGGGGTGTGCGCGGGGCATGAGGAGTATGTATCGGTTTCCGAGATTATTGAAGAGGCGAAGAAAAACCTCTACGACGGCATCCGCACGCGAGATGTCAACAAGGCAATTATCATGGCGCTTCGGGGCCGAATCGAGCGGGCTCCCGTGTATTCCCACCTTTCCGCGAAGCTGTTGTTTAATGATTTGTACAAGGACGTGCTGGGAGTCGCGGAGTTCGAAGAGGGCTTTCCAGAGAGGTACAGAGCATCATTCCATGAGGCGATTCGAAAAGGAGTCGAGTGCGGACGGCTCGAGGAGCGCATGCTTGATTTCAATTTTCGGCACCTCGAAGCCGCGCTCCGCCCGGAACGGGACGGATTTTTGAAATATCTCGGAGCTCAGACCTTGTATGACAGGTACTTCCTGCGCGACTACGAGCAAAACCATCTGGAGACGCCTCAGTATTTTTGGATGCGGGTTGCCATGGGGCTTGCCCTGGATGAAGAAGATCGCGAGGAGCGCGCTATCGAGTTTTACCGCGTTATGTCCCAGCTTTTTTATGTCCCCTCAACTCCCACTCTGTTCCACGCGGGCACCAAGCGCCCCCAGA
Source organism: Patescibacteria group bacterium (assembly GCA_038061335.1). GTDB lineage: Bacteria > Patescibacteriota > Minisyncoccia > UBA6257 > GWB1-50-10 > JAUYPG01. Next base: position 4,019 of record JBBTZM010000060.1, on the reverse strand, counting down.
TGAGCTCTTGTTTTCTTACAACGGTCTTGGACGACCTGCATCACATCTTTAAGTGTGTGGGAGACAACGCTCAGCTCTCGAAGTGGAGCGGGGGAGTGGCAAACGACTGGACAAACCTTCGGGGCACAGGGGCCATGATAAAATCCACGAACGTGGGGAGCCAGGGGGTCGTGCCGTTTCTGAAAATAGTGGATGCCACAACCGCTGCCATCAACCGTTCCGGGAAGCGGCGGGGGGCGACCGTCGTATATCTTGAAACATGGCACTACGACATCGAGTCCTTCCTCGAGCTTCGCAAAAACACCGGAGATGATAGAAGAAGGACTCACGACACGAATACCGCGAACTGGGTGCCGGACCTTTTTATGGAGCGGGTACGGGACGACGGGGAGTGGACGCTCTTTTCCCCGGACGAGACGCCGGACCTGCACCATATGTACGGCGCGCCCTTCAAGAAGCGATATGAGGAATACGAGCGCATGGCGGATGAGGGAAAGATTGCGCTTTGGAAGCGAATGCGGGCGCGCGAACTCTGGCGGAAGATGCTAACCCAACTCTACGAAACCGGCCACCCATGGATTACGTTTAAGGACGCTTGCAACATTCGGAGTCCGCAGGACCACGCCGGGGTAGTGCATAGCTCAAATCTCTGCACCGAGATTACACTAAACACCTCGGCCGAGGAGACCGCGGTCTGCAATCTCGGTTCCGTGAATCTTTCTCGGCACATTATGGATAAGGCCTTGAATCGCGAGGAGCTCGCGCGAACCGTGCGTACGGCAATGCGCATGCTTGATAACGTCATAGACCCGAATTTTTATCCCACGCCGGAGGCGAAATATTCGAATATCCGGCACCGGCCCGTGGGGCTCGGAGTCATGGGTCTGCAAGACGCCCTCTATGAGCTTGAAATGCGCTTTGATTCCGAAGAGGCCGTGGATTTTTCGGATGAATTCATGGAATTTATTTCGTACCACGCGATTCTCGGTTCTTCCGAACTCGCGAAAGAGCGGGGAACGTTCGAGACATACTCGGGTTCAAAATGGAGCCGAGACATATTTCCGGTGGATACCATTCGGCTTTTGGAGGAGGAGCGCGGGCTTTCCTCAGAACTCGACCTTCGAGAGCGACTTGACTGGACGCCGGTTCGCGAGCACGTGCGAATATACGGCATGCGGAATTCGAATTGCATGGCGATTGCCCCCACGGCCACAAACGCGAATATAAACGGGTGTGTTCCTTCCATCGAGCCCATCTACAAAAACGTCTATACCAAATCCAACTTCAGCGGAGAGTTTACGGTCATAAACGACTACCTTGTGCGTGACCTGCAGAAGCTCGGGCTCTGGGACGGCGGAATGCTTGAGCGGGTGAAATACTTTGACGGAAGCGTACAGGAAATTCGGGAAATTCCCGAAGCGACTCGCGCCAGGTACAAGGAGGTCTTTGAAATCGAGACCATCTGGCTTTTGAAACACGCCGCCTACCGTGGAAAGTGGATTGACCAGAGCCAGTCCTTAAACATCTTCACGAACACCAAGTCCGGCAAGGCACTTTCGAATATCTATATGACCGCCTGGACCATGGGGCTGAAAACCACCTATTACCTGCGGACGCTTGCGGCCTCCGGTATTGAAAAGAGCACGATTGATATTAATAAAAAATATGAAGATGCTCCGAAGATGGAAGAGGCGAGGGAGACCATTCCCGAGCGCGAGGCGGTCATGGTCTCCGCGCGAACCGAAGATGTCATCGCGGATGTCGCGCTCTTTATTCCAGAGGTACAGGTCATTGGAGAGGTGTGCGAGTCATGTGAGGGGTAGGCGGGAAAACCCAGCATAGTGTCCTCGCTCATTCTCGCTCGCCCAGCGGCTCGCTCCGAGGCTTCGGCCGTTTTGCCCCCTCGACAAGCTCGGGGGACCATGCCAAAACGGCCTCAGAATCCGCTCGGACACTATGCCGGGTTTTCCGGCGTGGGCGTTATACAAGGATTGTTTCTTGTGAAATTTTAAGGTATATTTTTTGAACTATGGCTATGCAAGAAGAAAAGAAGATATTGAATTGCAGCGTAACGGACCCGAATAAAATTCTGCCCATGAAGTACAAGTGGGCGAGGACGCATTACAAAAACGGAGTCGCGAACAACTGGGTGCCGGAAGAAGTAAACATGCAGAAAGACGTGGAGCAGTGGCAGTCGAAAGAGAACCTCTCCGAAGACGAGCGGCGCGTGATTCTATGGAACATGGGCTTTTTTTCCACGGCCGAGTCCTTGACCGCGAACAATATCGTGCTCGCGGTGTATCGGCATATTACGAATCCGGAGTGCAGGCAATATCTTCTTCGGCAGGCATACGAAGAGGCGGTCCACACGGACACCTTTATCTACTCCTGCGACACCCTGGGACTTGACCCGGAGGAGGTCTATGCCATGTACACAAAAATATCGAGTATTAAAAAGAAAGATGATTTCGTCATTGATATTACCAAATCCGTTCTGGACGACAATTTTACCACCGAGGGCAAGGAAAACATCCAGCGCTTCGTGCACGACCTTGTGGGATATTACGTAATTATGGAGGGCATCTTTTTCTACGCCGGGTTCGTGATGATGCTTTCGTTTTTGCGGCAGAACAAGATGGTGGGAGTGGGGGAGCAGTTCCAGTTTATTTTGCGGGACGAATCCGTGCACCTCGCGTTTGGTTCGGACCTTGTGAACGCCATTGTCGCCGAAAACCCCGAAATTTGGGAAGAGAGTTTTAAGAGCGTGCTTGTGGAAAACATTAAGAAGGGCGTGGAGCTTGAATATGAATACGCGAAGGATTGCTTGCCTAAGGGGATTTTGGGTTTGAACGCCGAGACCATTCACGAATACGTGAAATACATCGCGGACCGGCGGCTCGAACGCATCAATCTGCCGAAGGTCTATAACGCGAGAAACCCCTTCCCGTGGATGAGCGAGATTATGGACCTGAAGAAAGAAAAGAATTTTTTCGAGACGCGGGTAACGGAGTACCAGACCGGGGCGCTTTCTTGGGACGAGGAGGGGCGTTAGAGGTAAGTAATTTTTTATCGATGTATAGGGGGTTGACAATACATTAGCGTACTAGTACGATAGTATACATGCTTTTTCACGGGGCATCTACTATGACATCCCAAAAATCATTTTACCTCACCAAAGAGGGACTCCGGGCGCTCCGCGAAGAATTTGAAACACTTCGGGCAAGGCGCATGGAGTATATTACCGAGGATTCGGAGAGTCGCGACGAGCTCGAACTTATCGAAAAGCGGCTCCACGTTCTTTCGGAAGCGCTTCAATCGCATACCCTTATTACGCTTCCTAAAAAACATGAACGGGACGAGGTTCGTCTTGGAGCAACAGTTCTCGCGCGCTCAAAGACAACCGGCAAAACCGAGACGCTGCGCCTGGTCGGCACCTTTGAGGCAAACCCGCTTTTGGGGACCATAAGCGACGAATCACCCTTTGGTCAGGCGCTTCTGGGGCATCGGGTAGGGGATGAGGTCGCGCACGCCACCCGAGCAGACCTTCGCTACGTGATTGAAAAAATTTTGTACGAGCCGGAAACGCACAGGGCGTAGAGTATTTGTTCTTCGGATTTGGTATGATTAAGGGACAATGAGTTCCGGACTTTTTGGACTTGCGATTATTTTTTGCATCGCGGCGGCGCTTTCTTTGGCGGCTCGGCTTTTGAAGCAACCGCTTATTCTCGCGTATCTCGCGACCGGAATCATCCTCGCGATGTTCCGCTTCTTTCCCGTGCCGGAAGAGGGCTTCCTCCAGACACTTTCCGGATTGGGGGTCATGTTCCTCCTCTTTTTAATCGGGCTCGAAATAAATTACACGACGATTCGGAGCGTGGGCCGCGTCTCGATTATCTTAGGCCTCTCCCAGATTGCTTTTACCTCTCTTTTCGGATTCGGCATCGCGCGGCTCTTTCATTTTCCCATCCTCCCGTCTCTGTACATCGCGGTTGCCCTCCCATTTTCGAGCCCCATTATTA
>JBBTZM010000059.1:0-5713 GCA_038061335.1 Patescibacteria group bacterium | reverse complement strand
GCATACAAATTACTTAATTTTTAAGACATACTATGCAAAAAGATTTCGATACATGGAATGAGGAGAAAAAACGGGCACACGCCGAGCAGGCGCGTTTGTATACGGTACGTGAAGTGTGGTGGTGCCGGCTAGGTGTCAACATCGGGTCGGAGCAGGACGGGAGTGGCAAACTGTTTTTGCGGCCCGCGGTGATTGTTCGTGCGTTCGGCGCAAATATATGTCTGGTTGTGCCGCTTACCACATCGCCACGCAAACACCCGCTTCGTATTCCCGTAGGAAAAATAGGAAAAAAGGAGGCGACGGCCATTCTTTCACAGGTTCGTGTTGTTGATACGCGACGGCTCGTGGAGAAAGTAGGATTTCTTGATAAAAAGATATTCGCGCGAATACGAAAAGCCGCCAGAGAATTATTCTGACGGATTTTCACATTTCTCCCCCTTGCGGGGGTGAGGCCGAAGCCACTTGTATGTATAAAGATAACAGATGGATGAAAAATGTCAAACGCTACCACCAGCATATGCCTCGCATAGCAAGAACGGATAAGGAATTATGAAACCCCTACAACGCAAAGCCGCAATATTCCTTCTTTTCTTGTTTATATTTCAGAGCATTCCTTTGGGCGGGTTCGCCTTGGCGGCGAACCCGCAGGCAAGGGCTGTTCTCGCTGTGCAAGACACGGTTTTAGCGGCACCCTTGGCTTCGAGTTCTCCGGTTGTTTTCGCGACTTCTTCCCTCGGCGCCGAAAAACGTCTCGAAAGAAAGGATGCAAAGCGAAATCTCCTTGAACTGCCGCCTTTTCCGGAGGACGCAAGTACAACATTTGATTGGTCGCGCGTGAACTGGGACGCCACCGGCACTCTTCCTTTCGCCGAACAGGAGTACTTCAAGAAGGTGGGGGAGTTGCGGGACGCGGGGCGGTTTGATGAGATCAGGTTGCTTTCCATTCCGACATCTTCCATGAGCGACGAAAAAATGATGGAGGCAAGGGGGGTGCCGCTGGAAATTCGGGAAACGGTACGCGCGTACCGCGCGCGGGCAAAGAATCTTCCTCAAGAGGAGCGCGAGTCCCTGATGCGCGAACTTCGGGCGCGGGCCAAGGCCTTTGACGAGAAGGAGAATCCTTTGCGCCTAATGTCTTTGGGGCAAGAGGAAAAAGATATTAAGAAAGAGGAGGAACTTCCCGTGGTTCTGGTGCGGGACGCCCATCTGCTTCCCCCGGGCAAGGCACGCCCGCTTCAGTCGCGCGGAAAGGAGGTGCGTATGGAGGTGCTGGAGAAGATACAAAAGGAAGTGAAGAATCCTCTCCGGGGAGTTCTTCTGCCTGACCTTGAAAAGAAGACGCTCCGTGAGGCGCGGGTGAAAAAGAGGGAGGGCGCGTTTCTTCCCGAACTCTTTCATCGGCTTATCGCCTTTCTTTCTCCTTCGCGGGCCATTGCGGGCACGACGTTTATAGAAACCTATCCGGGCATTGAAAAGAACGCGATGGATTTTCTTATTTCCTATTTCTCGCAGGCACAGAACGAGGACGGGAGCTTCGGGCAGTTCAATAAGTATGAACTGACGGCCCAGGTCGCCTCGCGCCTTGCCGCGTTTAACCGGACAGAGAGCGAGCAGTATAACGCGACGATTCAGTACCTTCGGAATGCCCTGCCGGGTACGACGCGTGAGAAGGCGATTAAGGCCCGGATGCTCGTTGCTTTAGGCGGGGATTACCAGACGCTTTTGAACGAACTCGTTTTGTTGCAGAGAGAGGACGGCGGCTTCGGGCTTACTGCGGATTACACAAGCGATGTGCAGACCACGATGGAGGCCGCGCTCGCCTTCTGGGCCGCGGATTATTCTATAGACAACGCTTTGCCCAGGGCGCTTTATTACGTTTTGAATCAGATCGGCGCGGACGGCTCCATGCGGTTTACGGAAGAGGGGGCGCCGAGCGTATATCTTGCGGCCCGTACTGCGGAATACCTGAAGCCGTTTCAAAATCTTTCGGTGGGGGAGGCGGGCGCAACAATTACAATCCAAAGCAAGATTGACGCGCTTTTGAATTTTTTGAAGGAATACTCGGATTCGTCCGACTTTATTGACCGGATTTGGGCGCTCGCGGCGTATGATTTGTACGGGGCGTATCCCGCGGAAACCCGCGATGAGCTCCGCGAGGCATTTCTTGCGGAGCAAAGAGGGGATGGAAGTTTCGGGACTTCACTTTACGCCTCGATCGGCGCGCTTTCGGCATTCGCGCGGCCAGACTTCGCGATTACCGAGGTTACGGGTTCGGGAACGTATGTGAGCGGGCAGGCAATGACCATAACTCTCCGCATGAAAAATGTCGGGTACGCGCCCGGATTGCCGGAAAAACTTTATTTTTTCATTGATGACCATTTTGAGTATGGCATTTCCGGTCCCGGCATTCTTCAGCCCGGGGATGAGGTTGTGTTTGAACTTTCATGTCCCGCTACTGAAAGATTTATCAGCAACACCCGCTTTTTATTTTATGTGGAGGGGGATTCAGAGCTTGAATATGACAATAACTGGAATGAAAAAAATTTTGTGTTCGCTCCGGCGCCGGACGGCACACCGGCAATGCCCGTGTACTTTTTTGCGCTGTCGCATGAGATTAGCCGCACTCCCGCATTTGTCATCGGGTGGCCGGACAAACCGGACCCGAACCGTTTGGGTCATGTGGTGGGATGGAGGCGCTCTGGAACTGGTGAAGATTGGAGGTTTTACCAAGTTGGCGAGGACACTCCCACTGGGGCGATTTTCCGTTCGTATCTTCCGGACGGTACTTCATATTTCGAAGACGGTGTCTCTTACGACATTACCGTGGGTTCCACACATCAAAACGGGTTGCTTGCGTACCGAACCGATTATGTTTCGGTTGTCGCTCGAGCATATCCAGAAAATTATGGAGGAAGCGTTTCTGGACTTGTTACCGATTCCAATGTTCCTCTCGGTGGAGTTTCTCTTACCGGGTCGGGTGTTTCCGCCTTGAGTGCTCCGGACGGGTCATTTGATTTTTCCTCCAAAGCGGCGGGGCTTGCCAGGATATGGACCTCTCCTCCCCAGTATGAACCTCTCGTTACCACATTCCCAATCTCTTCGGGCGCGACGACCACAGATGTGCGCGTCTTCACCCGTTTGAAGCCGGATGCGGAGCCACCTTTTGTATCCTTTTTTGATGTCACATACATTGACGGCGGCAAGACGCGGAATCAGCTTGAACTTACCCTTCTTGTTACCGCGAGCGATAATGTGAAAGCAAAGGAAGCTGATTTCTATTATTGGAATCCGCATGAAGAGGCGTGGATTTTCATCGCGACTCAGGGTTTCTTCGGCCAGAGTAGCGCTTTCTATTATTGGTACGTACCTTCCGATCTTTTGGGGCCCGGGTATAAGGCGCGGGCCTTGGTTCGCGATTATCGCGGAAATGAGTCGTTGTTTACCGAGTCCGCTCCTTTCGAGATCATTGACGGTACTCCGCCTACGGGAACGGTTGAAATTGAAGGGCTTACTGATGGCGCGTGGTCGCTCGGGGAAACGAAGACAATTCGATGGGACATTCAGGCGGTTACTCCTCCGATTCGCGTTTCCAGCGCTTATCTAAAATATGGCCCGAACGGTTTCTACAATATTCAGAGTTTGTTTGACGCAGGTATGGGGTCATTCTCGTACACTCTTCCTTTGGACGCGGGCCTTGTTTCTGCTACTGCTACCATTCTGTTTGCCGACGCGTGTGATGCTCACTATAATTGCGCCACATTTGAGTCCGCTCCTTTCCGCATTGTTGACAACACTCCTCCGCCACCGTATCCGTGGGGAAATATGCGGGCATTTGCCCCTCTTTCTAGCGGCCCAGTAGCTGATCGGTTCGTACATTCCATCTTTCAGAATCCTGACGGCAGTACCGAGGTTATTTACGGCGAAACATCCAGTGTGTACGGGGTGTTCGGAGATGTTCTGGGCGAGGAGCGAAGAGTTGTGTACCGGAAGTTTGTGAATGGGTTATGGGGAGAGCCCGTATATATTGAGAATTACTTATATCAGTTCAGTCAAACACCTGCTCGAAACTTTTATGATATTTCCGCCGTTCGCGCTTCCAATGGTGATATTCATCTCGTATATGTACAACAGGAGGGAATGAACTTTGAGGACTTGGACACGGCGGAAATTCAGTACGCTCATATTTCAAATGGCGCGCTTGTTTTAAAGCGTCAACTTTCATCGGACACCACGAATTCTTCTTCACCGAAGGTTGCTGCTCAAGATAGCGGGCAGGTTGTGGTCGCGTGGATGCAGGGATATCGGTATACCGATCGAACGGGAGGGTTCTCTATTTGGCTCGCAGAAAAGGATGGTTTGCAGAATTGGAGCAGTCCTCCCTCGTACGCCTATAATTTAACGGGGAGACCGCTTGTCTTTTTCGAAGAGGGAGACCCGCTTGTTTTTTACGCATACCGAGATCAGTTTTTCATACGACGGAAGAGCGGGGGAGCGTGGGGGGTTCCCATCCCCATCATGAACTCTTCAATTCCGAAAGGCGACCTTGACCAGTTCACGGCAGACGCGGATAAGTTTCAGTTTATCGTAACCGAAAATCCTACAAACACGGCAGAGTATTTGTGGCTTCCCTCAATTCACACCAAGTCCGATCTTGAAGCAGTGCTTAACGCACACGGGTTTCAGTTGAGTGATGGTATCGTCCGGGCGTGGGTTGAAAATCAGTATTCTTTCAGCGCCTCCCTCTCTTCCATTTTCCCCATGGGCAATCGGACGTATGACGTGTTTTATCTTCAGCAGACCCCAAAGACGCGCTGGTACCGAAATTTGTATCATGTCCGTTTTCGCGTATCGGACGCTACTGGAGAGAGTACGATTCTTCGTTCTCGACCGCTTGTGGAGATCGGAGGCATCCGACAGGTGAGAGGGCTTTCCGTGGTTCAACAGGAGCCGGGATTGTATCACCTCTTTTATATACGGGAGGAGCCGCGAGACGGAGGTGGGAGTTTTTATCGCCCGTATTATTCCCTCTATGATGGCGCCGAACTTTTCTACACTTCTCGGATTGCTTCTCTCTTTCAGTTTGTAGAGGGACCTTTCGCGAGTACGCTTTCCGGTACGAACGTTGCGGGATATTTCACCGGGTATCAGGGCGGTCAAGATCGGGTATTCTATAACTCCGCGGACCTTGCGGAATTTTTGCCCTACCGCCTACGGCTCAATCCTCCGACCCCGCCCATCCTTTCCTGGTCCTTCTCCGGAGGCACTCCTTCAAGCTTCTCGATATTGTGGGGAGAATCGCCGTATATTCTTCAGTATCAAAAAGACGGAATCACGGGTACCACAACCACGCTCGAAGGGCTCCATGCTTCTTCCACATATTACTGGCAGGTCCTTGCTATGATCGGTTCAAGCACGATCCCAAGCAACGTGGAATCATTCGTAACTCCGCCGCCTCCTCCGAATTTGCCTCCGGTTATCACGCTTCTTGGGAGTTCGACAATTACTCATGAGGTCGGGACTCCATATACGGATGCGGGGGCTTTGGCACTCGATGACGTGGACGGAGATATTACTGCAAACATGAGCGTTACGAGTACGGTGAATATAAACGTTTTGGGAACGTACACCATACGCTACAACGTCTCGGATGCGGCAGGAAATGCCGCGATTGAAGTAATCCGCGTCGTAATTGTAGAGGACACGATTCCTCTGC
>JBBTZM010000058.1:0-20491 GCA_038061335.1 Patescibacteria group bacterium | reverse complement strand
GGCAATGGCACAGGCGGCCCGCGCCCTTGTCCGTCTCGACGCAACCGAGGTGGTAGGGAAGGAGATTTTGAAAGTGGTGGGGGTGGATGTAAGTTAAAAGTGAAAAGTGAAAAGTTGAAAGTTATTCGCCAGAGGCGAATCCGCCTTCGGCGGAAAAGTTGAAAGTTTGGAATTAACGCAAAATAAAAAAAGTCAGTTTTGGTGCGGCCGCACCTTAAATGACAGAAACGAGAAACGCCCGCGTATTGCATTTTATCACTTTTTCCGCGACCACGGACAAAGTGATAATTTGGTCACATAATACGCGGTCGCGTATTATGTGACCACTTTTCGATGAGTCCATAAATATGAACGCCCGCGCGGAGAGTGGTTACTCCGGCGGGCGGTTGCTATTGATGGCTCAAGGCGTCGAGTTTGGCGAACACGGCATCCATTGCCGCGTCGATCTTCAACATACCAAGCCAGTTCTGACGGATGATCTCGCCGTCGCCGGGGAGCGGCTCCGAACGCTTCAACTCTTTCTTATAGGTGTCGCGGTAATTTGCAACGCACATCCACAGGACGCGCAATTCCATATTGGTGATTTCCAGAACGTGCATAACTTAGTCCTTTCTGGTGCGTAATCACAGGGAATTTTCAAAGAAACAAATGTATTATATATATATATTATTTTTTTGTCAAGTGTTGGGGGAAAGGGGGAAATAAGATAGAATTATAAAACTTCTAGCTGGATGTCATTCTGAAGCCCGAAGGGCTGAAGAATCTCTTGGGAATGACCACCAAGTCATAATGACGCACACATCAAAAAAAGTGAGAACACGCATCGCGCCCTCTCCCACGGGTTATTTTCATGTGGGCACTGCCAGGACCGCGCTTTTTAATTATCTCTACGCCAAACGACATGGAGGCGAGTTTATTTTGCGCATTGAGGATACGGACAAGGAGAGGTCGAAGCCCGAGTACGAGAAAGACATTATTGAATCATTGGAGTGGCTGGGATTGGAATGGGACGAAGGACCCACCAAAGTTAAAAGTGAAAAGTTAAAAGTTGAAAGTTACCGACAATCCGAACGGACGGAGATATATAAAAAATACTTGGAGAAACTTTTGGATGAGGGGAAAGCGTACTACTGCTATTGCAGCAAGGAAGAGCTTGAGGCGCAGAGAGTTTCCGGGGAGGTGAATGGGCATGTGTTTAAGTACTCCGGCCGCTGTCGCGAGAACGCGGAACAACGCGGAACTTTACGCGGAACAACGCGGAATGGAGTGATACGATTCAAGGTTCCGGAAAAGAAGATTTCATTTCATGATGAGATTCGCGGGAAAGTGGAGTTTGATTCCTCGCTTTTTGGTGACATTGTGATTGCGAAGTCGCTAGATGAGCCGCTTTATAACTTCAGCGTTGTCGTGGACGACGAAGAAATGGGTATTACCCATGTGATTCGTGGGGAAGACCACCTAGGGAACACGCCAAAGCAGATTTTAATGCAGGAGGCCCTGGGATTTTCGACACCGGTCTACGCGCACGTACCCCTTATTCTTGCGCCGGACCGTTCGAAACTTTCAAAAAGGATTCAAGGAGTCCCTTCGACTAGCTCAGGGAATAATGATAAAGGAAGCCCTTCGACCCGCTCAGGGAATATCAATACGGGTATGGACGCCACGGTGCGGACGCTTCGGGAAAGCGGATATTTGCCGGAGGCCATTATAAATTTTCTCGCGCTTCTTGGCTGGTCCCCTGGAGACGAGCGCGAAGTATTTTTGTTGGAAGAGCTGGAGAAGATTTTTGACCTTGGGAAGATTCAGAAGGGCGGCGCGATTTTCAATATCCAAAAACTTGATTGGTTTAACGCGCACTATATTAAACTTGCGCCAAAAGAACATTTGGAAAAATTGCTTCAAGATTTTGTGCCGGAGAAGTGGTTCCAAGACGAGCGTTTCTCGCGCGCAGTGGAGCTTGAGCGCGAGCGCATGAGGACGCTTCGAGATTTTGAAAAAACCGCGGGGTTCTTTTTTGAACTCCCCGAATATCCTGCCGAACGCTTGGTATGGAAAGAATCAACGAGTGAAATTACAAAAAAACACCTTGAGGTGATAGTAGGTATCATGGAGGAAACGCTGGGAGACGGACTGAAAAAGCGGCTCATGGAATACGCGGAAGAAGTGGGGAGGGGGGGTGTGCTCTGGCCGTTGCGGGTCGCTTTGTCCGGACTCGAAAAATCGCCGGGGCCGTTTGAGATTATACAGGTGATTGGGAGGGAAGAAGCAATCCAGCGCGTCAAGGCCGCGCTGATAATTATATGCGCCGCAAGACAGGAATAATTTTTTTCGCGTTGGTTCTTTCAATACCCTTGGTTTCTGCAAAAGCTCAAAATGTTCCTCGTGATATTACCGACGAATCGGTAAAGCAGGGAAGCGGGGAGGATTTGCGTTCTCTTATCGAAGCAAAGACCGCGGAACTGCAGAAAATTCATGACGAGCGGGCAAAACTCGAGGCGGTTATTGCCGAAACCAAATCAACGCAAAAGGGCTTGAACAAAGAAATTGGCTCCATTAACTACAATTTGAAGCAACTCGACCTTTCGATACAATCAAACGAGATTGTTTTGGAAAAACTTGAGCTCGAACTTGAGGAACTCCAGCATGACACGCGACGCATCGAGCGAAACGTGGACGATAAAAAGGGGACTATTGGGAAGCTCATGCGGGAACTCTATCAAAAAGACCGAGAAGATATTCTTATTTTGTTTTTGCGGAGCGGCTCGCTCTCCGAAGGGGTCTCGGAGGTGCAGTCCATTATGACGTTGAATAGCGACCTCGCGGTAAGCGTGGAGGAGCTTCGGGATTTTCAGGAGGATTTAGTCCGGAAGGCCGCGGAAACAAAGGTAAAGCAGAGAGACCGTGAACTGGAAGGAAAAAATTTGAGTTATCGCGGGCAGATCGCGCAAGAGCAGAAGCAGGAAAAACAGCGGCTTCTTGTGGCGACAAAAAGCCAGGAAAAAATATATCAGGAGCAGATTGCGAAACTTGACGAACAGCAGGCCGAGATCAGCAAAGTCATTGACGACATCGAGGCGAAACTTCGGGAGACCTTTGACCCTACGCTCTTGCCGGTGAAGCGGGCAGGGGTGCTTGCCTATCCGGTTCAGAATCCGCGGATGACGCAGAAATACGGCAGTACGCCCGATGCGCAGAGATTGTATAAATCAAAAATTCATAATGGCGTTGATTTCGGTGTTTCGGTGGGCACTCCTATCTACGCTTCGGACGATGGGACTATTGCCGCAGTGGATAATAACGACGTGGGGACCCTGAAGTGGCAGAAATATCAATACGGCAAATATATTTTGATAAACCACGCAAATAGTTTGGCAACGCTTTACGCCCACCTTTCTCGGAGCGTTGTGAATGTCGGCGATTTTGTAAAAAGAGGCGATATTATCGGATATTCCGGAAATACCGGGTATTCCACGGGTCCGCATATCCACCTTACCGTGTTTTGGCAACCATCGCTTCAGTACAAAACGATTCCGCCTGCGCGAGGGCGAGTGCCTGTGGGGATTACAATTGACCCGGAAGATTATCTTTAAAATTCCTAATTCCTAATTCCTAATGGCGATTTCTCCACAGGGGAGAGGGGTTTTGAATGTTTGGTGTGGTAGTATAAGGAATATATATCGTTGCGTATTATTTAAGTAAAATGCGATTATAGATAAAAAATGAAGTATGACTCATAAACCGCTTCCCTCTTATTTGCAAAATTTTTTGGATTGGCTGGACGTTGAACAGGGATTGTCCGCAAACACTCAAAAAAATTATTCAAACTATCTTGATAGGTTTTTTTATTGGTTGCGTCAGAACAATCTAGAGGGAATTTCCCCGGAAGAACTTACGGAGGAACATATTAGTCAGTATCGTTTATTTCTATCCCGCGGCCGCTCTCTTAAGAAAACCACTCAAAATCGTTACCTTGTCGCCTTGCGTTCTTTTCTTATGTATTTTATGGAACATCGAATTCCGTCGCTTTCATCGGAACGCGTGAAACTTGCTAGAGAAAAGGAGGACCGCAAGATACATTTTTTGACATTAGAACAACTCCGAAAACTTTTCGACATTCCTGATATTTTAATATTTCACGGCCTTCGGGACCGGACGATTCTCGAGACATTTTTTTCCACAGGATTGCGCATCGCGGAATTGGTCGCGCTGAATCGCGAACAGATAGTTTTCCCCAAGGATTTATCCCAAGGATTAGAAATAGCAATTATCGGTAAGGGTGGGCGTGTTCGTACTATTTATTTTTCCGAGCGGGCATTGCAATGGATAAAACGATATTTGGAGGCGCGCGATGATATGGATGAGGCGCTTTTCGTGTCCTACCGAAGCGAAAGGAAAAAGACGGGCGTTTCGAGGACTGCTATTCGTACGATTCAGAGTATGTTCGAGCGATATGCTCCGAGGGCTGGCATTACAATTGCGTCAATTCACTCTCTTCGACATAGTTTTGCCACTGACATGCTTGGACGCGGGGTTGACATAAGAATTCTTCAGGAATTTTTGGGTCATAAGCATATCGCGGCTACCCAAATATATGCCCACGTAACAAGTAAGCGTCTCAAGGATATCCATAAAGAATTCCACGGGGGCAAGGAACTGGGCAACGATTAAATATGGTAAGATAGCGTCATTGTTATGACTAAAAAAAGAGTTCATATGGTGGGTATCGGGGGTATTGGGATGAGCGCGTTAGCCCGTTATTTTTTGGCCCAAAATTGGGCTGTGACGGGCTCTGACCTTGCGGCTAGTTCTATTACTCGCGCACTATCAAAAGTCGGTATAAGGGTTAAAATAGGGCATAAATCAGGCAATTTTGTCAAGGGCACTGATTTGGTGGTGCGGACTGCGGCAGTGCCCATTACGCACCCGGAGATACAGGAAGCAATGCGACTTCAGGTTCCAGTCCAGACCTATCCCGAGGCCCTGGGGGAGATCACCAAGAAATATGAGACCATCGGAGTTGCCGGGGCTCACGGCAAAAGCACGAGTACTTCCCTCTTGGCGCTTGCAATGATTCGAGCGAAAATGAACCCCACGGTTTTTGTTGGCACAAAACTTTGGGAATTCGGGGACGCGAATTTTTATCTGGGAGAGAGTAAACATCTTGTGATTGAGGCGGATGAGTATGGAGGAGCTTTTTTGCATTATTCTCCGGCGCACGCGCTTGTGTTGAATGTCGATAAAGAGCATTTGGACTATTATGGAACCTTTGCGGAAGTTCAGAGAGCGTTTTTGGGTTTTATCGCGAATGTGCGGCCGGGCGGGAATTTGGTTTTGAACAAAGACGACGCAACACTTTGGAGTATGCAAAAACGGATTTCCGCGATAGCAAAAAAGCGGGATCTTCGGGTATTCTGGTTCTCTTTGAAAGACGCTGCGGCTTCGCGCGTACGAAAGGCGCTTCGTCTTCCTGGAGAGCACAATGTTTCGAACGCGCTTGGGGTGTATACGCTTTTGCGAATTTTGAAGGTGCCGGCCCGCGACATTTTTTACGCTTTTTCGCGATATATGGGTTCGTGGAGAAGAATGGAACACCGGGGGAAATTTTCAATTTTCAATTTTCAATTTTCAATTCAGGTGTACGACGATTATGCGCATCATCCGACGGAAATAAAAGCGACACTTCGGGCGTTTCGGGAAAAATTTCCGCGAAAAAAATTGGTATGTGTGTTTCAGCCCCACCAGATGAAGCGGCTTGAACTTTTATTCTCCGATTTTGTCGGAGCGTTTTCGGACGCCGATTTACTTCTTTTGCTTCCGGTGTATCAGGTGGCGGGACGGGATGCTGAACGAGGATTAAGGAGTAAGGACAAAGGAGCACACGCAAACTCCGAAGCGCTTTTCACGGAGATTCGGAAAAAATATCCAAAACTACAGGTGGAATATATGGCCGATTCAAAAAATTTTCGAAAGCGGCTGTATAATGTATTGGGAAAACATATTCACTCCCCTGCTGTTTTGATTATGATGGGAGCGGGAAATATTTTTGAATTAACTGGGAAGTTAGTTCGAAAATAGAAGCACAAAACACAGATTTTCTTTTTATGGACTTTAAGGATATAGAAGATTTCAAATCCCAGTGCGGATACGAAATAGGCGGCTCGTGGTATCCCCGGGTTACGAAGATCGTGGGGATTAAGGCAAAGCCCGCCCTGTATCGTTTTTACGCCAAGATGCCGGACTTTAAATCCGCGGAGGCAATGAAGGAGCAGTCCGCCTCGGAAGGCACGCTGGTGCACGAGACGATTGAGGGCATTTTAACTGGCACAAATCCCGTGATTCCCCTACCCATTAAACCCGCGGTGGAGGGTTTTTTAAAATTTCTTGAAGAAAATTCTATCGAGGTTGAACCTCGATATGTGGAATATCGGCTGCATCATCCCCGTGAACGCTATGCGGGAACGCTCGACGCCATCGCGACTATCGAAGGCAAGACCGGAATTTTGGACATTAAGACCTCGCAGGCGATCTATCGGGATTATAACCTTCAGACCTCGGCGTACATGGCCGCGATGCAGGACGCGGTGCCGGAGATTCAGACGCGGTGGATTTTGCGTATTGACCAGGACCAGATGTGCGCATGGTGCGGCGCGACATTGCGCCGGAAAGGAGGTAAGGCGGTTCTGCGCGCGAATGGAAATTATATGGACGTAAAAAATTGCCTTGGGCACGAGTGGGGTCCTGTTACGGGGCGAGTCGAGATCGCGGAGTTCCCTGAATGGGAAAAGGACTTTGAGGCATTTTTAGGAGCGAAAAAACTTTGGGAATGGGAGCATGAGGAGTGGCTCCAGAAGATTGGATATTAGTGGATTCCCGCTTTCTCCCATGCGTCTTTTATCGAGGCAAAATTTTCGGAGTCGTGTTGTTTAATGTATTCCAGAACTTTTCCGTGGACCGGCTCCACTTTCAGGCCGTGGTCTTTCGCAAATTCTATAATTTCTTCGGTCGCCTTTTCGATGTCGCGGCGGTCTTCGGCAAAGCGCTCGATTTCTACGACATTATAATCAAAGCTCGCTTCATCAACGTCAATATTGAACTCCCCCTTCGTGTACTTGCGACGGATGGTTGTGAACGTCGCAATCGGAGTGTATCCTTCGGCCTCGAGATCCTTGACAAGAGAGGCGTAATGCTCCACCCCAAGAATTTTTCGAATGCTTCCCTCGGCCTCGACTTCCTCGTAATAGTCCATATACTTTTTGGTTTCCGACCCGGAGTCATCTTCCCCTATTTTTAATTGCCACCTGCCGTCGCGAGAGCGAAGCCAGATGTCTTTTTTCGCCAACGGATAGCTTGATTTGTCGTAATAGGTATCGGAAAACGTAAATTCACCGATAAACTTTGCGCCTTCGGCGAGCTTTTTCTCCTCGTTTTTTGAAATATGAAATTTTTTTTCGACTTCAATCATGCTAAAGCTGATTTACGAATGTACCAATTTTGTACGAATGTACGAATCGGCTTTCATTCGTACATTCGTATGTAATTTGTATATTCGTAGCTCACGTAAGGTAGGGCTCGAGTTTTTTGCAAAAGTCATCAAAACTGCGAAATGCCTCTGCCTGGAAACCAAAGGAACGGGCCGCGTCTATATTTGTGTCTTTGTCGTCCCACACAAGGATTTCTTCTTTTTTTATTCCTTCGAGGTGTGTCGCGATGTATTCGAAAAATTCCACAAGGGGCTTTTTGTGGCCGATGTGCGCGGAGATAAAAATTTTATCAAACACTTTTTCGAGCCCCATCTCGTTCGCGAGATAGGCGGCCCGGAGCTTTTCTTGATTCGAAGCAAGACAGCATTTGATTCCTTTTGCCCGAAGTTCCGCGATTTTTTGGAGCATCTGGGGGTCTGGGGTCACGCCCTCAAACCAGACCTTAATGAGGTCGTCCACGGTGCCGTTCCATCCCCAGCGTTCGAGATACGGGATAAGCACTTCGCGGAGATTCACGCGCCCGATTTGCGCCATCTGGAATTCACTCGAAAAAAAGGGTTCGGTCTTGTCCCGCGTAATGCCGTACTTTTCTTCCAGAATTTCGCTGAACCTTGGTCCTTTTACCACCACGCCGTCGGCGTCAAAAAGAATTGCTTTTATCATGCTGAAGCTGATATACGAATGTACGAATCCTGTACGAATGTACGAATTCTTATCATTTGTACATTATGCATTTAATTATATCAGTTTTTTTGATTTGCAACACCTCCCTTGCGGGAGGATACATCCGATAGGTCAAATGAGCGGCTCCTCCATGGCCGAGGGGGCGGCGGGGGCTCTGCCCGCCTTCGCTAAAGCTTCGGCGGGTAAACCGGAGATGGCGGCACGTTCCTGGGAGTTCCGCATGATTCCCTTTTCCTCTTCTTCCATAAGCCGCCTCGCGTCCTCAAGGTGCGTGGCGTATTTTTTGCGCGAGGCGGCAATAATATCTTCTTTGAACGAACGGTGCGGAGGCGCGATGATTTTTAATGTTTCGGCGGAAAAGGGGTCATAGGTTTCTCCGTCAATCGTCATCTTTACGTAAAATTCTCGGACTCCGAGGTTTATCATGTCTTTCTGGTCAAAGACCGGCACCATCTCCGGCTTTAGTTTTATGGCATCCTCGCCGCCTACGCGAAATACAATAATGGAGCCCACGTTTCCCAGGACCGCGGCAAGAACTCTGTCCAAAAGTTGCTGGGTAAATTGGTGCGCCATAGTAAGGCAGATGGCATATTTGCGGGCTTCGGACAAAAGGTTTTCAAATGTTTCGGTAACCACGTTTTGAAACTCATCCACGTAGAGGTAAAAGTCGTGGCGCTTCGTTTCCGGAATATAGGCGCGGGCCATGCCCGCTTGCTTGATTTTGGTAATAAACATGGAGCCGAAGAAGGAGGAGTTTTCTTCTCCGATTTTTCCTTTTGCCAAGTTGATGAGTACGATTTTTTTTTCGTTCATAAGGCCCTCGATGTCCACCTTGTTTTCTTTTTGGCCGAAAATGTTGCGAAGCATGGGGTCGGAGAGGAACTGGCCCAGTTTGTTCACCAAGGGAATAATAGCGTCCGTGTCAAATTTTTCAGACCAATCCGCGAACTCAATGGCCCAGAAGCGCTTTACCATGTCGTCTTCGATATACTCCACGACTTTTTGGCGATAGTTTCTGTCGGTCAGCATTGATATCATGCCGCGCATTGTCGCGTGCGGGTAGTCTAAAAGCGCCAAGGTGGTAAAGCGAAAAACGTGTTCGAGCCGAGGGGTCCAGTTCGCGCCGAACTGCTTTTGCAGAACTTCGATAAGCCCCTGGGTTAACTGGTGCTTGAATTCCGGAGAGACGTTCGCGAGCGGGTTAAAGGCAACCGGATATTGCATATCCGAAGGGTCAATAATACAGACATCCTCGATCCGGTTTTCGGGTATGAAATCGAGTGT
The DNA here is from genome assembly GCA_038061335.1 of Patescibacteria group bacterium. Lineage (GTDB taxonomy): Bacteria > Patescibacteriota > Minisyncoccia > UBA6257 > GWB1-50-10 > JAUYPG01. The sequence continues at coordinate 11,042 of JBBTZM010000058.1, read as the reverse complement.
CGCGTCCACCAGGTCGCCGTGTGGGTCCATGACGCACAGGCCTTCGCCGTGCGCGACATCCTGACGTATTAAAAGTTCCAGAAGTTTGGACTTCCCCACCCCGCTTTTGCCTATAATATAGAGGTGGCGCCTGCGGTCATTCCGTTTGATGCCAAAGACGAATTTTTTTTCCTCAAGCGCGGCAACGTAATTGGTGCGCCCGATAAAAGAAACCTCACGCGGCGCCACGCGGCCATACATGGGAAGCTCCGGCGGAGGTGGAGCGTATTTGACGCGCTGGACTTTGGAGCGCTGTGGGGGTTGAATTGGAGACATAATTAGAATAATTAGAACAATTAGGTTAATGCCCAACAACTCCTATCTCTCTCAAAAATGCTTCATAGTCACCAAGCACAACACGGGCCTGATGCTCGGTGAGTGTGAATCCCGGAGTGTTTGCCAGATTATTTTTCATACTGTGCGCCCTCCAGAGCCGCTCCAGGGATTTTATTTCTTCCGGGTTCAGGGATTCCAGCCGGTCCGCGAGATGCTCGCCCGGCAAACCCATTTCCTGCAGGACATCATCTACAAGAATGTCCACTTCCCCAATCGCGTAGAAGAGGGACTCCGGAGGCGCGGATTCGGAATTTTTCAAAATTTCTTCCCAGCGCCTTCGGAATACTTCCGTGTCTTTTAATTCGCGTCGGCCTCTTGGAGTGTTTTTCCAGCGGAACGGGACCTTCCCGTAATTCCAGGCATAGGGCAAGAGTATGAAAAACGCGACGGCAACGAGGATGGTGAGCCCTATAAATACGTATTTTATGACAAGGTAATACGTAAACCACGGAGCGGAGAGTATAGTGTGCCAGATTATTTGAAAAAATTGCATATTACTGGTATTTTTCTATATCCGCGTCATCGCCAAATATCGGGATGCCTGCCTGCGGGCCCGCGCGGCGCGACTCTTGTCTCGGGATATGCGGACCCGTGAGGACAATGTCGGTTGGCGGATGAAAAAGCGAGGCGATTGCCTCGATATTCAGGACAGAGGTCTTCATGTGGAAGTTCTGGTTCAGAGGATGGGAGGTCAGGAGTTTTGACATAAAGGTTTCCCACGGGAGATTTCTTTCAAAGTAATTAAAGAGGAGGCGTTGTTTGCGGAACTCGAGGCGCAGACGCGGAAAGACATACGGAAAGTACCACACCTTCGTGCGCGTAAGTTGGGGCATAATCCAACTGAAACTATTGCGGCTTACGCCGCTGTACTGGTTGAAGGGCGCCAGAATTCCCCTCATCGGGTAGGCCCCGTAGAAATTTTCTTGCTTTGATATATAGACAGCCCGAATCATGGTGTTAAATGCCGGCTTGCCGATATTTACCTCCATTTCTTTCAGAAGGTCGGTCTCTCCCGGAGTGCGGACATTTACAATGGTCTGGGTACCGGCTGCGGTGATTGTGGTGTGCCTCCCCGAGGTTTTCTCTTTGTACTCGTCAATGTATTTTTTTGCCCCGACCGTCCATGTATCTCCCGCCCCTTCCAAGAGTATTTGAATCGCTACAAACTCGCCGGGCTCGAGCTTGCCAAGGAACTCCACAAAGGCGCCCATGGGGTCCACCCGTTTTTCTTCCGCCGGGTCGTTCATAAACTGCAGGTAGGTTTTCAAGGGTATTACTGGAGGTTTTTTAAGAACCAGTTCGCCTCCAAAAATATCTTTGCCTTGCGCGTATATTTCTTCAAGGGTTTGGGGGAAGCGGTGGATGTAGTCCTCGATAAGTACGAGCTCAAGGTCGGGATAGTGAGAATGGAAATTCGCTTCGATAAGATTTGCTACTTTACTATAGCCGCGCAGGTAGAGATGCACCTCTCCGCCGAAGCTCGCCATCTCAAGGCCTATGGTTCTTGTAATTTCTCCGTCCCAGTACCTTTCTCTCGGGTCTCCTGGCACGTTTGCGAGGCCGTAGAAGGAGAGAAGAATCGCCTCCATTGCCTCGGGCCCTTTTTCATTGGTACGCGGGATTTTTATTTCCCACACAGCCCACTTCAGTTCTTTTTGGAATATGTCCTGCCTCCAGAAAAGCCACGTCGAGAGGAAGAGCTTCCATACGATAATAAAGAGCCAGAACCACCAGGTCATTCTCCAAAATTCTCCGATAATACCCTGAAAGCTTGTGGGGAGAAAAAAGAACACCCCGGCGAACCCGGCAAGAAAAAGCACGAACCAAATTTCCCCTTGCTTGAATAGGTCTATGATGACGTCACCGATGGTTTTTATGAGGTCTTTCAACATAAAAAAATAGAATCTAGAATAGTCCTATTGTAACACAAATCCCGCCAAGCGGCGGGATTTGTGTTATGCCCGGTGGACATCGTAGGCGCCACCGGCCAAACGCTTGAAATGCTTGCGATTCTGCAGGTTCAGAAGAATCGTATTTTCTTTCAAGAGCCGCTTTTCGTTTACAAGCTCAATCACCCGCTTTGCTTCGAGGGGTCCGTGGGTCTTCAAGAGGGTCGCGATGACCTCTTTTACGGTTCCCTCTTCGTATCCGTGTTCGCGGAGGCCATAGATGCCCCGGCCCACAAGCACGAAGCGTTTGTCCTTGATTAGCTCGTTGTGCACGGTCTGGACATTGACCGGTCGGGCGCTCACGCCCTTTTCGAAGATGACATCCGCGATGTCCTCAAAGTGGAGGGGCTTCCCGTGTTTTTTCACGGCAAGATAGGCCTTGTCCCGAATGTTCTTCGGTCTAATCTCGGGCCAGCTCGCGAGGCCGAAATCGCCAAAGGTGTTGGAGGCAAATTTTTTGGAGATGGAAAGCAGGGGCGCCTCCGGCAAAGAGATGGCATCGGCGAGAAAATTTTTGTCTTCAAGGACCAGGTTTTTATCCGCGGACTTGAAAAGCTTCAGTGTTTTTTCCACAACCTCCTCAAAATGGTTTTTTGCCTTCAGGTCGAGATGCCAAAAACTTTTCGCGGAAGGCGTTTCCCGCGCGTAGAAGGGCTCGCCCGCGGCGAAGAAAAAGAATCTCACTTTATTTTCTAAATTCGGAGTTGCTTCAGCCCGGATGAGGCCGCATACTTCCCGCACAAAAAGCTCGTCTTCGCGCGCCCCCCCTACGGATTCCAAATGACGCTTCGCGATTTCCGTAAGCTCGGCCAGATGCTCCCGCGCTTCTTTGCGAATTTTTTCAAGACCCTGATGTTCTATCTGGCGGACCCGCTCGCGGGTAATCCGCATATCGTTCCCTATGTTCTGCAGAGTTTCCTTTTTGCCGTTCAAACCAAAGCGCTTTTGAAGTACGCTTTTCTGCTTCTCGTTCAAGGTCCCAAGGAGATTTTGTATGAAGTTCTCTATATTTTTAGGCATACCCAGTAGTAGAAACTCGATAATTATAAAATTATCAGGTATCGATATATTATATTGATTTTTACCTTTATAAATGCCTTAAGTAGAGAATTTATCTAATCGAGTTTTCACTACTGGGCATATATTATTTATATCATAATACATATTATTAGTCAATGGTGGTGTGAAAAACTCTTATTTTTTCGACCATATATACACAAGAGGGGTGGCCACGCATATCGAAGAATAGGTGCCGACCACGGTACCGACGAGGATTGTAAGAATGAAGTAAAAGAGCGCTTCCGGACCCCAGAGAAGGAGGGAGATGAGGACGAGCTGAAGGGTAAGCGAGGTGTTTATGGAGCGCGCCATGGTCTCCTTGACGCTTTTTTCCATGATGGAGCCAAGGGATTCTTTTTTTATATCAGGCACGAGCAGATTTTCCCGTATTCTATCGAAGACCACAATCGTGTCATGCACGGAAAAACCCATGACCACAAGAAGCGCCACAATGAAATTCGTATCTATCTCGATTCCCTTCCACCTGCCGAGGAGGGCAAGGAGTCCCATGGGAATGCTTACGTCGTGAAATAGAGTAATGAGGGTCGCGAGCCCGCACTTCCACGCGGCAACCGGCTCCTTCAATTTTCGAAACGCCCAGGCGACATACAGAGAAATGCCAAGAAGGACGAGGAGTCCGGCTCGAACGGCCTGTCGCTCAAGTTCTTTGCCGATTGAGGGGCCTATGCTCGAAAAACTTTTCTCCTCCACTTCTCTGAACTTCTCTCGGAGCTTTTGGAGTTCCTCTCTGTGGGCCTCCTCTCCAATGTCCTCGAGCCGAAGAATAAAGGTCCCGTCCCCCGCCTTTTTTACGGACGCGTTTTCTTTGCCCCTTATTTCCCCGAGAATTTTTTGGAGTTCTTTTATTTCCGGCGCCGGTTCAATGCGGATGCTCCACTCGGTGCCGCCCTCGAGGTCTATCCCTTTTTTCAATCCAAACATTCCCACGAATACCCAAGAGAAGAGGACAAGCGCGGCCGAAATGCCGAGGAATATGTATTTGTATTTAATAAGATTCATAGGCGAAGACCTAGGACCTAAGATTTAGGATTTAGGATTTGAAATAAATGTTCGGAGGAGAGTTCGAGTTACGGTAATCGCGGAAAACATGCTCACAAGAACCCCAAGAAGAAGGGTGAGCGCGAACCCTTTCACGAAGCTTGAGGTGAAGTAATAGAGGATACAAGAGGTCAAAATCGTGGTAATGTTTGAATCGCGAATTGAGGTCCACGCTCTCTTGAATCCTTCTTCCAGAGCGTCTTCCTTTTTCAATCCTCGCTTCATTTCTTCTTTTGTGCGTTCGAATATCAAGACGTTCGCGTCCACGGCCATGCCGATGGAAAGGATGAACCCCGCGATTCCGGCAAGGGTCATGGTGATAGGGATGAGCTTGAAGAGCCCTAAGGTCAACACAACGTATATAAGGAGCGCAAGAGAGGCGAAGAGACCAAGCCCCCGATAGTAGAGCGTCATAAAAAACATGATAAAAAGTGTTCCTATAGTTCCCGCGAGAATCGCTTTTTTGAGAGAATCGGCTCCGAGCTCGGGACTTATGGTTTCCTGATTTACGAGCGTAATCGGCGCGGGCAGGGCTCCGGCATTAAAGCGCTCGACAAGTTTTCTCGCCTCCTCGACCGTAAAATTTCCGGTAATCTCCGCCTTGCCGCCCTGAATTTCCGCCTGCACCGTGGGCATGGTGATAAGTTGGTTGTCAAGAAATACGGCGATGGGGCGTCCGATATTTTTCGCGGTGAGCTCCCCAAAAAGTTCCGCCCCTTTGTTATCGAATTCAAGGGCCACGGAAGGAGAAAGGGAAACGCCGCTCCCGCCCCCTCCGAACACAACCTGCGCGCCTTTCACGTAGCGCCCGGTGAGTGGCGTGAGGATAAATTCAATTCCGCTTTGTTCTGAAACGGCAAGAGTGCCGGAAGCAACTTCAGCCGTACTCGTTGATTTCGTAACTTCCCGGAAATCCAAAAGCGGGGTTTCGCCAATTTGTTGTATGGCCTGGCTTACATCTTTAATTCCCGCGAGCTCCACGACAAGACGGGAACCCCCCCCTCCTTTTTGGATGAATACTCTTGGCTCGCTTACGCCAAAAAGGTTTACTCGGCGTTCAATGACATCGCGAAGGCCATTTAAGACGGAATCGGTTTCCGCGACGCCGATATTTCTCGTGTCCACGTCGTAGATAAGGTATGAGCCGCCTTCAAGGTCAAGGCCGAGAGACCATGGACGAAAAGATGAGAATTTTTGCCAGAGGGGCTGGTACGAAAAAATCCCCGCGGCTATGGAGAGGACAAGTATGAAGATAAGGATATATGTGCCGCGGCTCATAGAGGTTTGTGGGTGATGCGGACTATTATGCCACTTCTTTCTGAAAATGCAAGCTTTGTTTCCGGGCAACTCGAATGTTGCACGAAAACACGCTATTTTCTTTTGAAAAAAAATTTTGTGAGCTCCACGGCAAAGAGATTCAACATGCTAAATCCGACGACTCCCAAAAGCCAGAGCGGAGGGAGAGGGGTTGTGCCGAGAATATGCTGGAGCAAAGGCAGGTAGAGGGCCCCGAGCGTAAGGAGTACGCCAAAGGCGACTCCTCCCGTAAGATACAAATTTCCAAATGGGTTGTAGTGAAGAATATCTGTGTTCAAATGACGAAGCGAAAAGGCGAGAAAGAGAGTGTAGGTGGCAAACGTCGCGAAAATAAAGGAGCGCACGAGATTTTCTTCGAAGCCCGCCCGAAGGAGGAAGAGGTACGTGCCAAAGAGGAGGGCGCTTGAGCCGAGGCCAATGACAAGAATAAGGAATTTCATCTCGGTGTCGAAAATTGTCTTTCCGCTCCGCGCGTCTTTTTGAAGTTGGTTCCCTCCCTTTTCAAAGGCAAAGGCAATCGCGGGGAATGAGTCCGAAAAGAAATTCACCCAGAGAATCTGTAGGGCGTTTAAGGGGAGCGAAATCCCGACCACGATTGCTCCGCCGATAAGGAAAAGCTCGTCCAGAGAATCCGAGAGGAGGTAGATAATCACTTTTTTCACGTTTCCGATAATTCTCCTCCCCTCTTCCACGGCCGCGACTATGGTTTCGAAATTGTTGTCGAGGAGCACAAGGTCCGCGGCGCCTTTGGCGACGTCCGTGCCCGAGCCCACGGCAACTCCGATATCCGCGGCTTTTAGGGCAGGGGAATCGTTTACGCCGTCTCCGGTCATGGCAACCACTTCCCCTTGGGACTGATAAATTTTTACGATACGCAATTTATCTTCCGGAGTAATACGGGCGAATATGCGCGCGTTTTTGCTCCGCGCTTTTAATTCCTCATCTCCCATTTTTTTCAATTCCTCTCCGGTTATAACCTCGTTTTCTTTTGCCTCGAGCCCGACTTCTTTCGCAATCGCGAGCGCGGTGCCCTTGTGGTCGCCGGTAAGGATGACGGTTCGAATACCCGCGTATGTTGTTTTTTCAATAATTTCCCGCATTCCGCTCCGTATTGGGTCTTTGAAGACAAGGAGGCCCAAAAACATCTTCCCTTTCGCGACTCCCACGACTCTGCCTCCCTCGCGCGCGAGATGGTCTGTTTCTTTGTGAATCGTTTCTTTTTGGGAGGCCTTTGCTCCAATACGCTCCGCGAGCACTTCCGGCGCCCCCACCATGAGCCATCCGTCACTTGCGTCATGATGCGGCCCGGCAACGCGGATGCCGCTCCACTTATCTTTGGAGTTAAAGGGCTTGTGTTCAAGAATTTCCAGGTTGTTGCGGATGTCGGGAAGAAAGAGCTTGTATTCTTTCGCGGCCTCTTTTACGGCTTTTTCAAGAGGCCCTTCCGGAGGAATATGCTCTTCGATGTCGAGTGCCAAGACGGCAAGCGTTAGGACGTCTTCTTTTTCGTATTGGGTCAAGATGTCCGTGAGCTCCATCTTCCCCTCAGTCAGAGTTCCGGTTTTGTCCGTTAATATGACGGTCGTTCTTCCCAAGGTCTCCGCGGCCAAGAGCTTCCGCACCACGCCCTTGCGTTTCGCGAGCCGTTCCACGCCAACGGCCAAAATCACGGTCATGGCAACAGGCAGGCCCTCGGGCACCGCGGAAACCGCGATTGCGACTGCCATAAGGAACATTTCAAAATAGGCATACCCTTTCCAGACCCCTATCAAAAAAAGAAGTCCGATAAAGAGGGAGAGGGCGAAAGTCGCCCGGAGAGAAAAGCGCTTGATTGCCCTTTGCAGAGGCGTTTCTCTTTCTTCTTTTCGCACGAGCGCGGCAATGCGCCCGAGCTCGGTTGTGTTCCCGGTTGTGACGACAACCCCAAGCCCCATGCCGTTTACCACAAGCGTTCCGCCGAAGCATATATTTTTTCTTTCGTGCGCGGGCGTTTCTTCCTCTCCCTTTTTCGTTTCTTTTCCCACGGGCAGGGATTCGCCGGTTAAAATCGATTCGTCCACCTCAAGGGAGGTTATCGCGATGCAGCGTATGTCGGCTGGGACCCGCATTCCCACACGGAGACGAACCACGTCTCCGGGCACGATGTTTTCCGCTTCTATTTCTTTTTCTTGGCCATCGCGTATGACCCTTGTCCGCTCTTTGATATAGGAGCGTAAGGATTCAAGGGCTGTTTCCGCCTTGTGCTCCTGATAAAATCCAAGAATGATATTTACCGCGACCGCCGCGAAGATAAAGATGCCGTCGAGGACTCCTTTCAGCATACTAGTCGTCGCTCCCGCGAGAAGGAGAATCAGGATAAGGGGGCTTTTGAACTGGTTCCAGAGAATTTTTGGTATTTCTATCTTGTCGCCGTCATGAATCGTGTTTTTCCCGAATATGCCGAGACGTTCCCGCGCCTCTTCTTCAGAGAGGCCTTGTTCCCGAGAGTCCAGAATTTCCAACGTTTCTTCGGCGGTTTTTGCGGAGAAGGAAGTTTGTTTGAGAAGTTCGGGAGAGACCATAGTTAAAAATTTTAAGTTAAAAGTTGAAAGTTATGGACGAGTGTGTTGCAGATATTGTTTTTTGAGAGCTTGGAATGTCCCTTCTTTGATTGAGGCACGGATGCGTTCCATGAGAGTATTAAAAAAGAAGACGTTGTGAATGGTCGCATAGCGCGCGGCGCTTCCGTCCTTTGCCTTAAAGCGCTCGTGCAGGTCGCCTCTTTTTAGCATGTGGCACGTTTCGCACGCGCAATCCGCCTCAATGGGAGAGGAATTGTTTTTGTTCACGCTTTTTATAATATCAAAATATCCGGTCTTAACCCAGAGGCGGCCGTGCCGGGCCTCGCGCGTGGGTATTACGCAATCGAATGTGTCGATTCCCGCCTCCACGCCGTCAAAAATATCTTCAATTTTTCCGATGCCGAGAAAGTGCCTGGGTTTTTCTTCGGGCAGAAGCGGAATCGTCCAGTCCAAAATTTCAAACGCATGATTCCGCGAGCGCCCCAAGGAGCCGCCGACCGCGAAGCCATCAAAAGGCAGGGCGCCAATGTACTTCGCGCTCTCTTCCCGCAAGTCGCGGAATTCCCCGCCTTGCACGATGCCATAGAGAAGTTGAAAGTTATTAGTTGAAAGTTGAAAGTCGAGACAAAGTTTTGCCCAGGCGTGGGTGCGGAGCATGGATTTTTTCGTGTATTCATAGTCGTGGAGCGGCGAGGTGCACTCGTCAAAGGCGAAAATAATGTCCGCGCCCAGTTGTCTTTGAATTCGCATTGATTCTTTGGGGCCCAGAAATTGCTCACCTTTGTCTGTGGTGAAATAGACGCCTTCGTCTGTGATGTGTACATTATTTTTTTGTTTTTGGTTTTGAGGCTCGGCCTCAAAAACTCCAATCTTCCCTGTTCCGTATTCGCGCCGCGCTCCCAAACTAAACACCTGAAATCCGCCGGAGTCGGTCATGATGGGGCTATTCCAGCCGAGCTCGGCGTGAATTCCTTTATAGGTTGTTACTCCTTCCTCCCCGAGTCGTTGCCAAATATGATAGGTATTCGCAATTACAACTTGCGTTTTTGTGCGTGTGAGGTCTTCAGGAGTAAGAGTCCGCACCTCGGCATGAGTTCCCACAATAACGTAGGCCGGTGTCAAAATATCCCCATGCGGGGTATGAATGATTCCCGTACGCGCGCGGAAAGAGGCATCTTTAGAGGTGATGTGAAACGACATGGGATACAAGTCCTCTAAATCTCCTTTACGTCCAAAAGCACGGCGTTCTCCTCGCTTCTCTTTTTTAATTCCACTTTCTTTTTTTCGAGCGTCTTCGCGCTCACAAGGGCGCGGTATGGGATGCCCAGCAAGTCCGCGTCGTTCAATTTCTCCCCCGCCGAGGCCAAGCGATCGTCATACAAAACCTCAATTTTCTTTTCGCAAAGTTCTTTATATACATCATCCGCAAATTTTCGAACTTTCTCGTCGTCCCCGAGTCGGAGTAAGTGCACACGATATGGCGCCACCGACTCCGGCCACACCAGGCCCTTGTCGTCATGATGCACTTCCGCGATTGTACCGAGGAGCCGCGTAAGCCCGATGCCATAGCACCCCATTATGACCTCCTTCTCCTCGCCCTTCTCATCCTTAAATTTCAATCCAAACGCGGACGAATATTTTGTCTTTAACTTAAAGATATTTCCCACCTCAACCGCCTTCTCCTCTCGCAAGTCCGTATTTTTGCACTCCGGGCACGACTTCCCCACGTCTTCCAAAATCTCGCGGTTTACCGCCACATCGCATTTGTCGCAAATATAAATCACGTCCTCCCCGGCCATGGTAAGGGTCTGGAACTCATGCGAATATTTTGAAAAACTCCCGCCCGAAGCAAAGGTCAAATACGTTACATGGCCCAGCCCGACGCGCTGAAAAATTTTTCTATATGAGGCCTTCGCTTTCTCATAATATTTCTCCAAATCCTCCTCGCTTGTGTGGAACGAATACATATCCTTCATGGAAAACTCTCTGCCGCGCATGAGTCCGGACTTTGCCCGCTTCTCGTCCCGAAACTTGGTCTGAATCTGGTACACCGCAAAGGGGAAATCCTTGTACGACAAATTTTGTTTTTGCACCAAAGGAACTACAATCTCCTCGTGCGTTGGCCCTAAAGCATACTCGATTTTCGAGTAATAACTTGTAAACCGAAAAAGCGAATCGTACGTCCCCCATCTGCCCGTGGTTTCCCAGTTCTCCTTGGGCTGCAGGGCAGGCATCAAAATCTCCTGCCCCCCTAGGGCATTCATCTCCTCGCGGATAATCCCTTCAATTTTCTGGTACACGCGCCACCCCAAAGGAAGAAGCGCGTAGACCCCGGCCATAATTTTTTCCGCGAACCCGCCCCGAACCAAAAGTTCAGCGTTTTTGGACGTCTCATCCTTCGGCGCCTCCCTCCTCGTTCTTGTAAAAAGTTCCGATTGCCGCATAATACATCAAATCTATCAAAAATGAACAAGAAAAACAATAAAGACGTTTTTTATCCGCAAGAAAAAGAGGGGGCGCCGCGCCCCCTCGCTCAATCTCGCCGCAAATGTTCCACCATATATTCCACGCTTGCCCCCACCTTCTTGCCGGGATTAAAAATCCCAAGAGGGTCAAAAATGTTTTTGACTTCTTCAAACAAGGCATACACCCTCTCCCCGTACATCTTCTTCAAATACGGCGAGCGGATAATCCCGTCGTTATGCTCCGCGGTCATGCTCCC
>JBBTZM010000057.1:0-2385 GCA_038061335.1 Patescibacteria group bacterium | reverse complement strand
CTTTTGCGCGCGGAGGGAGTGGAGGTTCGGAAGGGACGGGTGGATTTGGAGAAATACAGATGGAGGCCTTGACTTGGTATGACTATTGTATATACTCCGTATATATGAAGGCAGTAATCAATATAAAAACAGATAGGGAAGTCAAGGAGAAGGCGCAGGAGGTGGCGCGGAAATTTGGTATGCCGCTTAGCGCCATTATAAACGGGTACTTGAACCAACTTGTCCGCACCAAAGATATTCACTTTTTTTTGGAAGGAGAATTAAAACCTGCGGTCAAAAAACGGCTTGACCGTTTGCATCAGGACGTGAAGGAGGGTAAGAATCTTTCCCCGGCTTTTTATAGTGCCGAGGAGGCGATTCGTTATCTTCATTCATAATGCGCATAGAATTTCACCTATTGCGTAATCATGCTTTGAGTGGGGACAGGGCAGGTCAGTGGAGCATTAATGTTACTGGCGATTGGCGGGCAGTGTATGTGTTTGGCGAGAAGGAAGGTGTCGTTATTTTTATTGATATTGATACGCACAGCAATCTGTACTCGTAATTTTTTATTTCCTCACTTCTTCCACGATTTTCTGGAAAACGTCTGGATTTTCGTTCGCAAGTTGAGAGAGGACTTTGCGGTCCAGGGCGATATTTTTCTTTTTCAAGGCGTGTATGAAATCGGAGTATTTCATGCCGTGTTCGCGGACTGCGGCATTGATTCGCACGTTCCAGAGGCGGCGGTAGTTCCGCTTTTTCTGCTTTCTCCCCACGAAAGCGTGGCTCCAGGCGTGGAGCACCGCTTCTTTGGCGAGCTTGATATTATTTTTTCTGCCCCAACGGAAGCCCTTTACGGCTTTCATTAGTTTCTCGCGCTTCTTATGTTTTGTAATTCCGCGTTTTACCCGTGGCATAGCAGAATGATACCAATATACGAATTTTACTAATGATACGAATAATACGAATTCGTATCCATTTGTATATTTGTATCTATCTTAGGTATTTGTTTATGACTCGCGCCGAAAATCCCAGCTCCCTCTGTCCTTTCTTGCGGAGGAGCTGGTTCGCGTTTTTATTCGTCTTTGAGTGCCCGAGGCCCATGGCGCGGCGCCGTATCTTGCCACTTCCGGTAATCTTTATTCTTTTTGATATGGCTTTTTTCATGGTAGCGTCTAGCCGCTAGCCACTAGGGACTAGCCACTAGAATTGATTAACAGGACAATGGTAAGGGTTTTTGTGAAATTTGGCAATCTCTGCCCCTTATGGCTTCTTCTGAATTTGGACGGAGAAGCCGCGGAGGGATTTTTTTGGTTCGGACGCTTTCTGGATAGGTGTTTCTATAGTGGGGAGGAATGCTTCCAACTTTTGAAGCGCCATGCCTTGGTGGGCTTTTTCGCGCCCGCGCAGGAATATCTCTATTTCCACGCGGTGCCCTTTTTCCAGAAATTCGGATATTTTTTTTGCCTTTACCTTCAGGTCATTTTCCGCCATGCGCGGGGTAATGCGCATGTGCTTCATGTCCTTTGATTTCTGCTCCTTTTTTTGCTTTTTATCGTCTTTTTCTTTGTTGTAGCGGAATTTGTCGAAACTGATGATGCGGGCAACGGGTGGGACCGCGTTTTCCGTGATTTCGATAAGGTCGAGGCCGCGTTCCATCGCGATTTTTAGGGCCTCTTCGGTTTTCATTACGCCCAAATGTTCGCCCGCTTCATCAAGCACCCGCAATTCTTTTGCCGTAATTCCCGCGTTTCTGCGGTTGGTAATCACGGGCTTTGGCTGCCACCTTTGGAAATTTCTATGTCTGCGTTTAATAATCAAGGTACATTGATGATAAGTTGTTTTTTATCTATTGGCAACTTTTTATTGTTTGTCTCCAGAATACCGCCCCGCTTTGCGGGGCGGATGAATGGAGGCACAAACAATAAAACCCCGCCGATGGCGGGATGAACAACCGCACCGCAAGCGGTGCGGTTGTTCATATTAGTCGTTTGTTTCTAAAAGCAAACCCGGAGCTGGATTTTAGGTAATGTTCAAATTCAAGGGCTTTTTGTTTATTTTTAAAGGCACAGAACCAAACGAGCGTATAGGGCGTATTTTTTGAAGTATATTTTGCTTCGTGATGGTTATGCTGTCGTAATCTTTCTTTTAATTGCGTAGTATAGCCGGTGTAGTAGGATTTATTTTTTTCGCTTTGCAGTATATAGACCGTGTGCATGAAGTCATTATAGCCCCACTTCACTAAAGTTTCGCGGGGCACCACTTCTACTTATTATAATTCGCAGTGCTACGCACCGCGAAGCTCCGAAGGAGCGAAGTGGTGGAGATGGCGAGAGTTGAACTCGCGTGTGAGAGGCGCATCACATACCTTCTACAAGCTTAGTTCCTAAAAGAAACCATTGTGAC
>JBBTZM010000056.1:0-9647 GCA_038061335.1 Patescibacteria group bacterium | reverse complement strand
GAAAGAATCTGGGTTCCCGCGGTCGAGGAATTATCGATCAGCGCGTCAATCGCCTCTTGGAGCATCCGCTTCTCGTTTGTGATAATCACGTCCGGGGACTTCAGCTCAATGAGGCGCTTCAAACGATTGTTGCGATTCAGCACGCGCCGGTACAGGTCGTTTAGGTCCGCGGTCGCGTACCTGCCGCCGTCAAGCGCAACCATGGGGCGAAGGTCCGGGGGCAGGACGGGAAGTTCGGTCAGAACCATCCATTCAGGCCGCACGCCGGAACGAAGGAGCGAACGCACGACCCGGAGACGCCGGAGCGCTCTTCGCTTTCTCGAAAAATCCTTCACGCGCTCCAATTCTTCGACAATTTCTTTATAGAGTTTTTGCAGGTTGAGTCCCTCGAGAATTTTCCGTATCGCGCCGGCTCCGCGGTCCGCGGAAAACACGTTCCCGAAACGCTCCGAAAGCGCGTAGTATTCCTCTTCCGTTAAAATAAGTCCGGGTTCCAATACCTCCAAAATATCCTCGCTCCGCTCCTTCATGGATTTTGCCTCTTCCGCGCCATGCTCGAGCTTCAGGGCCTTGTACTCCCGCTTCATGTCCGCGAGCGCGCGCTTCTTTGCCTCCTCGTCCACGGTGGTTACGATAAAGGCGGCATAGTAAATCACCTTCTCAAGTTTTGGCACCGAAATATCGAGCATCAAACTGAGTTTCGAGGGGATGGTCCGGAGAAACCAGATATGTGCGACCGGAACGGCAAGAGAAATATGCCCCATCCGCTCGCGGCGCACCACGGCGCGGGTAACTTCCACTCCGCACTTTTCGCACGTAATCCCTTTATACCGATATTTTTTATACTTTCCGCAATAGCATTCGTAATCCTTGGTCGGCCCGAAGATGCGCTCGGAAAAAAGTCCGTCTTTCTCCGGCCGCTGGGTGCGATAATTTAGGGTCTCGGGTTTTAATACCTCTCCATGAGACCAGCCCCGTATGTCCTCGGGCGAGGCAAGCCGAATGGAAATGCTTTTTACGTCGCGTAATTTCTTTTCCATACCTAAATTAGAAATTAGTAATTAGAAATTTTAATCGTTCTCGTCTTCGCTCTCTTCGTCCTTTTGCCTGCGGCCCGCTCTTTCTTCGCCAAAGGGTTCGTAGGAATCAATCTCCGGTTCGCCAATTTCCACATCATCCCCGGAGGCGCTCATTTGCTCCTCTCCCTCGTCGTCTTCTTCGCGTACCGCGCCAGCGGCCCGAAGAATGGGTTCGGGCGTGTCTTCCGACAGAGGGCGTTCGTCATACCCCACGTTTAATCCCAGGGACTTCAATTCTGAAACAAGCACATTGAAAGAGGCCGGGATGTTCGGCTTTTTAATCTCGCGGCCGCGAATAATGGACTCAAAGGCGGAGGCGCGCCCCAAGACGTCATCGGATTTTATGGTAAGCATCTCCTGCAGGGTATGGGCCGCGCCGTATCCCTCAAGCGCCCACACCTCCATTTCCCCGAATCTCTGGCCCCCGAGTTGCGCTTTTCCGCCCAGTGGCTGTTGGGTAATAAGGGAGTAGGGACCGGTGGAACGCATGTGGATTTTATCTTCCACAAGGTGATTCAATTTCATAATATACATGACTCCGACGGAAACCGGCTCCGGATACGCCACGCCCATGATGCCGTCGTAGAGGCGAACTTTTCCGGTGGGAGGAATACCTGCCGCCTGAAGCTCACTCTCGATGTCTTCTTCCGAGGGCCCGACAAAGTTCGGCACGAGAGCCCGATACCCCAAATGCTTTGCCGCGAACCCCAGATGAATTTCTAAAATCTGGCCCAAATTCATACGCGAGGGAACTCCCAGCGGATTCAATACCACGTCGACAGGCGTGCCGTCTTCAAGGTAGGGCATGTCCTCAACCGGACGAACTTGCGAGATGACGCCCTTGTTGCCGTAGCGGCCCGTGAGTTTATCTCCGGCGCGAATCTTCCGAAGCTGGGCCACCTCAATCTGAATTTTTTTGATGATGCCGGGTTCGAGCTTGTCGCCCTTCTCGCGGGAAAAAATTTTTATTCCAATCACCCGCCCCTTCTTGCCGTGTGGCACGGTGAGCGAAGAATCCTTCACGTCGCGCGCCTTCTCGCCGAAAATCGCGCGCAGGAGGCGCTCTTCAGAGGTAAGCTCGGACTCGCCTTTCGGAGAAATCTTTCCAACCAAAATATCGTTCGCGCGCACCTCGGCGCCGATACGCACCACCCCCTCCTCGTCCAAATTCCGAAGCTTGTCTTCGGAAACGTTCGGAATATCCGGAGTGGTCACCTCGGGCCCGAGCTTCGTGTCCCGAACCGAGCAGACAAATGTTTCAATGTGGATAGAGGTAAAGCGGTCCGTCTGGGCCACCCGCTCGGAAAGAATAATCGCGTCTTCAAAATTCGCGCCGCGCCACGGGATAAAGGCAACCACGAGATTCTGCCCCAGGGCGAGCACTCCTTCTCTTGTGGCCGGCCCATCCGCAAGCACGTCTCCTTTCTTTACCTTGTCGCCTACCCGTACCGTCGGGCGCTGGGAAAGACAGGTGGACTGGTTGGAACGCACAAATTTATGAAGCGGATACACGCGCTTCTCGCCGCTTACTCCCTGTACCTCAATTTCCCTCCCGCTCGCGGAGGTGACGACACCGGAAATATGGGATACCACAACCTGTTGGGAATCCTGCGCCGCCTTTTCTTCCCTGCCCGTGCCAACCAGTGGCGCTTCCGGCAAAATTGAAGGGACTGCCTGGCGCTGCATGTTCGAGCCCATGAGCGCGCGGTTCGCGTCATTGTGTTCGAGGAAGGGAATAAGGGACGCGGCAACGCTCGTAAACTGGTCTGGAGAAACGTCCGCGTACTCTACTTCTTCTCTTTCGCATGTTCCCGCCTTTCCCCGCACCCGGGCCGCCACGTGCGGCTCCGTAATCCTTCCTTTCTCGTCATGGGGAATGTCGGCCTGCATGATTACGGCGCGTTCTTCCGCGATTGCGTCGAGCCACACCGCTTCGTCGGTGACGACTCCGCCCTTCACCCTGTAGTAGGGGGCCTCAATAAATCCGTGTTCGTTCACGCGCGCGTAGCTCGCAAGGTAGCTTACGAGGCCGATGTTCGCGCCCTCCGGCGTCTGAATCGGGCAGATTCTTCCGTAATAGGAGGGGTGCACGTCTCTTACCTCAAATCCGGCCCGCTCTCTTGTGAGCCCCCCGGGGCCCATGGCTGAGAGGCGCCGCTTGTGCTCGAGTTCGGCCAGAGGGTTTACCTGGTCCATAAACTGCGAAAGTTGGGACGAGGAAAAGAAATCCCGAACCACAGCCGAAAGTACTTTATAATTCACAAGATGAATGGGCTGTAATGTATCCCGCTCAAGCGTGGACATTCGGTCCTGAACGCCGCGCCGCAGACGGGCAAACCCGATGCGAAGACGCGACTGCACGAGTTCTCCCACCGCGCGCACGCGTCGGTTCCCCAAGTGGTCAATATCATCCGGCTCCGCGTCCTTAGTATTATTCAGACGGATAATTTCCGCGACCACTTTCGTAAGGTCTTCTTTCTCGAGAAGCCCGACGCGCGAATTTTTAAGCATCAGACGCTGATTGAACTTGAATCGCCCGACCCGAGAAAGGTCATAGCGGTCAAAGCGGTGGAACATGGCGTCAATAAGGGACTTTGCCCCTTCCGCGGTCGTAAGGTCTCCGGGCCGGATGCGCTTGTGAATCTCCACATACGAATCCGCGGCGCCTTCGGCTTCGTCTTTCGCGAGTGTCGCCTCAATATACTTTACCGGGCCGGTATCAATATGGGAAAACGCGGCAAGTATTTCTTCCCTGCTCTCGAAACCGAATACGCGGAGAAGTTCGGTTATGGGCGCCTTCCGCTTCCGGTCAATGCGAACTCCGATAAAGCCGTCCGTCTCGGTCTCAAACTCGAGCCAGGAACCGCGGTTTGGAATAATTTTCGCGCCGAAAAACTTCCTGCCCCGATACACATTCATAAGGAAGTACACGCCCGGGGAACGAACAATCTGAGATATGACGACGCGCTCCACGCCGTTTATAATAAAAGTCCCCCGTTCGGTCATCATGGGAAAGTCCCCAAGATATACTTCCTGAACGTTTTTCGTTTTGCGCTTTTTATCCCGAAGTTCGAGTTTTACGCGAAGCGAGGCCTCGTAGGTCTGGTCTTTTTGCTTTGTCTGCTCTTCCGTGTACTTCGGTTCGTCGAAGGCGTAGTCGAGAAAATGGAGTTCGAGTTCTTCTCCGGTATGGTCCGTGATGGGAGATATTTCGTCAAAAAGCTCCCGAAGCCCCTGCTTCAAAAACCATTCAAAGGAATTTTTCTGCAATTCAATCAAACTCCGCTCTTCAAACCCCCCTCCGGCGTAGCTCGTAAAAAGTTTCTTTTTAAGAATGGCGCTCATAATGAAACCTATTGGACTTATTAGACCTATTGGACTTATAGGTACCGTGCTCTATTCCTATTATGTTCGTCGAGTGTGCGGGAAAAAATTGTTTCTCCGGTTTTTTTCGCTGAAAGGTAGTACAGATACGGGCTCTCCTTGGGAGACACCGCGGCCTGCAGGGCACTCTCTCCGGGGTTCGCGATTGGAGTTGGAGTGAGGCCCAGGCGCTCGTAGGTATTGTAGGGGGAGGCGAGCCCGCGGTCGTCCCGTACGACTCCGAGATTCGGACATTCAAAAAATCGGCCGTTGCACTTCGCGTACGAAAGGGTCGCGTCCACCTGAAGCGGCATTCCTATTTTTTCCCTTTTCAAAAGAACCCCTGAAACGAGCTGTCTATCTTCGAATTCCGGCACCTCTCGCTCAAGATACGAGGCGAGGATGAGATATTTGTACCAATCCTCACGCCCGCGAAGATGGGGCCAGGCCTTTTTTCCAAACGTACCGAGGAAGCGGCGAAGCACTTCCTCCGGAGAAGAACCGCGCTCGAATCGGTAGGTGTCCGGGAAAAGAAACCCTTCGAAACTTACGGCATTCTCCAAAAATGGATATTCCGCCCGCACATCCTCTATCCGAATGCTTTCAAACCCTTCTTCTCCAAGCGCTCCGGCTTGCCGAAGAAGCGCCTCCGCGTCACGTAGGGTGTATCCTTCGGGAATCGTCACCGCGATTTCGTTTTGCCCGTGGGCCGTTAGCATCTCCACGATTTCCGGCACGCTCATGGAAGGCGTTAGTTCATAGACGCCGGGCTGGAATTTTTGCGCCTTGCCGGAAAAAAGCGCGTACACCTTAAATATGGAAACGGACTTCACGAATCCTTCTTTCGAAAGGCGTCCACCGATTTCCGCGAACCGCTCTCCTTTTGTTACTTGAAACGCGCGCGCGGCCTCCCCTCCTCTCTGGGGCTCCAGGCCGTAAAAAAAATATCCGACCGCGAGCATAAAAAGCAGCCCTCCGAGAAGCGAGAAAAGCAATAGAGGACTCCGCCAAAACAAAAGTTGTGGTTTTCCGCTCGTAGTCAAGAGGATTCGATTGTAACCCGTTCAATTATGCCGACAAGAATCGCAAGAGTCAATAGGTGTGAGCCCCCGTAGCTCAAAAAGGGAAACGGGATACCTGTTACCGGAGTAAGGCCAAGATTCGAGCCGGCATTCACGAAAAAGTGGATGAGGAGGAGAAGCGCGAATCCTAAAGCGATAAACCGATAATAATTATTGCGGGAACGATACCCAATGGACGTTATCCTAAATACAACGAAGCTGAAAGTCAAGAGGAGAAGTATGCCCCCGAATATTCCCCATTCCTCGACGTAGGCGGAAAAAAGAAAGTCGGTCGCGGCTTCGGGTAAAAAACGCAGATGGGTCTGAGTCCCGAGCCCGAACCCCTTTCCCCAGAAGCCCGCGGAGCCCACCGCGATTTTCGCCTGATTCACGTTGTAGCTCGCGCCCAAGGGGTCGCGCTCCGGAAAAAGAAACGAGGAGAGGCGCTCCTTTTGGTACGGCTGGAGGAGGAAGAGCCAGGCGAAGAGGGCGCCCATGAAAAATATGGAGAAAAGCAAAAGTACGCGGCGCAGGTGGAACCCGCTCATAAAAAGAAAGCCGCACCAGATTCCGAGGAGCACGAGCGCGGAACCCAAATCCGGCTGGAGCATGACGAGAAAGGCGGGAAGGGCGGCGTAGAAAAAAGAAATGACAATGTTTTTCCCGAGCCACGCCTGCACGTGCATGCGGGAAAAGAAGCCGGCAAGAAGAAGAATGAGGGCGATTTTCATGAACTCGGACGGCTGGAAGCGAAACGCGCCCAGAGTGAGCCAGCTTTTCGTACCGCGCACCGAGCCGGATTGGAACATAGGGAGAATAAGGAGCGCTACCGAACACCAGTAGAATATCTGCCGAAACCACGCCTGCCCCACAAGAAAACGCCAATGAACCTGGCTCCCCAGAAACACGATAATGAAAAAAAGAAGATACCAGAGCGCCTGCCGCAAAAAAAATTCTCTCTCAAAACTAAAAAGAGAGACCAAGCTCATCGCGGCAATGAGCGCGACTCCCATAAGAAGCCACCAATCGAATTTCCGCACGCTGGAAAGAAAAAACATATTAGAATTATTGGACGTATAGGACTTATAGGTCGAGAACTAAAAGACCGGATAGAAATATACCTCCACCCCGCCCTCGCGTGCCGCGCGGAGAAGAGCCGCGTCGTAGGGCACCTGAATCTCAAACGATTTTTCCGAAAAACTACGAAGGTTGGAGAGAATAGTTCCGGACACAAATGCCTGAAATCCGAACGAATCCCGAAGGACCGCAACCGCCCGCACCTCCGGGAAGAGCGTTCCACTCTCGTTTCTCACGGCTCCCCGAACGCGCATGGCGCGCTCCGATTCTAAAATCTCGACATACGGCTCGCGAGAAAATGAGAACGAAAGTTCCGGAAATTCGTGGGCGGGAATCTCCTCCGCGTGTTGAATTTGGAGAGAGACGCTCTCCACCTCTCGCGAAGAAAGCCCGGGTTCGGTGCGCGCGATAAGCGTTTCTTTAGCCGGCGCGACGCTCGCCTCCCCCCGGCTTTGCATGAGTTCTTCGCCGCCCGCCCCGTATAAAAGAAATGAGTATTGAAACCGAAACCCGTATTCACTCGAAGTATTTTTTACTTTACCGAAAAGAAACGCGGAGGGCGATTCGCCGACGCGAAAAATCTGCTGGTCCACGACCTGAATACTCGCGGAAGACGAGAGGCGGGCAGGAATAGATGGAGCAGGAGCGGACTCCGAGCCACCCAGTTGCCGAAGGCCATACCACGAAAGTCCAACCAAAGAAAAAACCCCGAGATACAAAAGCGCGTACAAAAATTTTTTTGCGGAACGAGACATACGAAGTTGACCTAATTCACCTAATTGCTCTAATTATTTTAACTATCGCGTTTTAATACATTAATTCCGTCTTGGCGCCCTCTAAAACCTTGCCAATTTGGCATGGTTTCTTCGGTGTTAGCTAAAAATAACTGTAAATAGTATTTAGGAGTAACCAAAATTATTGGATATCTTTTTTGTCCGTCAGCATGCTCAACATAACTATCTATACCTCTCACCAACTCCTTAAGAAATTGCTTTATATTGTCTTTAGGAATTTGATCTGTTCTTAAAATTATTACCGCCTGTGGAATTTGTGTTCGGCTCAACTCGTTGGCATACGGGATAATTTCATTGGACCAAGGATCTTGTGCATAATCATGGCTTCCAGCTAACTCCCACTTGCCAGAAAGAAATAATTCGTGCGGGTTATGATCTTTGAGATCTGATTTTAAACTATCAATAAGCGCCATAGGATTATCCCCATCGTCACAAAACCAAAACGAAAATTTTGCCTGGTTATCTAAAAAAATTTCTATTGTCTCTTTCACTTCTTGATACGGCCTTGTAATTGGCGACAAATCTCTCACCTCATAATTCTCGAAGTGTTTATCATTAAATTCAGTCATATTTGAATTTCCCTCTTTAATGCGGTAAATTATTCTTCCTGATAATCACAATGAGCTCATTTACCTAGAATAATTAGGTTCATTAGAAATTCCTGGAGGTTTCCACAATCTTCCGAAATTCGCTCGGTCTCAAACTCGCTCCTCCCACAAGCACGCCATCACATTCCGGAAGGCACAAAAACCCTGCGGCATTTTTCCCGTTCACCGACCCGCCATACAGAACCTGCGGTTCTTTATGCCCTGACCCCGCCTTGGCGGGGGAAGGGCCCCCGAGTAATTCAGCAAAAACTTCCTTAATAAACCGAGTCATAATACTCGCGCTCTCGGGGGTGTCGCTCACTCCTCCGCTCCTCGAAGATATCGCCCACACCGGTTCATACGCGATAATGAGCCGAAGCTCATTATCGCCCTGACCCCGCCTTGGCGGGGGAAGGGCCCCCTTTAATTGTTTCCTCACAAACTCCTTTTCTTTCCTGAGTCCTTTATCTTGGGTCTTGGGTCTTTCCGTTTCTCCCACGCAAAGTATGGGCGTTAGTCCCCCTTCCAAAGCAGCCCGTAATTTTTTTGCCACAATCTCATCCGTATCCCCCAGCTCTCTCCGTTCCGAATGCCCCACGATTACATACTTCACCTTCGCGTCTTTCAGCATCCCCACCGAAACCTCGCCCGTACACGCGCCTTCTTTTTTATAAAACACGTCTTGCGCCCCTAAAGTAACCTGATCCCGCCTTGGCGGGGTCAGGTTACGAAAAATGGATAAAAACGGGAAAGGCGGGCAAAGCACCACGTCCTTCCCTCCGTACTCCAAAACCGACTTCACGAGCCGCTCCGCCTCCTTATAGGTCCCCGGATTCATCTTCCAGTTTGCGACAACCAATTTGTGTTTCATACAATACTATAATACCAAGTTCGGCCCTATAAAAACAAACCGACGGACGCGAGGACCAAAAGTCCGGAAACAAGTATCCCCGCGCCGATTGCGAGAACCGATTTCCAAAATGAGATGCCGAAAAGGTACGCGGCAACGGTTCCTGTCCAGGCGCCGGTAAGGGGCAAGGGAATCGCGACAAAGACAAAAAGCGCGAACACGCTCGCGGTCTCGAACTTCTTGCCGTGCTTCCTCTGCGTCCGCTCGAAGACCCAGTGAAGCGCGCGGTGAAAAAACGGATGCAGAGCCATGATCCGATGCGCGGCGTGCTCCCAAAACCACAGCAAAGGGATGACCGGCAAAAAATTTCCGATGACCGAAAAAGTGTACGCGTAAAAAGGTGAAATCCCCCACCGAAAAATCGCGAGAGGAATTGCCGCCCGAAGTTCTCCTATGGGAAGTGCGGCGATAAGGATAGTTAAAAACGCATGCATAAAATCTGAAATTAGAAATTTCAACTTTTGATTTTCAAAAGTTGTGCCGCCTCATTCGGGTCCACGACCGTAATCTCAATCCCTGTCCCGAGTTCAAACCCCGCGGCAATCGAAATTTTGGGCAGAACCTCGATGTGCCAGTGATAATGGGAGTGATGGTTTTTGTGTTTCACCGGCGCGGAATGAATGTAGAAATTGTAATCCGGGTCCCCGAGGCGCGCGCGTACGTTTCTTAAAAGACGGCGCAACACATCGGCAATCTCCACGAGAACTTCTTGCTTCTCATCTTCAAAATACGCGTTGTGCCTTCGAGGGAAGATGCGGAATTCATAGGCCTCACGC
>JBBTZM010000055.1:0-1769 GCA_038061335.1 Patescibacteria group bacterium | reverse complement strand
TTCCATAGAATTGTCCACCTAAAGGGTGTTTTTTGAAAATTGGACTTTTTTCGGTCTGGTGTGGAACAAAAAGTTTAGTGTGGATACCTGCTCGGGAGAATGGAAAAAAATGAGGAAATACAAGGAATAGCGAAAGACAGATAATTTTGTTACAAAGGATTGCGCCACCACCGAGAGGCGTAATTTTTATAGTCTTTTATCATTTTATCCGCGATCGCGGAAAATCTGATATAAATAAAAAAAATTGACTTTATTTTTTAGGTGTAGCATAATATGTCGCGATATAAGAGACCTCCAAAAAACCCATATCATGAAAGAAAAGGCAATAATTCGACGAACAGGAGCGCTTGTACTCACCGGACTTCTTGTTTTCGGCGGGTTTTTCACGGAAAAGAAAATCGCCCGCGCGGAAAAGCTCGAATACGCCATCCCTCCGCATATTAAGTCGGTTGTCGGAGATAATACAGAGGATGTCTCATACGCAATTGGTCTTCTTGGAAAGCCCGTCATCGCGTACGCGAATTACACCTCCGGTCTCGCGAAACTCTATATTACGAAATGCGGGGACGCCGCCTGCTCTTCGGGAAACATTACGACGCAAATTTCCACGGGCGAACCGGACAATGGCAGGTACAACGATATTGTCGTTCCTGCGGACGGCAAACCAGTCGTCGTCTTTGAATCCGGAAGTTCATACTCAAGAAGTGTGTACCTCGTAAAGTGCGGAAATGAGTCGTGCTCATCGGGAAATACCTTACAGCACGTTGAGTTCGTAAGCATGAGTCCGCCCGCGTATCAATTTCCCAGACAGGATATCGCGGTTGCCCTGGCTTCGGATGGATATCCGATTCTCGCATACGCGCGGCGAGATATCTTAAACGGATATCAGCTGGGTGTTCAGGTTCGTGTCGCAAAATGCGCGAACGCGACTTGTTCTTCAAAAACGATTTCCACACCGGAATCATGGAACACGGGAAGTTTGGATGTAACAAACTTTTCCATTGACCTCGCGGTCGGAAGCGATGGTAATCCTATGCTCGCGTATCATGAGCACGTGTGGGCTTACGGCCCCCCGACGCTCTCTAATGTCATCGCTCTAAAGTGCGGAGACGCGTTGTGCGGAGCAAACAACGTAAAAACAACGCTTGACTCATGGCAGTCGGATATGAGTTTTGACCTGAAACCGGTTATCTTGCTTTCAGGAGGAAGCCCCGTGATTACTTATAATCGGTATGACCCTTTTTCCGTTTCCACACTACGCGGAACAAAACAGATTGCGTGCGGCAATACGTCGTGCACAAGCGGAAATTCCGCGCCGCTTGATCCCGCCTCGCCCGTTTCTCCCCCTCCGAGCGCGTCTTCGGGCTCATACAATTCTTCGCAGAACATCTCGCTTCCGATTTCGACGGGTTCGTTCGCGTACTACACGCTAAACGGCCTTGATCCCACGAACGCCTCGACACTCTATACCGGCCCCATCGCGCTTCCTGTGGTGGATGGTTCAGCGATTACGGTAAAGTGGGTTGTGTACGATGCATTTGGAAACAGAGGAGCGACAGGAAGCGCGACCTATATATTTGATACGACTCCCCCGCCCGCGCCCGCGGTAAACACTCCCGCATCTCCGGTAAACGCGGACTCCATTCTTGTGGAAGGAAGCGCGGAGGCGAGTTCCACCATCACGATCACGGGAGGAGCAACTCCTGCCACAGGCACTGCCACAAACGGCAACTTTTCAATATCCGTAAACTTGACCCAGAACGCGGTGA
>JBBTZM010000054.1:4198-5567 GCA_038061335.1 Patescibacteria group bacterium | reverse complement strand
CAAAGCATTGAGAAGCGAGGATTTGTGTGGTAGTATTGACCCATGTCAAAAATTCAACGAATTCTTTCATATTATGCTGTCTTTGATCCCGCGGAAGAAGGAGGGTATAATGTTTCTTTCCCCAATCTTCCCGGATGCGTTACATTCGGCAAAACGTTTGAGGAAGCGGAAAACATGGCCGAGGAAGCGCTTGGACTATGGCTTGAGGAGCTTGCGGAAAGAAGGCAGGTCATTCCCCGTTACTCTAACCGCCCCATTGTTCATCAGATAGACGTGGAACTTCCTGCAGGAACAAAATAAGAACCTATGAGGCCGCTCTCCGCCCCTATCGGCACATTTCTCGCTATTGTAAAACAATCAGAAATTCCTAAAGAGGAATTTGGCAATTCGTAACTTTTTTATTTATAAGGATTTTTGGGGTTTTAGCGGGCTTTTCTCGCCTCTTCCAGTAATTTGAGAAGATTCAAGAGTTGTGCCTGGAGCGCGTTTATTTTGTTTTGCGCTTCGGCGACATTTACAGGCGCGGGAGGCGGGGTCTGGACGACCTGGGTCTGGGGGGCTGGAGTCGGGATTGGAGCCGCGATTGCCGGAGGCAGGATTGCCGCGTTCAAGGCAACCCGGGTCAAGGGGCCGACATATCCCGCCGCAGGCGCAATGCTTTTTGCGACCTGATACTTGCGGACTCCGGCCCGGGTGAGTTGCCCAAAGTAGCCGGTAATAGGACCATTGTAAAATCCATCTTTGGTGAGTTTTTCCTGCAAAGCGCGGACATCCGGGCCTGTTACGCCGAGCGTAAGGTTGCGGGCAAATATCCCTCCGACCGCCCCACTCACCACCGGGGTTTGAACGACGGCTTCCCTCTTATTCAATTCCGCGCGGGTTTTTATTCCAACGTATCCTGTTGAAACAATATTTTTTGCTTTTTGGTATGCCTTTACCGCCTGCAACGTTGCCGCATCGAATGAGCCGGTTGCGCTACCGAAATAGAATCCATCTTTGGCAAGGCGCTTCTGGAGTTCCGGCACGTCTGTGTCTGTATCGCCAAAGGCGAGGTCTTTCGTGAAGCGGAATTCCGCGGCGCCCAACACCTCTCCTCCTGGTCCTCCGATTACAAGCTGAATCGTGTCTGATACAGGTCCTGCCACGTTACTTCCTATATCGCGGAACTTGGCATACACGGTCTTTACTCCGTCTCCGTCCGGAAGAGTCCAAATCTTCGTCGCGGCGAACGTCTCCCACAAACTTCCGGTAAAGTTCGCGTCATCCGCAATCATCATCTGGATCGCGCTTACGGCCTGAAAAGACAGAGTTACGTTTCGAGTATTGGTCGTCGCGACGCCATCGTTTATCATGATGGATGAATTTGTGG
>JBBTZM010000054.1:0-4098 GCA_038061335.1 Patescibacteria group bacterium | reverse complement strand
CCACCGCCGCCTCCACCACCGCTTACCACAACGACAGGAGGAGTCGGCGCCGGAGGATTATTGAACATCACGGTTCGCGCTACTTCCACCGCCGCGTTTCCAGATAAGTCACTTACGTTATACCGGACCGTATACGTGCCCGCGGTAGATGTCACAACCGTTGAGCTCGTTACAATATTCGCGGTAATCACTCCATCCACATTGTCGCTTGCCGTTGCTCCCGCGTCCACATACGCGTCCCCCACTGTGAGCGTTACCGAGGCCGAACCAATAAGTGTTATAACCGGAGGAGTTGTGTCAGCGGCAGACAAAACCTTCACGGTACGCGTTACCTCATTCGCGGCATTGCCGGATGAATCCGTTACGTTGTAACGGACAAGGTACGTTCCGGGTGTACTGGTCGAAACCGGGTTTGTGGTTATGATACTGCCGCTTATATTTCCCTGAATGTTATCGCTTGCGCCTGCCCCCGCGTCCGCGTACGAATTCCCCACCACCAAAATCACGGTTGAAGAACCATTCAAGATAATGAGGGGCTTTACCGAATCCAATGAGACAACAATGGTTCGTGTTTTTTGTACTGCCGCGTTCCCGCTTGAATCGTTTACGTTATAGGCGCGGGTGTAGATGCCAGGCGCGTTCATATTCACGACACCCGTGATTATGATGTTTCCGGTTATCGTGCCGTCTGTTTCATCCGTTGCTGTGGCACCCGGCTCAACGTACGCCTGGCTTACAAAAAGATTTATGGTAGATGAGCCGGTTAAGGTAATGACAGGCGGAAGGTCGGGAGTTATGGCAAGCATGCCGGAATTTCCGCTTACTCCGCTTACGGCGTCCGATATCGTTGCCGCAGGCACGGTAAGAGCAAGCGTCTGGCCCGCGCTTATTTTCACGCGATACTGGATGGTAAAGTCGTCCCCAGCGCCAACTATCCCCACGGCATACGGGTCGTCCAATGGAAACGCGCTTCCGGATACAAAGTCGGAAATAAGACATCCAACCGTGAAATTGCCGCACGCCATGCTGAAGATGCGCGTTGAATTTGCCTGATACTCCACTCCAGCGGGAAGCGGGACGGAAAGGGTTGTCGAGGCGCTTGTTGCCGCGTCGCCGATATTTATCACGTCAATGTTTACGAGAATCACATCCGTTCCCGCGATACCCACGACAGTTCCTCCGAAGGATTTGCCCTGCGTTACGTTTCTTCCCACCTGGATAACCTCAAACTCGGCAACGGCAAAGGCATGGGTGGCGGAAATAAGGCCTATGGCAAGGATTATGAATGACATCAAATTTTTTGTTTTGTGTTTCATAGTAGATTGGTTTTGGGGCTAGGGTTAGGATGCCGGCTTCCTTACCCTTACCTTTTTCCCATGCTTTATGGTCTCGTCCTTACCGACCTCGTTACCTCGACCTGGTTTCCATCAACGTCTTTTGCTTTAATCCGGAGCGTGGCGTTGTTCCAGAACTCTCTCGCGCGAATCGTGAATTTCACTGTTCCTATGGCGTTGAAATTAGAAAGGTTCGCCGAGGGTTCGACGGGCGTAAACTTCTCGACCACGGGCCGGTGGCTCGTGTCCGCATCACTTGAGGTAATCTCCACGCTGTAACTCACCCGCGCGTCGTCGACGTCAGCAAGATTAAATGTCATCTGAACGCTTGAACTTGCGAAGAGGTAGAGAGGCGAATTCGTAGGCGCCAAACTTGAGATCACGGGAATACTCAAGTCGTTTACATTTACAACTCTCGTAACCGGACCCGCGGCATTGCCGGAAGAGTCGGAAACATTATATGCCACGGCGTAAGTTCCGGTCGCGTTCGTATTTACCGTGCTTGAGGCGATAATATGTGTTGAAATATCGCCGTCATAATTATCCGCGGCTGTCGCGCCCGCGTCCGCGTACACCGAGTTCTTTTTCACGTTTACGGGCGTTGCGCCGCGAAGCGTTATAACTGGAACGTTTTGGTCCACGACCCGCACCACGCGCGTCACTTCGGGAGCCGCGTTTCCTGCGGCATCAGAGGCGCTATAGCGCACCTCGTATTCCCCTGCGACTGCGGTATTGACCGTGCTTGTTGTCGTAACGGCGAGCGGCCCGTCTGTTTCATCTGTCGCTGTCGCGCCGGCATCCGTGTACGCGCCGTTCACCGCGACTATTACCGTGCTTGATCCGGTCAGCGTTATGACTGGCGGGGTTACATTAGTACCTGAAGCCACTACATTTACTACGCGCGTGGAGGAGGCCGCGTTGCCTGCGCCGTCCGTTACCTCATAAAACACGACGTACGAACCCAAGGTGTTGGTGTTTGCCGTGTTTTGGATATTGAGCGAGCTTGGATTAAAATCCGGGTCATTGTCTGTCGCGCTTCCGCCCGCGTCTGTGTACGTGGAACTCGCGAGAACGTTCAAGGTTTTCGAGCCCGTGATTGTGATGACCGGGGCCTTGGTGTCCGCGACAGATACGCTTCTTGCCGCGTATCCCACATTGCCCGAAAGGTCTTTTGCGGAGTAATTCACGTTATACCCGCCTGAAAGATCGGTATTTACACTTGAGGTCGCGGTTACAAAGAGCGCGCCGTCCGTCTCGTCGCTTGCAGTCGCGCCCGCGTCAAAGTATGCGCCCCCGAGCTCCACTTGAAGCGTGCTTGAACCGATGATTGTGATAACGGGCGCCGTTACGTCATTTATAACGGTTACACTTCTTGTTTTTTCTTCCGCGGCATTGCCTTTGGAATCGCTTACGTTGTAGCGGATCGTGTACGCGCCCTCAATCGAAGCGTCCACAGGGTTGGTGGTGATGATGTTTGAGGTAAGAGATCCGTCAATATTGTCCGTGGAGGTTGCTCCGGCATCGCTATAAATTTTTCCTCCCGCCGCAGTTGTGGTTGTCGCGCCGAGCACGGTAATGATTGGAGGAGTGGAGTCAGGATTTACGAAAACGGTTCTTTGTGTTGATGTTGAGTTTCCGGATGAATCGGTAATGGAGTAGGTTACGAGGTATGTATTCGGAACATTGGTGTTTACGGGATTTGTTATGATAATGCTTCCCGATATATCTCCGTCCACGATATCGGTTGAGGAGGCGCCCGCATCCGTGTATACAGCTCCCTGCTCAATACTTACGCTGGACGAGCCGTTTATAACGAGGGTCGGCGGAGTTATGTCAGGTATTACATTCACGACTCTTGAGGATGAGGCGGTGTTTCCCGCGGTATCGCTTACGGAATAGATGACCGAGTAGGTTCCCACAACAAGCGTATTTAGATTTGTTGAACTCGCGATATTTCCTGTTATATCTCCGTCTATTACATCATTCGCGCTCGCGCCTTCATCCATATACCCGTATCCCCGTTCCATGCTTACGGTCGAAGACCCGGTGAGGGTTATGATTGGCGCGGATTTGTCGAAAAGATACGCCACGCTCATAATGCCCCCTCCGTTTCCGAGTGTGTCAATGGAAACCGCTTTTATAGTTTTGGTTTCCCCGTCACTGCCGTTTATGGTTATGATGCCTCCCAAGTATTGGCTTGATGTCGCGGTTGGGTTCTTGCCGTTTGTCGTATACCGCGTTACGGACGCGTCTGGCGCAACTTGGAATGAGAAGGTTACTGCGGCATTATATTTTCCGGCAGAAATACTTGAGGTCGGAGCCGATGGACCTGTGGTGTCGCGCACAATGACAATAAGAGATGATGATGACAGGTTTCCCGCGCTGTCTCTCGCCCGGATATCAAAAGTGTTATTGCCTTCGGTTGCGAGCGCCACATCCGCGCTCCATGAAATATTTACATCAAGCGCCACCGCTTCCCCGCCGTTTATAAGAATCGCGGTATTCGCGTCTTTTGTTCCGGTCAGGGTTTGCGACGAGAGGTTTGTGGGAGTTGTAACCGAGTTTACAACCGGCGTGCTTGGCACGCTCACATCGAGCGTGAACGTGGTGCTCGCGATATTTCCGACATTGTCGGTTGCCTCAAGCGCGTATATCCCCTCTGCGGTTATTTCCGTGCTTGTGGCGTACGGCGCGCCGTTTAGTGTCGCGCTCGCAATGCCGTTCTCGTCTCCAAAGAACGGCGTTACGCCCGTGTTATAGGACG
>JBBTZM010000053.1:0-3028 GCA_038061335.1 Patescibacteria group bacterium | reverse complement strand
TGCGGCGGATCCGGGCCAAAGAATTCCTCCGAAAAGGATTTCTTTGGTTTCTCGGGTGGTTTTTTGGCCACGTTATGACCCTCGAAGCGCGAGGCCTCGAGAACATTCCGGAAAGAGGCGCTTATATCATCGCCGCGAACCACAATGGCCACGGCGACCACGGCTCAATTTTTTTTGTGCTTGGAAAGAAGCGCGATAAATTGAAAATCGTGGGCGCCAGAGATCACTTTTTTGAGGGATGGCGCGTTATCCTCGGAATATTTTGGGACGCGGCGATTGGCGCAGTACCCCTTGAACGCCGGGAAGGAAAGGAATACGCGAAGCGGGCCAGAGTGGACTTTTCTTTTTTGAAAGACCTTTTGGCCGAGGGCTATTCACTTCTCATCTACCCCGAGGGAGGGAGAAAATCACGGGATGATGGGTGGAAACTTTCCGCATTCAAGGGAGGAGTCAGCTCCCTCGCGCGAAAATGCGAAGTTGCAATAATCCCGTGCGCTGTAAAAGGCACGGAAAAATTCCTTACAAAGACACGGGGATTCACGGATTTCCTTCGCATCCTCGCGGCGCCCCAACTCCTTGAGGGAACAAAAATCGTCGTGAGTTTCGGAGAGCCGATTCTCCCCTGCGCGGAAGGGAAGGAAAAAAGTTCTTCCGAAATAACGAAGGAAGTTCAGAAGGCGGTCCAAGGCCTCCTCGATACCATGTAAGACGCGGCATCCCGAAAGGTCCGCGTCTTAACTTTTCAGTTTTGACACGCGAACCAAACCATTTTACAATAAAGAGGTTCATCAAAGTCGAATAAAATGTCTTTAATCTTCATACAACACACATATGAATATCTGGAGCCCATTGGTTTTGGGCGCATTGGCGTTGGGAGGTATAGTCGGCTACTTGGCCCGGCGCTGGACCGCCCTCAACCACAAAGAGTCAATCGAACGAAAGGCGGAGGAAGCCCTGAAGGAGGCAGAGGTAAACGCGAAGCAGATTGAACTGAAGGCCGAAGAAAAGGCCGCGGCAATCTTCAGGAGCGCTCAGGAGGATGAACGGGCGCGCAAAAATGAACTTCGGAAACTTGAGGAACGAGTCCTTGGAAAAGAGGACGAATTACACGCGGAAAAAAAAGCCATAGAAAAGACAAAGGAGGCGCAGGAAGGGGAGAAGAGGCGGCTTGCGGAAATGGAGGCCGAAGCCCGGGAGGTTCAGAAAAAAGCCGTGCATGAACTGGAGCGCGTCTCGGGCCTGAATAAAGATGAGGCAAAGCAAAGACTTTTTGATGAATTAAAGGACCTTCATAAAAGAGAACTCAATGAACTTCTCGTAAAATTTGAGCGGGAGAAGCGGGACGAGGTGGAAAAGAAAAGCATGGACGTGATTACAACTTCCATGCAGAGATACGCGCGGCAGTATATCGGAGACGCGACCACAAGCGTTATCACGATTCCGAGCGAGGATTTGAAGGGCAAAATTATCGGTCGCGAGGGCAGGAATATAAAGGCCTTTGAGCGTTTGACCGGAGTGGAAGTAATCGTGGACGAAAGCCCGGAGACAATTATTCTTTCTTCGTTTGACCCCATGCGGAGGGAGCTTGCGCGCATGTCTTTGCAGAAACTCCTGAAAGACGGGCGTATCCAGCCCGCGCGCATCGAGGAGGTGGTGGAGGAGTCCCGGGCCGAACTTGAGAAGCAGATTGAAAAGGCAGGAGAAGACGCGGCCTATGACGTGGGAATCCTTGACCTTCCGAAAGAAATCATCAAGGTACTCGGCCGTTTGAACTTTCGCACCAGTTACGGCCAGAACGTCCTCCAACACTCTATTGAGATGACTCATATCGCGGGCATGCTTGCCGCCGAACTCGGTCTCAATGTCGAGGTCGCGAAAAAAGGCGCGCTTTTGCACGACATCGGTAAGGCCATAGACCATGACGTGGAGGGCACGCACGTGGAAATCGGGCGGAAGCTCCTTAAGAAATACGGAGTGGACGAGCGCGCGATTCAGGCCATGGAGGCGCACCACGAGGAGTATCCGTACGCCATTCCCGAGGCGTACGTGGTTACAACCGCGGACATTATTTCGGGCGCTCGCCCTGGAGCGCGCCGCGATACTTTGGAAAAGTATCTGAAGCGGCTTGAAGAAATCGAGCGTGTGGTAAACGAGTTTAAGGGGGTAGAGCAGTCATACGCGGTCGCGGCAGGGCGTGAGGTGCGCGTGTTCGTAAAACCGGAGAAGGTGGATGACTTTGGCGCGCTTGAGCTCGCGAAGGAAATCGCGGAGCGGATTCAGCGGGACGTGCAGTACCCCGGTGAGATCAAGGTAACGGTTATCAGAGAAGTGAAGGCGGTGGAATACGCGCGTTAGCCGAAACCCCTTTATTTATCTCACGGATTTGGTATAATAGAATTATATAGATGAAAGGTCGGTTGTGAGCTACGAAATTACAAATTCCATACGAATATACGAATTCGGTTCGTACATTCGTATGCTATTCGTACATTCGTATATCAACGCAGTATGAAGAAAGATGGTCTCGTAGAAGCGGTTATGGAGGCGGCAGGACTTGAGACGAAAAAGTCCGCGCAAATGGCCGTAGAAGCAATTTTTGAGACGATTACAAAGGCGCTCTCGAAGGGCGAAGAGGTCGCGATTTCCGGATTTGGCGTCTTTCGGGTCATGAAGCGTGCGGCCCGCATGGGTGTAAACCCGAAAACAGGCGAAAAAATTCAGATTGCGGCTTCAATAAAGCCGAAATTTAGAGCAGGCAAGGCCCTGAAAGAAGCGGTAAAGTAAAAATTAAAAATTGATATAAACCAAAAACCCCCTCCGCCGGTTGGCGGACAGGGGTTTTTGGTTTGCCTTTTTGGCTATTTTATCAGAGCGATTTCCTCACCAAACCGCTCATCTCAATAAAGAGCCGATACGCGTCTTTTACCTCGTCAAACGAGGTGCGCACCAACGTGGCGATCACATCGTCGGCCTCCACGCCGCTGACCTCGATCGGCGGGTTCGGCGAGATGTTGCAGGCGGGCTATGC
>JBBTZM010000052.1:0-4428 GCA_038061335.1 Patescibacteria group bacterium | reverse complement strand
CACTCGTTGCCGGAATCACGCCGGGCCGCGACAGCGCGATCTCCGAAGACAAAATTCGGGGCTACAGAAACTTCTCCACAAAACTCTGGAATATCGCCCGTTTTATTGCCATGCAACAATCAAATTCGATCTCAAAAACGGACAAAGCGCATCTAAAAAAACTTGCCACGATAAAAAATAAAGTTACAAAACACCTTGAGTCGTACGAATTCCACCTCGCCCTTGAAACCATCTATCACTATGTCTGGCACGAATTCGCCGACGTTATTATTGAAGACGCGAAACGAGGAGAGGTAAGCCGCGAACTTCTTATCAAAATCCTCGAGGAGTGCCTCATTATGCTCCACCCCTTTATGCCGTTTGTAACCGAAGAAATTTATCAAACGCTCTGTGCCAAACAAAAAGAACTTCTCATGACGAAAAAATGGTAGAATAAGGCAAATGTCTTTTTTGATTCTTCTCGCAATCGCTCTCGCGACCGTTCTCCCGGCCCTCGTCTGGCTCTTCTTTTTCATGCGTGAGGACATCCACCCCGAACCGAAGCGCATCATTGCTTACACCTTCGGCATCGGCGTCCTCTCCGCCCTGCCCACGCTCCTCGCGCAGATCATTTTTAAAGACGCGGCGGGACACGGAGCAAGCATGGCGTTTATCTTCCTCGGGCTCGCCACAATCGAAGAAATTTTCAAATTCCTCGCCGCCTTCTACGCCGTACACGGCTCGAAGTATTTCGACGAGCCCATTGACGCCATGATTTACATGATTGCCGCGGCCTCCGGCTTCGCGACCATCGAAAACGTCTTGATTGCCCTGGGTTCCATCGAATCCCTCACCCTCCCCGCGCTCTATGAGACCGGAAGCGTCCTCCTTCTCCGCTTTATCGGCGCAACCCTGCTCCACGTCTTGGCCTCCGGCATCGTGGGCTACTATTGGGGAAAGTCCATTGCCGCGCGCCATACCCACCGCGGCCTTTTGGTTTATGGAATAGTGATAGCAACTGTGGTTCACACGGTCTTCAATTACCTCATCGCAATTTTCGGCGACCAAAACGTAACCTACGGGAGCTTAATCCTCATCGTCGCCGCCTTCTTTGTTCTGAATGATTTTGAAATCCTAAAGCACAAACCCCAGTTCTCCTCCGCCCCCACCAAAACCGCGTGAAAGATTATTTTCTCTCCATCTGCTTCAAACTAAGGCCTATCTTTCCGTTGTCCAACTTCACCACTTTCGCGCGAACATAGTCCCCGAGTTTTACCACGTCGGTAACGTTTTTCACAAAGCCCTCCTTCAGTTCGGAAACGTGAATCATTCCATCCTTGCCTCCGCCCAAGTCCACGATGGCGCCAAACTCCAAAATTCGTACCACCGGCCCTTCCACAATGTCTCCGATTTTGTATTCGTGAAACAGCGCCTCAATCATCTTTTGCACCTCCTCCGCGCGCGCCGGATTTTCCGCCCCGATGTACACGGTCCCGTCTTCCTCGATATCAATGGTCGCTTCTTTATTTACCTTGTCCAAAATTCCGTTTATGGTCTTCCCTCCCGGGCCAATGAGAAGCCCGATGCTCTCTTGCGGAATCGTCATGGTAAAAATCCGAGGCGCGTATTTTGAGAGTTCGCGCGGCCCTGGGAGGGTACTCTTCATGAGCTCTAAAATCTGGAGGCGCGCCTTTTTTGCCGCTTGAAGCGCGTCTCGAAACATTTCCTTGGTAACCCCCAAAATTTTTACATCCATCTGAATCGCGGTAATCCCCTCCTCCGTGCCCGCGACTTTGAAATCCATATCCCCATGGTGGTCTTCCGGCCCCTGTATGTCCGTCAAAATTTTGTACTGCGAATTATTTCCGCGTGATTCCGCGTCTTGTTCCGCGTGATTCCGCGGCGCCGAAGGCGCGACCATAAGTCCCATCGCGATTCCCGCAACGTGCTTCCGCAAAGGCACACCCGCGTCAAGAAGCGCAAGCACGCTCGCGCACGTGGTGGCCATGGAGCTGGAGCCGTTTGAAGACAGGGTCTCGGCAACCACGCGAATCGCGTACGGAAACGTATCTTTCGGAGGAATCATGGCGCGTATAGCTTTCCACGCGAGGTTCCCGTGGCCAATTTCCCGACGTCCTGGGCCGCGGGAACGGCCGGTCTCGCCAACCGAAAAATCCGGAAAATTGTAATGCAGCATGAAACGCTTTTTTTCCTGTGTTTCCATGGTTTCGATAAGCTGTTCGCCTGATGGCGGCCCAAGAGTCGTGACCGCCAAGACCTGCGTGGTCCCGCGGATAAAGAGTCCGGAGCCGTGCGTTCGGGAAAAAATTCCATGCTCGGCGTGAAGCGGACGAATTTCGTCGAGTGCGCGCCCGTCCACCCGCTTCCCTTCCTTTAACGCAATCTCATGGACAAAATCGTTTACCTGTTCTTCAAAAGCGTCATCCGCCGCGCGAAGTACCTCCGCGCCTTCTCCTTCTCGAATAAAGCGGTCCATACACTCATCCTTCAAGTCATACAAAGCTCCTTTCGGAAGCCCTGCCTTCAAACGCTCTTTTAAGAACTTTGACACCAATCCCGCGACCCGCTTGTCCGATTCCGCGAACACAAACTCTCTTTTTTTCTTTCCGATTTCGGAGATAATTGTTTTTTGAAATTTTATAAGCGCTTCTATTCGCCTCTGTCCTTCGGTGAAAAGCTCCTCTGCCTTTTCTTCAGAGACCTCATCTCCCTCAAGCTCAATCATGTTCACATGGTTCTCCGTACCCGCGAAAAACGCGAGATATTTTTCCCCCACAAACCTGGCCCCACCCACGGGTCCTCCCCACGGAATATCCGAAATCCCAAGCGCCGTGGAAACGGCAACAAGAGAGACCAAATCCGGGTCATGTTTCTCGTCATACGAAAGAATCGTAACCACCACCTGCACCTCGCGCCGGATGCGGTGGTCAAATAAAGGCCGAATTGTCCGGTCAATAAGGCGAGCGGATAAAACCGCCTCATCCGATGGCCGCCCTTCGCGCCGCACAAAGCGGGAACCCAAAATGCGTCCTGCCGCGTAAAACCGCTCTTCATAATCCACGGTCAAAGGAAAATACGGAAGCGTTACTTCTTTCTTTCCCATCACGCACGTGGCAAGCACCACGGTATCTCCCCACGAACCGATAACCGCCCCGCTTGCCTGCCCCGCAAGGTCGGAAACCTGCAAGGTAAACGGCGAACCATCCACTTCTGTTGTATATATTTTTTTATGTAAATCCATAATATGTATAAACTAACTAATCACGAATAGCGGGCTCCCCGTCGAGCGTCCTCGCAGGGAGACCAAGACTTGGGCTAGCGCCCCGGAGCGGTCTCCCGAGAGGATGCGCGACGGGGAGCAGTACGGGTTCGCAAAAGAATCTTCGGCACCGAGTCCAAGGCGACAAAGCGGTCAGTCGCTTCCCGAAGACGGGACGAGGTGGTCTTTTCAAATCCCGCGACCTCCACCTGCCTGCCCATTCCCCATTTCAAATACTCGACAAGCGGAATGAAATCCCCGTCTCCGGTTACGAGAATAATGACGTCAAGAAAATTCGCCATGCGAATCGCGTCAACCGCCATGCCCACGTCCCAGTCCGCCTTTTTTGTGCCATCCGCGTACACCTGCAGGTCCTTGCAGCGGAGTTCGAGGCCGGTCTTCCGAAGCGCCTCAAAAAATGAATCCTCCCCGGCCGCGGTCTCGCTTTTGGCGACGTATGCCACCGCGCGCACAAGCGGACGCTCCGCGAGCACGGCCTTCAAAAGAACATCAAAATTCACGCGCGTTCCATACAAATTTTTTACCGAGTGGTAGATGTTTTGAACGTCAATAAAAACACCCACCCTCTGGGCAGAATGAATAATGCCTTCGCTGGACTCCTTCATAAATAAGTTTACTTCAGTCCGAGTTTCTTCACGAGCTTCCCGTGCGTCTTCTCGTCCTCGCGTTTCAAATACTGCAAAAACCTCCGACGCTTTCCAACCATAAGAAGAAGTCCCCTTCTTGAATGATTGTCCTTCGGGTTCTTTTTTAAGTGAGAGGTGAGGTCCTGAATCCGGCGTGTGATAAGCCCAACTTGAACCTCGGCCGACCCGGTATCTTTCTCGTGCCGCTGAAGTTCTCCGACAACAATCTGTTTCTTCCGTTTCGTAAGCATTGCGTAAAGGATACCGCAAAAAATCTTCGGCGTCAACCGCTTTGGCTATTTTAATTTCCTCACCCCGTAGAACTCGCTTCGCTCGTCACGGGGCAGGCAAACTGGAATTACTATTTTAATTTTCTTACGAATTGGAAGGTATCCTCAAAGTTCCTGATGACCACATCAAAGATGGACTGGGTTTCTCTTGGAGTTACTATCATGCGTATTGGCGAGGAGCCCTCGTTCCCTGCCTCGTCTCGAGACACGGCTCGCACCTGATAAATGCCTC
>JBBTZM010000051.1:0-1894 GCA_038061335.1 Patescibacteria group bacterium | reverse complement strand
GTTGTTTTTCCTTTTCCGTCTCCGGTTAAAATAATTATCACTAAATTTCCAATTTCCAATTTCCAATTTCCAATTTCTAATTCATTGGGAATTAGTAATTAGATATTAGAAATTTTAAGTACAAAGTCCCCATCCGCACGACGGGCACTTCAAACACCCTTCCCCGCGCACGAGCTTGGTGGAGCATTTTGGACAATGGGTCGGCTTGTTGCCTTCCGGCACAGGCGCCTTTGCCTTTCCCCCCTCCTCGCCCTTTTCTTCTTTCTTTCCCGGGGTAGAGAGAACCTGATTTTCTATTGAGGAGTCACGATACACGGTCACGTCCTTGCACCCCAGTTTGTATGCCAGAAGATACGCTTTTTTCATGTCATCCACGGTCGCGTGTTTCGAAAAGTTGATGGTTTTTGAGATCGAGGAGTCCACCCATTTTTGAAATATGGCGAGCGCCTGGATATGGCTTTCAGGCGTTAGGTCGTGCGCCACGCGGAACACGCTTTTTACCTCTTTCGGCAGGTACGAGATGCCGTCCAAACTCCCGTGGTGGGAAACGATTGTTTTTAAGAGTTCCTCGTCATAGATTCCAAATTCTTTCATCGCTATTTCGAACTCCGAATCTATATAGTAGAAATTCCCGACTGCCACGTTCTTTTCATACACGAGCGAGAAGACGGGCTCGATACCGGAGGAGGTGCCCGCGATCATAGAAATGGAGCCCGTGGGCGCGATGACGGTGGTATAGGAATTCCGAATGCCTTCCTTTTTTATCCGTTCCGTCATTTCTTTCCAGTCAAATTGCCATGAACGCTTGTCCTTCGAACCAGCGAACGGCAATTTCCCTTCAACAAAGAATGTTTCTTTGTAGAGCGGGAAGGGGCCGCGCTTGTTTGCAAGTTCAATTGAAGCAATCTTGGACCAGTAGTTTATAAACTGCATGAGGCGTTCCATGAACGCCATGCCTTCTTTCGAGTCATAGGGGATGCGGAGCGAAAAGAGCGCGTCCGCGACTCCCATCACTCCAAGCCCCACCTTTCTTGTGTTCCGCGTCATCTCCTCGATTGCCGGAAGTGGAAAATTATTTACCTCTATCACGTTATCCAGGAATTCTATTCCTGTCATCACCGCTTCTTTGAATCCCTCCCAATCAAAGTGCGCGCTTCTATCCCCATTTCTTTTTACGAACGCGTGCGCGTTCACGCTCCCAAGATTGCAGGATTCGTTAGGATAAAGTAAAACTTCACCGCAATTTTTTATCACAAAGCCGTTCGCGATGAATGAATGCGTTTTTGTTTCCGTAAGGTCCCACACGCTCTCTTTTCCTCTTGGCGTTATTTCCGCCACTTTTTCAATAAAATAGTCGTGATAGAATTCATGGCGCTCCGCGATTTTTCTCATGCGCTCATCTTTTCTTTTCTGCATAAACTGAAATGTGCGGGCGAAGAGCGCGAAGCTTTCTTTGCTCACGTTTAATTCATAGTTCGTTCCGGAGGTTGTGTGGCGCGTTTCTATTCCATCCTTATTTGTATACAAAAATGTTTTTGGCTTCGTGCTTCTGTCATATATCGCGCTTTTGACGCCAAAGTTCAAAAGAAGTATTTGTACATCTTTCAGAAGCGCGAGAGAACTTGAATTTAGACGAATATAGTGGCGCGATTTATCACCCTGCCCCACAGAGCCGTCTGATGAGAATAATCCTTCTATAAATCCGATGACTGCTTCTTTCGGCGCCTGGAATACGCTCTCCGGAACGCGCCTTTCTTCTCCTACGTCCCGCACTCCCAGGCCTTTCAAAAACGCTGTGACATGCGCGCTTGCTGAACGCACCTGCCATACGCCTCGCGTCACTTCGCGGTCAGTGCGCGCACGATTCAGATATTTTTCAATAATTGGTTTAAGC
>JBBTZM010000050.1:0-4897 GCA_038061335.1 Patescibacteria group bacterium | reverse complement strand
AAAAGC
This sequence comes from Patescibacteria group bacterium, assembly GCA_038061335.1. GTDB lineage: Bacteria > Patescibacteriota > Minisyncoccia > UBA6257 > GWB1-50-10 > JAUYPG01. The sequence continues at coordinate 4,891 of JBBTZM010000050.1, read as the reverse complement.
GGGGCACGGAGCATCTTCTCCGGGTTCTCTTGCCTGATTTTTACGAGGAACCGGCACTTCGGGTGTTTGAGCGGTTTAAGAAAAAGATTCGGAGGTGGCTCGGCGCCCAGCTTGTCTTAAGTGTCGTCGTGGGGTTCGTAGTGGGCCTTGGGCTCTGGCTCCTTGGAGTGCGGTACCCTCTGGCGCTCGGCATCCTTGCCGGAATTTTTGAAATCGTGCCGATTATTGGGCCGATTCTTGCCGGACTTTTTGCGGTTATTGTCGCCTTCTCGGAGTCGGGCGCCTTGCCGCTCTACGTGCTTGGATTTTTTATCGTGGTTCAGCAACTTGAAAACCACGTCCTCATTCCGCTTGTCATGGGGCGGACCATGAAGGTGCATCCGGTCATTGTTACCATATCGCTTCTTGCCGGGGGGCAGGTAGCGGGTTTCATTGGCATCTTTCTTTCCGTCCCTATCGCGGTTTTGGCGCAGGAGATTTTTAATTATATGGCAGAGGCGAAGGAGGCGCGGAAACAATGAGGTACATTGATTGTCATACGCACGTAAATTTCGCCGCGTTCAAGGATGATTATAAAGAAACGATTACTCGCGCCCACGAGGCGGGTGTTTTTTTGGTTAATGTAGGGACGCAGAAGGATACCTCGCGGAGGGCGGTCGAGATTGCGAATGAATATGATGAAGGCGTGTATGCTACGGTGGGCGTTCACCCGATTCATACAGACGTTTCACATCATGATGCCGATGAGCTTGGCAGTTCCATCGCGGTGGAATCATTTACCAGTCGAGGAGAAGATTTTGACTATGAGTATTATAAGAAGCTGGCCTTGGATAAAAAGGTGGTGGCGATAGGGGAGTGCGGACTTGATTATGCCGCTTTTGTGCGCGAGCGACGCGAGCGCTTACAAAAGCGAGCATCCGCCGAAACTTTAAGTGAAGGCGGATTACCGCAAGAAGACATAGAACAAAAAAAAGAAAAACAAAAGGAAGTGTTTGAGGGGCATATTCGGTTGGCGGGGGAGGTCGGGAAGCCGCTCATGATTCATTGTCGTGACGCATTCCACGACCTCATAGAGGTCTTAATTTCCAATTCCCAATTTCTAATTTCCAATCCGGGAATTGTACATTTTTTTAGCGGCACAAAGGAGGATGCGAAGAAACTTTTGGATTTGGGCTTTTCGTTTACGTTCGGGGGGGTTATTACGTTTGTTCGCGACTACGACGAGGTGATTCGCTTTATTCCTGCGGACAGGATTTTATCGGAAACGGATGCGCCGTATGTTACGCCCGCGCCGTATCGGGGGAAGAGGAATGAGCCCGCGTATGTGATTGAAGTGGTAAAGAAACTGGCGGAACTGAAAGGTATTTCGGTGGAGGACATGAGAAATGTGATATGGGAGAATGCGACAAAAGTTTTTAGTTTGTAAGTTTATAAGTTGAAAGTTTGCTCTGACCACAAAATCGCCTTCGATAAATCGAAGGCGATTTTGGTTTTTTCGAACTCAGAAATAATTAGAACCCAAAGAATCCCTTAACGGAAGAAATTATTGAGCCGAATCCTTGTCCGGATGATTTGTAGGGGACAAATGCTCCGGGCTGTGTGTTCGTCGTTGTTCCCTCGCTCTCTATCTGCTGGATCCTTCCCTCGAGTTTTTGTTCAAGGGCGCGCATCTTGTTCCGCAAGTCGGTGTTTACGGATCGCGTATTTCTTACCTTGCTCAAGATCGAGAAGAGTTCCCGGCTGATTTCACTTAAGGCCATGTTTGCCTCTCGGAAATCGCCCGCGGCCATTGCTTCATACACCGGAGAAAGAACTTCCGCGATTGCCTGTTTTACCTCGGCGTTTTTTACGGCCTTTAACTGCTTTGTGATATTCCGAAGCTGCTGGAGCACGCCGTACATTTCTCCCGGGTGCGTGCCTTCATAGACCACCTGGAGGTACTCTCGCGCGCCCTCCGCGTCGCCTGACGAAAGCGCGCTTCTCGCGCCGCTTATTGCGCTTCGAATCTCTTCAATCTTTGAGCGCACAAGTCCCAAGTCCACGCCGTCCACCGCGAAGGCCTTGGTCATGAGAAGCTTCTCAAGGCGCGTCAGGTCTTTTTCCATCTTGCTGATTTCGGCGGGCATTTCGATGCGCGCCTGGAATCCATTCATGGTTTCCCAGAGTTCGGCGTCATAGAATTCCTGCAAGGCGTCGCGCGTTCCGGCTTTTACGGAACTGGCGTACTTCGCGAGTTCGTTTATGAAGTTTTGCACTTCCGATGCCTCGCTCGCAAGCGCCGTGCTTTTCTGTGCTTTGGCGAGAAGCCGAGTCGCCTGCTTTTTCAGGTCGCTGATTTGTTTTTGGACCTGCTGGATTTCGCGGGGTTCCACAAAATCCTGCTGGTCTTCTTCCATCATTTCCTCGCCTTCAAATCCGAAGTCGCCTCCGAATCCGCCTTCCTCGCCCTCATGTCCTCCAAAGGGATTTTGGGACTGCCCTTGTCCCTTTTGTCCGCCGGGAAATTGTCCCTCAGTTTTCCCTTGGCCCGGGAACTGTCCATTTGTCGCTCCTTTCCCTGGGAAATTACCACCCTCATCTCCAAAGGGCGGCTGTCCTTGTCCGCCTTGAAATTGTTGCTGTCCACGCTGGAACCCTCCTTGCGGTTTGGGCATCTGCCTTCCACCCTGCTGGGACCCGCCTTCACGTGGTTGAAAACCTCCCTGGCCTTGAGGCGGCGGTGGCATCTGCCCCCCTCCTTGTTGGAATCCGCCTTGCTGTGGTTGAAAGCCGCCCTGTCCTCCGTCAAAATTCCCTTGCGGCGGTTGTTGCGGCTGAAATCCTCCTTGCGGCTGAAAGCCGCCACCTCCCCCAAAGTCGCCTTGCGGCGGAGGCGGGGGAGGCGGCTGTGTCCCGCCCGTATCTTGCGCCAAGCCCGCGAGCGGAGCAATGAGCGCTCCCGCGAGCGTTAGTGTGAGTATGTATTTTTTCATTGATTTGTTTTTTACGTTTTTAGCATGTTCACGTTCGTGTCTCGACCTTTTAGTTGATTCTATTATTCTACCATTTTTTGGCGGAGCGCTCATAAGTTATCCCCCCCCGCATTGTGTTTGGTGTTTGCTCTTTGTGGTCGCTGGGCTTACGTTGCCGTCGGGAGGTCGGGCCCAATCTACGGATATTGCCGAGCTTGAACGGCAGTTCGAAGTTTTGTTGAAAATGATTCAAGATCTGCAGAATCAGCTTCTTGCCCTACAGCAGAGTTCCGGCGTCGCTCCGGCCCAGTCGCCTTTGTATACCGCGCTTCCTGCTTCCGGGGCAGGCCCATTTGCGATAGTAACGGATGCCGATGAACCGAATATTTCGGTTTCGTGCGTTCTGCCCTCTCTTTCTTTGGGAACGCGGAGTGATTCCGTATATCTTTTGCAGAGCACGTTAGGCAGAAACGGATATTACGCGGAAAAACTCGTTACCGGTTTTTTCGGACCCTTCACGGCCACAGCCGTCTCCGAATTTCAAAGACGAAACGGACTTGAGGAAACCGCGCGAGTAGAGGGAGTTACCAAAGAGCGGCTTCAGGCGCTTGTGCGGACTACGTATTCGGAATGCGCTCCACTTCCGACTTCTTCTGTGGCAACTATTTCATCTTTGACAACCGATTCGTCTTCTCCTCAAGCGGCAGGAGAAGGGTGGACGGCATCCTTTACGCTTCGCGGTTTGTATGGCGGAAGCGAAATAAAGCTCGTGCCACTTACCTTAGGGATGAACACGAAGGCAACAAATCAATATGATATTGGGTTTGATTTTCTAGCTCCCCCGCCTCATCCGGATTCGTATTATCCCCAAGCGTTTTTTACAAACCCCATGCATGGCACGTCTTTTCAGAAAGTCGTGACTGATATTCGACCGTACTCTTCCGGTCCTCAAGGAGAAACGTGGAATATCACGGTGAAGAATACGACTCTTTCGGAATTGAACATGACGTGGGACGCCTCTTCGTTTCCAATGTTTTTGTCGAGCGCGACTTTGATTAAAGGCGATGGCACGATCATCGATCTTCGTTCCGCGAATTTAGTTCCTATCCCCGCCAATACCACAGCGACTTTTTCCGGAGAAGTTTCCGGGACTGGGGCGCTGAATAATGATATTGCGACATCTACTCCTCCTCCGGCACCGGCACCGGCACTGGCACCAGCACCGGCGCCGACGCCGGCCCCCACGCCAACGCAAACGCCAGCGCCAGCGCCAACGCCAGCGCCGACTAGCACCTCGCCTACGGCCACGAGTACTACGGCGACAAGCACATCCACAACCCCGCCCCTCGCAACATCTCCGGGATATGCCTTGAGTATTACGGCTCCAGTCGGGGGCGCGTCTGTAAAGCTCGGCGAAAATACGGAGATACGCTGGAATTACTATGGAACCCCTGGCGCTCACCCCATACTGCACATCGCGCTTTATAAGGAGGGGGTGAGCGATGTTGTGTTGAAAATTTCGTCCAACGCTCCGAATACCGGCAGTTACACGTGGTCAGTCCCCACGACGCTTTCCCCGGGTACGCAATACTATTTAAAAATTTGGAGCGATACCTCTCCAGGTACTCCGAGCGCAGGCGGGTATTTCACGCTTTCGGAGACCACAAGCGCCGCGGGGCCGATATTCACCATTACTTCTCCTTCGGCGGGTTCAAGTTATGCCCGCGGGGCGACACTCCCTATTCGGTGGACTCATTCGGGGCGCCGGCAACGGACGTGCGCATGAGTTTATTGAAAGGAGGGAATTTATACATGAGCCTTATAGTGGTTGATGCGCCAAACAACGGAAGTTATAACTGGACCATACCAACGTCCCTCCCTATTGCTTCGGACTATTCCGTGCGGATGTTCAATAAATTCGCTCCGACTTCGGAATATAC
>JBBTZM010000049.1:0-1423 GCA_038061335.1 Patescibacteria group bacterium | reverse complement strand
CTCGGGTGGTGGAAAGGCGTGGCCGAGGTCGGCAGGTACGCCGCGGCCCAGCGCGTTATCTTTCTGCTTCTTGTCCTTCCTGACATTTTGTCGCTCACGATTTTTCCTATGCTCTCCCGACTTGTAAAGGAGGGAAACGCGGCCCGCCTTCAGGCGCTCGTCGAACGGGCTTTTTCCGTACTTTTTGCCATTGCCTTACCGCTCCTTCTCGGCGGCGTTATCCTTGCCTCTCCCCTTCTTCTCTTTCTGTATGGTGAAGAGTACGTGTCCTCAGCCCTCACACTCCAGATTCTCCTCCTCACGCTCTTTTGGCTCTTTCCCCGCGGAGTGGTGTACAATATCGTGCTCGCGCATGACAGGCGCTTTGTCATGGCTTCTTCCGCCGCGCTCGGAGCCGTTACAAACGTTATTTTGAATGTTATTCTTATTCCAAGATACGGAGGGGCGGGGTCGGCCATTGCCACTTTTTGCGCAGTATGCGTGAATCGCGGACTTATCTTTCGGGAGGCGCGGCGGCTTCAAAAATTTTCGACTTTTCGGCTCCTCCCCAAAGTCATTATTGCCTCACTTGCAGGGCCCGGGCTCATGAGCTACATCCTTCTTCTCTTCCATGTGCATGTTCTTCTTATTATTCTTCTCTCCGCTTTGTTCTATTTCCTAATTCTTATTCTTCTTCGCGCCCCGATTGTAGAAGAATTTCGCGCGTTTTTTAGACAAGCAACATAACATGAAAATTCTCATCACAGGCGGCGCGGGGTTTATCGGCTCGCATATCGCGGATGCCTGTATCGAGGCCGGGCATGAGGTCGCGATTCTCGATAATTTCAAGAGCGGAGAAGAAGCGAACGTGAATCCCCGCGCGCGGCTCCATAGGGCCGATATTCGAGACGCGTCTGCCGTCCGAATAATTTTCGAGGCCGAGCGTCCCGATATTGTCAGCCACCACGCGGCCATGGTCTCGGTCGCGCACTCGCTCCGCGAGCCGGGGCCTACTATGGAGGTAAACGTGATGGGCACGCTCCACACGCTTCTCGCGGCAAAAGAAGGAGGCGTCAAAAAATTCATCTTTGCCTCAACCGGAGGAGTTATATACGGCGAGCCGGCTCCGGAACGCATTCCTGTTTCCGAAACCGAGCCCCTGGACCCGCTCTCTCCGTACGCTCTCTCTAAAAAACTCGGTGAGGATATAGTTCGGTTTTACTCTTCCTTCGGCAAATTTTCTTTCACCATCTTTCGCTACGCGAATGTGTATGGCCCCCGGCAAACGTCAAAAGGAGAAGCGGGCGTCATTCCCATATTTAGCGACAATCGCATTCGCCATTTCGAGCGCTCGTTCAAGAGTCACTACACAATCATAGTAATCGTCCGAACACCGGAACTCGACCGAGTCATCTAAGAGATGAGCTTGAATGTCGCCGAAGTC
>JBBTZM010000048.1:0-3375 GCA_038061335.1 Patescibacteria group bacterium | reverse complement strand
ATCCCCGTCCCCTCATCCGTATTCACAAAATCCGCGGCATACACTTTATGCGCTTGCGGATGACTCACTATCCCCTCCACCTGAAACAATGGCTCATATTCCAAACCAATCAAATCACGACCATAAACTCGCCTATTAGAACCAAGTTCTTTACCAACAGGAGAATCGGAAGCACGAATTATTACTTCCTTTTTTTCATTATCTTCGCGTATCGAATATTCAATATCTTTCCCGATAGCCAAAGCGACATTGCCAGGAAGTGTCCAGGGAGTCGTTGTCCAAGCAAGAAGATAGACAGGCCATGGAGGACATTCTTGGTTCCCAATAACAACAGAGTCACGAGACAGATTGTTTATTTTAATCTTAAACTTCACCGTCACCGCCTCCTCCGTCACATCCTTGTACGAATTATCCATCGCAACCTCGAAATTCGAAACCGGTGTCTCGCACCGAGGACAATACAACAAAACCTTCCGTCCCTCATACACCAATCCTTTTTTATACAACTCCTTAAACGCCCACCACACGGACTCCATGTAGTCCGTATCCATGGTTTTGTAGGAATTATCAAAATCAATCCACCTTCCCATCCTCCGAATCATCTTTCGCCATTCCGAAACATACTGAAGAACCGTCTCCCGACACGTCTCATTAAATTTCGCAATGCCGATTTTCTCCTCAATATCCTTTTTTCCCGAAATCCCGAGTTTGCGCTCCACAATCTCTTCAATCGGAAGTCCGTGGCAGTCCCATCCCCACCTCCGGCGCACAAACCTCCCCCTCATGGTCTGGTAGCGGGGAATGACATCTTTTATAGTCGAAGCCAAAATATGCCCATGGTGGGGCAAACCAGTTGCAAAAGGAGGCCCGTCATAAAAAGAATACGGCTTCCCTTTTTTCGTCTTTTCGAGTGTTTTCTCGAATATCCCCTTCTCCTCCCAAAATTTCGTTACCTCCTTCTCAAACTCCGGCAAGGAGAACTTGTCTAAATCGCCAAACATACAGCCATTATACTCACATTTCTTCCACGGCCTCAATCCCAAGCAAATAAAGCCCGTTCTTCAGGGTTGCGGCAACCGCCTCCACAAGCATGAGGCGAAACCGACGCTTCTCCGCGTCGCCTTCCTTCAAGACCGGATGGGAATGATAAAACTCGTTCGCCTTCTGCGCGAGGCCGTACAAATAATTCGCAAGCACGGATGGCGCGTACACCTTCGCCGCATCCTCCACCGCCTCTGGAAACCTCAACATCTCCACGAGCAATCCTCGCTCACATTCGTCGAATTTTGGACTTGTTTGTTTCTTGTGTCTTGTATCTTGTATCTTGCGCAAAATACTTCTCAACCTCGCGTACGTATATTGCAAATAAGGACCGGTATTGCCTTCAAATGAAAGCGCCTTCTCCTTATCAAACATAATGTTCGACTTCGGGTGGTGCGACAAATCAAAATACTTCAATGCCCCGACCCCGACCGCCTTCGCAACCTTTTCTTTATTTTTTAATTCCGGATTTTTTTTCTCGATGATTTCCCGCGCCCGCGCCTCCATTGTGTCTAAAACGTCCAAAAGTCCGATAACGTTTCCCTTCCGGGTACTCATCGCACCCTCGGGCAAAGACATAAACCCGAATACAATATGCTCGCTCCGCGAAGCAAGCGGGATTCCTAACCGTTTCCCCACATCAAATACTTGGCTGAAGTGATGCGACTGCCGAATATCAACCACATACAAATTTTTATCCAGTTTTTTCTTGTCCCAATATTCCAAGGTCGCGAGGTCCCGCAAAAGATAGGTGGATGCCCCATCCGACTTCAGAAGTACCGCCTCCCCTAACCCAACATCGCTCAAGTCCACCACCACCGCCCCGGTTACGCCCTGAGCGGAGTCGAGGGGCTTCCTTGCGGCAACCCCCTTCTTCAATGCGCGTTCCACCAATGGAGGCATCGCGTCCTCGTACACCGATTCAGCGCGCTCCTCCTCAAAACGCAAAAGCCCGAATCTCCGCTTGATTTCGTCAAATTCAACCAAAGAAACGGTAACCATCCATTTCCAAATTTTCCTATTCTCCTTGTCTCCCTGTTCCAGCTTTGCAAACTCCTCCTTTCCCCTCTCCCGCCGCTCCGGCTCTGCCTCAATCTTTTTTCCTTCCGCCACATACAAATCATTTAAGCCCCGCACGGGGTTTTTTTTGATTTTTTCCTGATCCTCCTTTGACGCCTCCTTCCACGCGTAAAGCAAAATTCCAAACTGCGTGCCCCAATCCCCGATGTGCGTATCCGAAACCACTTTGTGCCCCTGCGACAAAAAGATCCGTTTCAAAGCGTCCCCGATAACCGCGCTCCGCATATGCCCCACATGAGGAATCTTCGCCACATTCGGCTGAAAATATTCAACTCTGATTTTCTTGCCTTTCCCGGTGTTGCTCCTTCCCCACCCTTCCGGCTTCCATAGCATTTCACCGAGTTTCCCAAAAAGGGCTTCATCCGAAATCCAAAAATTGATAAACCCCCCTCCCGCTCCTTCAATGCGTGAAAAAACATTTTCCTTCATCCTTAATCCTTGCTCCTTAATCTTCGCCACCATTTCCTCCGCCGCCTCCCTTGGGCTTGTCTTTTGAATCTTCGCTAAGGCAAACGCCACATTCGTCGAGTAGTCCCCGTGTTCCGTAACATCCGGTACGGAAACCAAAACTTCCCCATCAAAATTGTAAGGAAGCGCGCCTCGGATAATTTTTTTAATTTCCTCTCTAATCCTCGTCATTAGAAATTAATAATTAGAAATTAGACATTTCTATTCTTCCATCCTATCCGAAAATCCCCTTGAAGAAAAGATTCGGAAGTCATACAATAAAAAAAGTGATGGGAATGTAGGCAGAGCAAGGAACCCCATCAAGGCGCGGACGACTGGCGGGCGAGAACTCGCGCCCTGAACATTCCACCCACACCGCGGACTTCATCCGGTCCTCTGAAGTCTTTCTTCTCTGTCTCTTGCAATTGTCCGTACTTGGCACGCGCCCAAACGCGTGCCATTTCCTTTTTTGTGTCCCAACAAACTCTCACAAATCTTTGTGCGTATTGAAGCGCTTGGTACACAGGCCTATAATAAATTCAGTTCTGCAACGCGGCACCAAGCGGCGACAGGGCTGGCGGGAATGACATGGATCTCGAGATGCTTAACCGCGGTTGGGTATCCAGCTCTCTGCTCAACCTGTCGCGGACCCATGTAGAACGAAGACGGGCGGCCCATTTTCAAAAAGCCGCCCGTTCCACGTTTCATATCAAGCTATTTTGCGCTTTCCTCTATCCTACACAAAACCCCTCTGTCCAGGTTCAGATACATATGAGACACTAGGTTTGTAGGGTAATGACGTCTCGT
>JBBTZM010000047.1:1223-4489 GCA_038061335.1 Patescibacteria group bacterium | reverse complement strand
TAAAATAGGTTCGAGCGGCGTTCAGTAATTGCGACATAAACTGCAAAGAGAATCCGCAAGGACTCTCTTTGCAGTTTATGTCGGGCCGCCGAGAATCGAACTCGGTCTACGCCCTCCCGAAGGGCGCGTACTACCGGCATACTCCGGCCCGTGCCCATTTTCTCTGTTCCGCCGACAGGCGGAGAGACCAAAAAATGGAGCATCCCGAGCGAGTCCCGCCTTGGCGGGACGACAAGGGACACCTTAACTATACACAAAAATGTAAAAAAAAGAACCTGCCGATGAAATATTAAATCATCGACAGGCTCACCGCGCGCTCGCGCATCTTCCGGAGAGCATCGGCTTCAATCTTAGCTATGGACTGCTCACCGATTCCATAACTACGCCCTATCTCCTTCTGGGTCTCCTCAGGACATTCCAGTCCGAAGCGTCTTTTTATGACATCGCATTCCCGCTCGGAAAGACACCCCAAGAGCAGCCGAACAGTATCCATCCTCTCAATGTTAATAAACGGATTGAGAGCGTTCGGATCAGGCAGGAGCTCAAGGCATGAAGTATCATCAAGCAACCTCGGCCTTTGCGCAAAACCGGCCAAAATCGCGGTTCGTCTCCTTCTGGGAGAAAGGCTACCGTTCGCCATCACAGCAGGCTCTCCATCTCCGATGTCACCCGCGAAATCAGCTGTTTCACCAATTTCACGAAGTGCCCTCGTGGCATAGGCGGAAAGTTTAATCATCCACGCCGTCTCGCGCACCCCGCGTGAAATTGCTTGCTCGATTGCCTTCACGGCATACGTTGAGAACCTACTACCGCGCCGCTCATCATACTTCCTAATCGCCTTGATGAGCCCGAGTATGCCATGGCTGAACAACTCAGGAAGAGTCTGCAAAGGCACAAACCTTGCCGCCACTTTCCGCACAAGCCCCATATTATGGAGCACGAGACGACAAAACGCCTCCATGTCTCCGTCCTTACATCGCCGGAAGAGATCCGCCTCCTCCTTATGAGAAAGCACCGAACATTCCATGCCATACCCCCTTGTATGTAGAAACCAAAAAGTCCTGCTTTTAAAATACACAAAGCAAGAAAAAAAGTGAAGTGCCTATTTTTACACCTTATGTTTCTCCCGTATTCCCTCCTCCGCCCCCGTCTCTTCTTTCTCTATTTTCTCTTCCCCACAACTCGCGCTATCCGCAAAAATACTCGTTCGGCCACATGGCATAAACATACAAACCGTCTTTCCCGGCAAGCGCGGCAACCCCGTCGTCGTCTATATCTTTTACATTCTTCCCGTTCTCACGCAATTCACGCAGTATCTCGGCTTTCTCGGGGGTTATATTATAAATCCCCTGTTCCTGTCCTTTTTCGTTATATGCGTTCTCAACTTGAGAAGGAACGTATTTACCGCGGGATGAATACACGTGTTCCGGATCAATGAACCGGGAGATGCGCTGGAGATGCTCCGGATCGTTCAATTGATCCTGAATATCCCCGCGAGAACTCAAAATCCCATGGCGGAGACCCGGAAATTTCTCTTGCAAAAACTCAAAAAGAGGGAGGAGAACCGGACGAAACCCCCACCTCGGTTTCCCGTCAGGTCCAAAAAGATACTTCCCCATCGTCTCATCCACGTCCCAGAGCACGATCGAATCCCGCTCGTTCGCCCATCTGGCGCATACCTCAAAAACCTGTCTTGAAAATTCCCGCTCGCTCTGAATTGCGCCGGGAAGATCTTCCTCGATACGTTCTGCAATGAATTCATCCATTCTTTCTCCTGTATCAAACTTACTCCGAAGATTTTTCTCCATTACCTCCGGTAAGCCTGGGAATACCCGTTCTTCGAATTCGGAGAATGAGACCTCTTGCTTCGTATCCATTTTGGGGATTCCTTCTTTCATATATAAAATGTGGTTATACTCGGTGCTTCTCCTGCATTTCCTTTTCCGCTTCCAACTCCGCCTCGCCGATTTTCTCCCTCCCCTTCTTGGCGAATTCCTGCAACTCCTTATCTGTCAGTCGTCCTAACTCCTTTATCCTGAGTCTTAAGTCTTGAGTCTTATTTCTGCTTGGTTCTTCCAAAACCTCATCCATAAGCGCGGACAATACCCATCCTACCTTGGGCGAGGGCGGAAGAGTAAGAATCTTCATGATGTCATCCCCGTTTACCGCAAGCATCTTAGGGGAGATGGGGTCCCTCCGCACCTTGTCTATCATAAACAAAAGATGCCGGATTTTATATGGCTTCGCCTTCGGTACGCCCGATCCAATCCTGTCCGCCTCCCGAATCTTCACCAAGTCATCCACAAAATCAATCCCGACACGCGATATAAACCGCCGCACGCCCGCCTCCGATACTTCTCCCACGTTGTAATAAAAAAGATGATACCGGACAAGGTGGTGAACCTTCTCCGCGATATCCTTGGAAAATCGCAGGCGGTCCATAATTTTTGCCGTCATCTTCGCGCCGTGAATCTCATGCCCGTAAAAGGTTGAGTGCTTGCCCTCTCCGCGCTTTGAATGCGGCTTCCCCACGTCGTGAAGCAAAGCCCCAAGCCGGATTTCCAATTCATAGCCCTTTTTCGCGGCGTAATCCAAAGCCCGAAGATTATGTTCCCATACGCTGTAGATGTGGTGAAGATTCTGCCCGCACCCGATTCCCTCACGAAGTTCCGGTATGACATGTTTCAAGAGCCCCAAGTCCTCCAGCGTTTGCACTCCGCGCATGGAGTCATCACACATGACAATCTTTACAAATTCGTCACGAACGCGTTCTGCCGCAATGTCTTTCAAGCCATCCGCAAATTTCACAATAGCTGCGGCGGTCTTCTCCTCGATTTCAAACCCCAGTTCCGCTGCGAGCCGCACCGCGCGCATAAGCCGAAGCGCGTCCTCCTCGAATCGCTCTTCGGGTTTCCCCACGGCGCGGATAACCTTTTTTTTCAAGTCCTCTCGGCCCCCATACGGGTCCGTCAAAATTGGAAATTGCGCAGCAATCGCATTTATCGTAAAATCGCGACGCGCGAGGTCCTCCTCAATCGTTTTCGCGAACTTCACCTCATCCGGATGCCTTTTGTCCGTGTATTTCCCCTCCTCCCGAAACGTCGTCACTTCTACTACCTGTTGCGTCTTGTTTCTTGAATCTTCGATCTTGACGCCTACTGTTCCAAAATTATTTTCATACACCGAGTCGGGAAAAAGCCGAAGAATCTCCTCCGGCCTGGCGTTTGTCGCGATATCCCAATCCTTGGGCTCTCTTCCAATCAAAA
>JBBTZM010000047.1:0-1123 GCA_038061335.1 Patescibacteria group bacterium | reverse complement strand
TCCGGCCTGGCGTTTGTCGCGATATCCCAATCCTTGGGCTCTCTTCCAATCAAAATATCCCGCACGCACCCGCCGACCAAATACGCCTGAAAACCGCTTTTTGTAAGCGTTTCCGCAATCTTCCGAATTTCTCGTGATATAATATCCATACATAAAAGTATATGCTGAAAATTCTCTCTTTGCCAAAACCGGACTAGGCGCTTTCTTTCCTTTCACCCTTGCGGTATTATTATTTAATCGGCTATGAACTACGAAATTCTCAATAACATCCTCACGGTTATTCTCTTCGGTATTTTTGCGTTTGGTTTGTGGTACGCTTTTCGCAACGAAAAACACAAAAAATAACTGCGCCCGTAGCTCAACTGGATAGAGCGTGTGGCTTCGGACCACAAGGTTCCGGGTTCAAGTCCTGGCGGGCGCACCAGAATACCACTCCTACTTCCTCCCCAAAAGTTTCTTGAAGAATTGTTTTGCCTTATCCAAAAGGTTTCCTCCGAATTCGTCTTCATTTTCTTCATCAAAATACTCATCGTCTTGAAACTCCTCATCATAGCCACCATCTTCATAATACCCGCCCTCATCCCCATAAAAATCTTCCTCGCCGCGCATCTCCCCCTCAAACTGACGGAAGCATCCGTCCATCGCCCTTCCTATGCTTTCGCTCGAACGGCCAGTGCCCGCGAGAATTCCATCCACTACGGGCTTGCCAAGCGCGTCCTCCAAGCAGGCGCGCACCTCATCCGGCGCGTCCTCGATTGCCTCCTTCGCGCTCTCCATGCCTTCCCGCATCTCCTCTAATTCTTCTTCGGAGATAAGTCCGTGTTCTAAAGCAAAGTTAAAACACACCTCCTCATTCTTCGGGTTATTGCAAAATTCCTCGCACTCCTCTCCAAAACATCCTCCCGGGCCTCTCCCGCCCGTCTTCAAAAACATTGCGGCCTCGTCTTCAGACATAAACCCTGCCGCAATCGCGAACTCCATGCACTCTTTGGCGTGTTCGGGGTTTTTGCAATAACTCTCACAGCTCTTTTTGTCGCGGCATCCGCCCGGGAGTTTCGCTCCATTCTTCAGGGCTGTCATCACTTGCTGCAATTATTCAAAATCCTCTCCCACAAGAAGTCCG
>JBBTZM010000046.1:769-5696 GCA_038061335.1 Patescibacteria group bacterium | reverse complement strand
TATGTCAGATACATTTTTCGGCGGAGGAGCAATCCTCATGGGAATACTTATTGCGTTAACGTCAGTTCTCAAGTGGCCCGCGCGGCTAAACTACGTCTGGGCCGCCCTCGCAATTATTTGGGGCGTTGTCGCGTTCGCGCTATAGGGTAAGGTTTGTGTGCGACAAAATCAGGAACGAGGTAGGGTAAAATGATATAATATATCTATGAATACAAAACTTATCGGGTGGGTGCTCCGTATCTCTGTGGCAGGCGAATTTATCGGCCACGGCGTCTTCGCCTTGCAGGGCAAAAAGGATTGGGTGGGCTGGTTCGGAACTTTCGGCATTACCGACGCGGGACTCGCGACGAAACTTTTATTCCTCATCGGCTTATTTGATATCGCTCTCGCGATACTCGTTCTCTTGAAGCCCGTACGAATCGCTCTTCTCTGGATGGTGTTGTGGGGATTCTGGACCGCACTTCTCCGTCCGATTATCGGCATGCCAATCTGGGATTTTGTTGAACGCTCGGCAAATTGGGGAGCGCCTCTCGCCTTACTCCTTTTGGTCGGCTGGCCGCGAAGCGTCAAGGAATGGTGGCGATAAGACAAGTTCGCCGTGAAGATGTTGTGTCTAGTCACCTCCCAAGATCGAGGGTTTCGTCAATTCTAATCTGGCTCACAAATTCGGGAATATGGCTTACGAGAATCATGGCGCCTTCGTATCCGTCAAGGGCTTTCGCGATGACCGGAATATGGCGAAAATTTATATGGTTCGTGGGTTCGTCAAGAATGAGGAGACCCGGGGCCATGAGCACAAGCTCCGCGAAAGCGACGAGCCCTTTTTGTCCCTCGGAAAGCGCGCCTATTTTCGAGCCAATCAGGTCTTTTGTGAGCAAAAATCCGGCGGCAACGGAGCGCAATACTCCTTCGTCCGTCACCTTCATTACCTTCTGTAGGGCGTCATAGACCGTGCTTTCGAAATCAAGGTTGGAAAAATCCTGGCGATAATAGCCGACATGGACTCCGCGGGCCACACGCGCTCCTTTTGCCCTTCCGCTCACAATGGATTCAAGGAGCGTTGTTTTCCCCACACCATTCGGCCCGGACAAAAGCAAGCGTTCGTTTTTGTGGAGAGAAATATTCACCTCTTTTTCCACGGACGCGTGACCCTTCATAACGGAAAGGGAGGAGATGCCGAGAATCTCTCCGCCGATGTCCTTTTGGACCGGAACGTGAAAATGCCGTATTGCCGTATCCTCTTTCCGCGCCTCCACCTTCCCCTCTTCAAGTTCTTCGGCAAGGTCACGCATGCGTTTGGCGAGCACCCGCATCTTCCCGCCCTTATGCGCGAAAAAATTTGCCTTGTCTTTTTTCTCCTGAATTATTTTTTCGGCCCTCGCGTTTGCCCGCCTTTCTTTTTCCATCTCCGCGGTAATGGTTTCCCGCACGTCAAAGTAGTTTCCAACGAACTGCTGGACTTTTTTTGTAAACACATCCAAATACAGTACGCCTTCGGTAAAGGCGTTTAAGAAGTCCGCGTCGTGAGAGATGACGAGCACGGTCTTTTCGTACCAAACAAGATACTTCGTAAGGCGCGCGAGGGCTTCTTTGTCCAGATTATTTGTCGGCTCGTCCAAGAGAAGGATGTCGGGGTTCTGGATAAGCGCGAAGGCAAGAAGGAGACGCGCCTGCTGTCCCCCTGAAAAGGACTTGATTTTCCGAGCATGCGGAGCGTGGAGGTGTACCACTTCGAGGACCTCGTCGATTTTCGGCTCAATGTCGTATATTTTTCGCGGAAACGCCTTTTCGAAAAACTCACGCACGGAAAGTTCCATATCGCCTCGCGCGATGACCTGCCTCGCGAGGGCGATTGCGCACCCCTCCGCGACGTGGACTCCGCCGGAATCCGAAACAAGTGTCTTTGCGATAAGTTTGAAGATTGTGCTTTTTCCGGCGCCGTTCTGACCCATGAGCGTTACCTTCGCCCCCCTTCGTACGGAAAAAGAGGCCTCCTTCAAAATAGGCCTAGTATGACCATGCCCAAATGACACATCGCTAAAGCGAATGACAACGTTATTGTCGGACATCACCGCATAGTACCCCCTTTTTTCGAAAAAACGAAACTCATATTTGATATACTATATATATGAACTCCGCTTCCCGTTATGAAGATGTCCTTGTCAGCGCGCTTCGCTTTTCGCTCGCGCTTGTGTTTGTCTGGTTTGGACTCTTGAAAATTTTCGGTTTCAATCCGGTGTACGACCTTGTTCATTCCGTCTTCCCTTTTCTTGCCTCCGGGTACGGACTTATCGGACTCGGGGTCTTTGAAGCCGCAATCGGCGCGCTCCTTGTCCTCGGCCGCTTCCGCGTCGCAACCCACACGCTTCTTATCCTTCACCTATTGGGGACGTTTTTAACTTTTATAAGCGGATTTGAAGTTGTGTTCCAACCCTATTTCCCCGTGCTTTCCCTCGCGGGCGAGTTCGTAGTCAAAAACGCGGTCCTTGCCGTTGCCGGACTTGTTACGCTTTTGCATCATCACAACACCTCGTAAGTTATTCGGGGAGCAGAATCCCTACCACGAAAATTAGAACAACTCCTACGAACATTATTATCATGTGCCAGAGATGGCGCCCTTCTTCCCTACGCCGCACCTCGGGGATAAGGTCTGAGGTCGCGATATAGATAAAAACTCCTGATGCAAAGGCGAGGATGTAGCCAATCCAATGCTCCACTCGTGACAAGAAAAGATATCCTGCTATCGCGCCTATAAACGTTGTGCAGGCGGTTAACACATTTAGAACCAGCACGTTGCTTTTTTTGTATCCCAGGTGCAGGAGCACGCCAAAGTCGCCTATTTCCTGCGGCACCTCATGAAAAAATACCGCAATGGTTGTTGCTATCCCTGCGGGAATGCTGAGGAGAAACGCTCCGGCAATCGCCACGCCGTCCACAAAATTATGGATAGCGTCTCCGAAAAGAATCGAAGCGGATATCGTTTTTTCTTCGCACTTGTCATCGTGGCAATGGTGCCAGTGGACTATTTTTTCAAACATAAAGAGGATGAGTATTCCTAAAAGGGCTGCCACAAATACCCCCCTCCCTTCCCCGATTTCCTCCAATGCCTCGGGAAGAAGGTCCAGAAAGGCCACCCCAAGCAGGGTGCCTGCGGCAAAACTTACCAAAAAAAGTGAAATCGTCTTTACCCATTTGTCTTTCCAGAGAAGCACAAGCCCCCCGACAAGCGCGAATATACTCCCAATACTCGATGCTATGATAATTTGAATTAGCATTGTTTTTATTTTACCCAATACTATCAACTTTAGCCACCGCCCTTTTTGTGTTACAGTTTGAAGAGTTCCGACCACTATCAACTACACAGTCTCTCATGGGAAGTACGCACATGAACGTCTATCAAAAAGAAGTGATTGATCCGGGAGACGTGGTTTCCCGGTTCGCGCACGATGTCTCTGTCAGTAGCTACGGGAATTGCCCTGCTGTAACTATTGTGCCCCATCAACCCGGAAATTTCCGAGGACCTGTGGGGTGGCTGTGGAGAGGGCACATCCTCGATCTCATGATTCGAGGCACGGACGATCCGGCGAATTTGGTTATGATGGAGGAGATGGAGAATGACGGGGCCGGAGACAAGCCCCAGTTCTTCACCTTGCTCGGCTTGCCGGAAATTTTTCGCGGTCTTGGGTGGGAAATCATTACCATGACTGCGGACGACTTCGCGCGATCCGGCCGCTTCCCGGCTGTTCTCGCGAATGAGCTCAACGTGAAACGTGTCACGAATGAGAACCTTCCTCTTATCCGAGCTCTTTTCGAGGGGTTCGGCGAGGCGCTTCATGAGGCGGGGCTCGTGAACATTACCGGCGAGACCGCGATTATGAAACACGGCATCACCGCGTTCTGCGATACGCGCTCCGATGAACAACTCGTCCTTACGTGGGGAGCAACCTGCATAGGACTCGCCCACCGAGATCTCTTCATTGACCCCTCACGAATCGAACCCGAAATGCCTGTTGTTGGATTCCTTGAACCCGGATACAGGTGCAATGGCGGGACTTTCTTCGCGGATCTCATCCTTCAGACATGGGGCTGTCCTTCCGAAAAAAAGTTCCGGGAAAACGCCGAAATGCGGAAATTTGTGGAACAACTCGCTGTTCCCTCCCGAAGCTACGCCCGAACCATCACCCGAATCATCGGATGGAACCCTGACGGCAGTGTTCGTGCTCCTCTTGCCGACATCCGAGGCATTGCCCACATCACCGGAGGCGGCGTATGGGGCAAATTTGGCGAGATTCTGCCGGAGGGCGTCGGCGCTCTCCTTCACTCCATGCCCCGACCCGCGGAGGTTCTCCTCCACGCACAACAACTTTCCCTCGATACGAAACATCATCTCACCGATTGGGAAGCGTATGGCACACTCCATGGCGGGTGCGGAATGCTCCTCGTTCTCGCAACCCCTAAAAATGCCGAAATCGTAATCCGAGAAGCCGCGCGAGACGGCATCTCAGCCCAAATCGTCGGAAAGACAACCGCTTCTCCGCAAAGAAAAATTGTCATCCGGTCCCAATTTCTCGACAAGAAAGAACTCTCTTCTCTACAGCCCTAAACCATATCCGCGCTTCCTCTTATGCGCAAAGCAGAGGAAGCGCGGTTTACAAATACTTGAATATAAGAATAATGCAAGATACACTATCTATGTTTAGAAATTAGTAATTAGAAATTAGTAATTAGTAATTAGAAATTAGTCATTCTAACGTATGCCCCTGTAGCTCAGTTGGTAGAGCAACTCCCTTTTAAGGAGATGGTCCCTGGTTCGAATCCAGGCGGGGGCACAATGGGTTTTAGGGACTTACTCCTTGGTGTATACTCTCCGATAATACGCGTCATTTAGGATAACTTTTTTCGCTTCTTCTTGCGCCCTCACAACTAT
>JBBTZM010000046.1:0-759 GCA_038061335.1 Patescibacteria group bacterium | reverse complement strand
TCTCCTTTAGATTTTTTTCGCAATCACATCCCTTTGCAACCATTCCCATTATTGTGCCCGCAAAAACATCACCCGCGTTAATTGGGTCGAGTGGTTTTACAACGCGAGGAACGGGAAACTGCTCTTTATTGTGAGGCGTGATCACTTCAACTCCCTCTATGCCTTTGGTTTTAAAAATATATTGTAATGGTCTTTCCGGGCTAAAGAACGTATAGTTCATCTCTTTGGTCATGTATTCGTATTCCTTCAAGCTTGTGAAAAGATGCGTTGCCGCGTCAATCAACTTAATCGAGTATTCCGCGTTGTGTTTCAAATGATATAAAAGAGTGTTTACTCCTATTACTTCAGGGTTTGATATCTGACGCAGGACCTCAAGCCCAAACCGAGGGTTTGAACCGCTAAAGAGAAGGCATTTCGCTTCTTTCGCCTCTTTTGTGAAGACGCGCGGTTGGTATGACCCATAAACCCCGAATTCTATTTCTTCTCCTACCAGTTCAAATGACTTTGCGTCATACGTTGCTCCATAATCAAAGCTCTTGCCCTCCATCTGGAGCACGTTTTCAATCGTGATGTTTTCTCCTAAGATGCTCTTTACTTTGGCGCGCGACATATCGGTCCCTATCACGCTTATCAAGTCAACCGGAGTGTGCTTCCCTGCCGCCAAACTTGCAAGGATGCCATTGCCGCCCAAATATCTCGGCGAATAAGGAGTATTCGTAAGCCGAGACCGACAAAATTCTGTTGTTCCAAAAATAGTTA
>JBBTZM010000045.1:0-2518 GCA_038061335.1 Patescibacteria group bacterium | reverse complement strand
AAGGGGGTTATCGATAAGATTGCGAAAAGCGAGGGGAATGTCCATGTGGTAGGGGCGAACGTCGGGCAGATTACGGAGTCGGATATAAAAAGCATGGTGGGGACCCGGGCGCTCGTGGTCGGCTTTCGTTCCAAGGTGGACAAGGCGGCAGAAAATCTCGCGGAGGGGCAGCATATTCGCGTGTACACCTCGGATATTATTTATAAACTTGAGGACGAGGTGCGTGCCTGTCTTCGGCTCATGTTTCGGAAGCCGAGCGGAGTATTGGCAGTGCTCGCGGTGTTCGGAGAATGGAAGGGAAATGAGGGGATTATGGGCGGGAAGGTTTCGGGGGGCATTATCCGAAACCAATCGGCGTTCGAGATTCGGAAGGGGAACGAAATTCTTGGAGAAGGGAAAATAAAGAATCTTCAGGTAAAGAAAAAGGACGTATCCGAGGCAAAAGAGGGGCAAGAGTGCGGGATGCTCGTGGAGAGCGCGGCGCCAATCGAGGCGGGAGAGGAACTTTATTTTTTTGAGTAGCGCATGAACTCACACAAGAAAGAACGCTTCGCGAGTATTTTGCAACAGAAGTTTAACTCTGTTCTGGTGCGAGAGTTTCACGTGCCCGGAGCGCTTCTCACCGTGCTCAACGTTTCCGTTTCAAAAGACGAACTTGATGCCACAATTCGCATCGCGATTATTCCGCGCGAAAAGGAACTCGAAGTATTTACCGAACTCCGCCGGCAGGAGCCGTATATCCGTCACGCTATTTTGAAGGCAACCCGTTTGCGGCGCGTGCCGAAGTTTCATTTTCAGATTGTGCAGGACGCTACAAATCTTGAGGAAAAAGGGTAAAATAAACGTATGGGCGCACTTGACCCGCGTGGCGGATCAAATCGTATATCTTGCAATCAGGATTTCTTTAAGATGTGGTCTCCAGAGATGTCCTATGTCTTAGGGTTTTTATATGCCGATGGAGACATTGTGGACGCACGATCTTCTAGGACTCAATATATTAAATTTACGAGCAAGGATAGAGAAATTTTGGAAAAGATACGGTTTGTTTTGAATTCTAGCCATTCTATTAGAACGAGACCCCCTAGGCCTGTTTTCCCAGAAAACGGGAAGGGCTATATTTCTTCTCCACTCTTTTATTTCCGTATTGGGAGTCGGCGTATGTACGCTGATTTGTTGAAGCTTGGGCTTACGCCAAACAAATCAAAGGCAATCCGTCTGCCGAATGTGCCCGACAATTTTTTTTCAGATTTCACACGAGGATACTTTGATGGTGATGGGTGCGTATATAGCGAAGGGATGAAAAATAATAAACCGAAAAAAATAAGCGTTATATTTACATCGGGCAGCCCTTTGTTTTTAAAAGAATTAGGAAATTCTCTTAAAAATTTTTTACATCTTAAACATAATAAAGTGTACATCAGTTCGCGTGCGTTTCAGTTAAGATATCGAATGATGGATACTTTAAAAATTTTACATTTTATGTATTCTACTGCATTGACGAACCTTTGTTTGCAAAGGAAGCGTGAAATATATCATACTTATCTTAGGAAACGGCCGGATGCCCGAGCGGTTTAGGGGAAGGTCTGCAAAACCTTTTACGGGGGTTCAACTCCCCCTCCGGCCTCAAAACTCAAATGCAAAAACACGGTAAAAAAATTTTAGGAATAGCGGCGTTTCTTGCGATCGTGAGTTTTTTCTGGTCCATTCTGTCTCTTGGTAATTTAGGAGATATCGAGGATGGGGATCCGATCCTTACTCCTCTACGAATAATCAACCGCGACGTTATGGGGCTTACGATTGCGATATTTCTTATCGTTATATATCTTTGGGGGCGTGATTCAAAAAAGTAAAGTGTTGCCCGGGTGGCGGAACTGGCAGACGCAGAGGACTTAAGATCCTCCGGTCGCAAGACCTTGTGGGTTCGACTCCCACCCTGGGCACATCGTAGTCGTAAGTTTTTAAGTTAAAAGTTTTGTGGAAAAGCAAAAATTAAAAAAACGTGAAGTCGTGTGGCGGGCGGCGGAGCACGAGTATCGCGAGAAGGATGTTTCGTGGTACTGGGGCATCGGCACCGTTGCTGTGATTCTTATTTTAATCGCCATCTGGCAGAGAAATTTTTTCTTTATTATTTTTCTCTTCATCGCGACGCCCATGATGTTTTTTTTCGGGAAACGGAAGCCGCGGGTACTCACTCTTTCCATAAATGACGAAGGCGTGGGTTTGGGGAAGGGTGTGTTTTATGAGTATGCGGGACTCGCGGGGTATCATGTGTTGGAAGATGAGGACGTCTTGGACCAAATTGTATTTAAGAAAAAGGGGAATTTTAATCCTTTTTTTCGGGTACTCGTGGATGCAGGCACGCGCGCGCGGGCGGAGGAGATTTTGCGCGAACATTTGCCCCGTATTGACTATGAGCCCAGTTTTTTGGATATTGTAAGCGAGTGGATAGGGTTTTAGGCGAGTTGCCCTCGTCGTTCAACGGATAGGACGCAAGATTGCGGATCTTGTAATAGAGGTT